>NZ_JAGGOO010000002.1 GCF_018614415.1 Streptomyces sp. ISL-12
GGGTGAGTGCGGGCCGCCGGGGGCGGGGACGAGGCGCACCTCGTGCCCGTGGTCCTGGACCCAGAGCGCGGTCTCGACGCCCATGAGTCCGTCGTCGTCGAACACCACGACCTTCATACCGGGATCCCCTCCAGCTCTCGTGTCACCGCCGAACGGTCTGACCGTCCGGGTCGCTCAGGTGTGACAGCGGCGTTCGTGGGGGGGGGCGGGAAACGGCGTGTGCAAGCATGAAGCACACTGTGTTGCACTTAGTCACATGGTGAGAGAGGTAGTGTTCATGGTGGACGCGATGGCGTCGGTGTTCGCCAACTTCCGGCAGTACCTGATGGGGTGGGGTCCGCAGGACGGTCCGGGCGACGGTGTCGACCGGTCCCGCAGCGGGCTGGCCGCCCCGCAGTTCAACGGTGTGGTGCGGGTGCGGTCCGGGTCGGCGGCCGGGCTGGACGTGGCGGCCGTCCGCCGGGAGCTGGCGGGTGTGCCTTGGTGGTGGTGGGTCGGGCCGGACAGTCCCGAGGACACCGCCGGTGTGCTGCGGCGGCACGGCGGCCGGGAAATCGCGGTCATGCCGGTGATGGTGCGGCCCCTCGGCCGCCCCACCGGGCCGGACGGCGGACCGGGCGACGGACCGGGCGGGGGCCCGGCCGGCGCGGATGCCGGGCTGCGGGTGGCTCCGGTGCGGGACGGGGAAGGGCTGGCCGAGCTGGTCCGCACGTACCGGACGTCGATGGGGATCGGGCCCGGTGCGGAGGCCCGGATGGTGCGTGTCGAGACGAGGCGCGCGGACAACGCGGACATCGTCCGGCTGGCCGCGTCGCTGGAAGGCCGGGTGATCGGCACCACCGTGGTGATCACCGCGCACACGGTGGCCGGGATCTTCCTCGTGCACGTGGCCGAGGAGCAGCGCCGGCGAGGCGTGGGGACGGCGTTGACGGCGGCCGCGCTCCAGGTGGGACGGGAGCGCGGGATGCGCCACGCGGCGCTGGTGGCCAGCCCGGCCGGGGAGCCGCTGTACCGGCGGTTCGGGTTCGTGACGGCGGCCGAGTACCGGCTCTTCGGCTTTCCGTCCTGAGCCGGGGCGCCGCCGCGTGGACGGGGTGCGGTACCGCCCGCGCGGCGGCTCGCCGGTCAGGAGAGCCAGTCGGTGTACCGGGTGGCGGCCAGGTGGGCGTTCTTGTCGGTCAGGACGTCGCCCTCGACGGCGGCGAACATGCCGGCGGTCGGGTCGGTGACCACGGTGCGCGTGTCGCCCTTGTGGGACAGGGTGATCCGGCCCAGCTCGTCGAGGGCGAAGACCTCGGGGCCGACGATGTCGCGGATGCCGTTCAGCGGGGCGCCCGCGGCGACCTCCGCCACGGCGCGGGAGACGTCCTCGGCGGCGATGGGCTGGATCGGGGTGGCGGGCAGCCGGACGGTGTCACCGTCGGTGGTCCAGGACAGGACGGCCTCGATGAACTCCATGAACTGCGTGGCCCGGACGATCGAGTAGGGCACCGGACCGGCTTTGAGGAGGTCCTCCTGAAGCACCTTGGCCCGGTAGTAGTCGAGTTGCGGCACCTGGTCGACTCCGACGATCGACAGGATGACGAAGTGTCCGACGCCGGCCTCGTGGGACGCGGCCAGGAGGTTGTCCATCGAGGTCCGGAAGAAGGCCGGGGACGCCTCGTCGAAGGTCGGTGAGTTGGTGAGGTTCACCACGACGTCGGCTCCGGTGACGGCCTGCTGGAGTCCCTGGCCGCTGATGACGTCGACCCCGGTGGACTGCGAGTGCGGTACGGCCTCGTGGCCGGCGTCCTTCAGGAACTGGACGACCCGCGAGCCGATCAGCCCCGTTCCGCCGATCACTGCGATCTTCATGACACGCCTTTCGGTGTGGGTGGTGTGGGTCCGGATGGTTCAGTGGTACCGCCGGGGCGGCCCGGTCAGACGAGATCCAGTCCGCCGTCGACGGTGATCACCTGACCGGTCGCATGGCGGCCGGCCGGGTCGGCCATCCGCAGGACCCAGTGCGCCACCTCGTCCGGGTGCGCGATGTGGTGGGTGGGGATGCGGTCGCGCTCGTAGGCGTACATGTCGTTGGCGGCCTCCGGGGTGAGACCGGCGTGCAGCATGACATCGGTGCTGGTGGGGCCGGGCGCCACAGCGTTGACGCGGACGCCGTCACCCGCGAGTTCCAGCGCCCAGCTGCGCGTCAGCTGTTCCACGGCCGCCTTGGTGGCCGCGTAGTGCGCGCCGCCCGGCATGGGCCGGTGTCCGTAGGTGCTGGACAGGTTGATGATCGAGCCGGACGACTGGCGCAGGTGCGGCAGGGCGGCGTGGGCCAGGAGACTCGGTGCGACGACGTTCAGCGCGAACAGGTCGACGACCGTCTGCCGGTCGGTCTCCGCCAGCGGCATCACCGCCGTCGCCCCGGCGTTGTTGACCAGGTGGTCCAGACGTCCCCACCGCCGCACGGCGGTCCCGATCACCTCGGCGGGAGCTCCGTCGGCGCAGATGTCGGCCGCCAGGATCTCGATGCGGGGGTGGGCCGCGGCGGTCTCCTTCAGCGGCTGTTCCCGGCGGCCCACTCCGAGCACCCACGCCCCGGCCTCGGCGAAGGCGACGGCCGTGGCCCGGCCGATCCCGGACCCGGCGCCGGTGACGACGACGACCTGGCCGTCGAAGGTCCGGTCCGATGAGGGCCGGCCCGAGGTCCGGCCCGATGAGGTCTGGCCGGACGGGGTCTGGCCGAGGGGGTCTGCGGGCATCACGTGCTCCTCGTTCGATGTTCGTTGAACATGGAACACACTATGGTGATTTCCCACGTTCGCGTCAAACGTTGGCAGTGGGTGTGGTGTTGTCGGGTGGCACAGTGTGTCCGGGTCGCTGGGCGTACCGCTCAGGCGGCGCGCGGCACGCTCCGCTGGTCCGCGCCGGGCGACCGACGGGACGCCGACGGCAGTTGGTGCACCTGCGCGTCCCTGGGGACGAGCAGCCGCACGAGGTCTTCCATGTCCCCGGTGCCGGCCGCGGTGCGGAACGCGGCGACCAGACGACGGTGCGACTCGGCGGGCACCGGCCGCTCTCTCCCGCACTCCAGGCGGGCCTGTGCCCGATGCACCACCACCCGTGCGTTGGTGGTGCTGATCCTGAGCAGCGCAGCGACCTCGGCGTAGGCGTAGCCGAACCCCTTGCGCAGCACGTAGGCGGCGAGCCGGTCCGGGGTCAGCCGCGCCATCAGCAGGGCCAGGGCGCCCTCGACCGCCGCGGCCCGTTCGGCGCTCAGCACGGGGTCCTGGGCGGTCCGGTCACCGAGGTCGGCCAACTGCGGCTCGTCCGGTATCTCGCGGCGGTGCCGGGCGGACTGGACGACGTTGAGCGCCAGCCGGGTGGTGACCGTGACCAGGAATGCGGTCGGGTTGTCGATCTCCGCGCGCCGGGTGAGCTGCCAGCGCAGCCAGGCGTCCTGGACCACGTCCTCGGCGCCCGTGACGTCGCCGACGATGCGGTAGGCGATGCGGAACAGCCGTGTCCGCTGGGCCAGGAAAAGGTCGAGCGCGAGGTCCAGGCCGTCCTCGGCCGGCTGGGTGACCGGGGGTGCGGTCGGCTGGGTCGTCTCCGGGCTGGGCGCGGACATCGGGAACTCCTCGGGGTGGACGGGCGCCCGTCGAGGGGCGACGATTCCACCCTCGCCCCGTGGCCCGGCCCACCGCGCCCTTGCTCCCCGTGGTCGAGTCCGTGGGACCCCGTGGGAGCGGTCCCGTGGGAGGCGGCGGAGGCCGGGGGCGGCCGTACGGAGTGCGTGGGAAGGCCGTGGGAGAGGCCGGAGGCGGCCGTGGTGGCGGGCCTGGTGAGGCGACATCGGTGAGTGTCCGCAGGGCCTCCCGGGGGGGACCCGTGGTGCGCACGTGGGGCCCCGTAGTGAGTGCGTGGTGAGTACGTGGCAGAACCCCGTGGTGAGTACGTGGCAGAGCCCCGTGGTGAGTACGTGGCAGAACCCCGTGGTGAGTACGTGTGAGTCACCTGGGGGCGATGGCCACCGCGGCCGGCCCCGCCGTGCTCAGGCGGTGCGGGCCGTTTCCTCGTCGTCGAGGGCGACGGCCGGGGTGTTCGCCAGGGCGCCCGGCAGGGCGCGGCGGGAGTTGATGCCGAGCTTGGTGTACACCTTGCGCAGGTGCCACTCCACGGTGTGCGGGCTGATGAACAGCTCCGCGCCGATCTTCGCGTTGGTCATGCCGTCCGCGGCGAGCGTGGCGACCTGCGACTCCTGCGGGGTGAGGGCGCTCAACGGCTTGTTCTCCCGCACCCGGACGTGCTCGCCGGTGGCGAGCAGTTCGCGGCGGGCGCGTTCGGCGAAGGCGTGCGCCCGCATGCCGTCGAACATCCCGTGCGCCGTGCGCAGGTGTTCCCGGGCCAGCGCCCGGCGCCCGTCGCGGCGGAGCCACTCGCCGTACAGCAGGTGGGTCCGGGCCACCTCCACGGTCACCCCGCCGCGGCCGAACTCCTCGATCGCCGACCGGTACAGCCGGTCGGCCTCGTCGCCCTCGGTGAGCAGTGCCCGGCTGCGGGCGGCGGCGCCGTGCGCCCAGCCGGAGTCGGCGGCCCGGGTGAGTTCGAGCAGCCGGGCCAACGAGGCGCGGGCCTGGTCGAGTTCACCGCACCGCGTGGCGGCCTCGACGTGCTCGACCAGGGACAGGCCGGTGAAGTTGAAGCCGTCGTGCTCGACGCCCTCGCGAGCGGCCTCCAGGGCCTCCTCGTAGCGGGCCAGGCCGTTGAAGAGCACGCCCTGGATGTAGCCGGAGGCGCCCAGCAGGGACACCTCGCCGCGCTCTTCGGCGCGTTGTCTGGCTTCCTCGATGATGCCGGCCGCGACGTCCGCCTCGCCCCGCCAGGCGGCCAGCACCAGCGTCGCGTACTGGTGCGGAGCGTGGCCGGTGGCCGCGGCCAGCGCGTCGGCCTCGTCGATCATCCGGGCGGCCTCGGCGAAGTCCCCGTAGTGGATGTGCACTCCCCCGGCGTAGATGAGGGCCGGCGGGAGCGCGCCGAGGGCGCCGATGTCACGGGCCAGCCGCACCGCACGGCTGGACAGGGTGTCCCAGGCGTGCAGGTCCCAGGCGTAGTGGATGAACGCCTCCAGCGCGACCGGCACCAGCAGCAGCCAGCGCATGGTCGCCTCCCGGGTGCCGAGTTCCTCGTGCGCGAGCAGGTCCAGTGCGGCGCGCAGGGCCGGGACGCCGGTCTCGTACCCGTCGGTGAGGAGCGCGGCGACCCCGTCGAGGAGGAGGTCGGCGGCCTCCGAACCCGAGGGCGGCGCCCCGGACTTGCGGGCCGCGATCGCGGCGGCGCGGGCCCCGGTCGGGCCGTGCACCCGGCCCGCGAAGATGGTGGCGCTGATCGCCTCCAGATACGTCTCCCGGGCCAGCGGTGACCCGGCGGCGGTGAACTGGGCGGCGGCCTCCAGGAGCAGCGGGGCCGCCTCGTCGCTGCGGCTGCGGGCGAACAGGATCCTGGCCCGCAGCCGGGCCAGCCGGGCGCGGTCCAGCGTGCTCAGCGGGCACAGCTCGGCGACCGTGGCGAGTTCCGTGGCCCGGTCGGGCGCGGCGGCCGAGAAGTGCGCCTCGGCGGCCGCGAGGGCGCGGCGGCCGCGCTGCCCGGGGTCCGGCGTGATCTCGGCGGCGCGTTCCAGCAGCACCGCCTCGGCCGCGATGCCGCCGCGCTGCCTGGCCCGGTCGGCGGCCCGTTCCAGGCCTGCGGCCACCTCCTCGTCCGGTCCGGCGGCGGCCTGGGCGGCGTGCCAGGCCCGCCGGTCGGGGTCGAGGACCGGGTCGGTGGCCTCGGCCAGCGCGCGGTGCACGGCCCGGCGTTCCTCGGGTTCGGCTCCGTGGTAGACGGCGGACCGGACCAGCGGGTGCCGGAACCGGACGGACTCGCCGAACTCGATCAGCCCGGCCGCCTTGGCCGGCGCGGCGTAGGGGACGATCTCCAGTGCGGCGGCCGCGCGGACCAGCAGCCGGGCGTCGCCGACCGGTTCCGCGGCGGCGATCAGCAGCAGTGTCCTGGTCGCCGCCGGCAGCGCGGCGAGACGGCCGGCGAAGTCCCGTTCCACCCGGCTGGCCACCGGGCCTTGCACGCCGGGCTGCCCCGACGCGTCCAGCCCGTAGGCCAGTTCGGCGGCGCTGCGGCCGCGGGAGAACTCCAGCAGGGCGAGCGGGTTGCCGTGCATCTCGGCGACGAACCGGTCCCGGACCCGCTTCTCCAGCCGGCCGCCCACCGTGGCCTCCAGCAGTTCGCCGGCCGCGGCGGCGTCCAGGCCGTCCAGCCGCAGCGTGGGCAGGCCGCTCAGCGCGGACTGGCCCTCGGGGTCGCGGACCGCGAACGCCATGACGACGGCCTCGGCGAGCAGCCGGCGGGCCACGAACTCCAGGGTCTGCAAGGACACCTGGTCCAGCCACTGGGCGTCGTCGACCAGCACCAGGACCGGCCGGGTCTCCGAGGCGCGGGTGAGCAGGGTGAGGACGGCGAGACCGACCAGGAAGCGGTCGGGCGGGTCCCCGGCGGCCATGCCGAAGGCCACCCGCAGGGCCTCGCGCTGGGGTTCGGGCAGTGTGTCCAGTTCGTCCAGGAACGGTGTGCACAGCTGGTGCAGGCTGGCGTAGGGCAACTCCATGTCCGCCTCGATGCCGTGCGCCCAGGTCACCTTCATCCGGGACGCCCGCGCGGCCACGTACTCCAGGAGCACCGACTTGCCGATGCCGGCCTCGCCGCGGATCACCAGCACCCGGGCCCCGCCTTCGCGCAGCCCGACCAGCAGATCGTCCAGTGCCGCGCATTCGCGTCGCCGGCCGACCAGGTCGGGAAGCGGGCTGGCGATCATGCGACGCGGCTCCTCGGGGAAAGTCAGGGAGGGAGAGTCCCACAAACAGTGTCGGAACGAGCCTTGTAACGATACCCGGAACGGCCCACACACGGTGTGTCCGGTGCCTGTGACGGACTCCACTCGGGGAATTCCTCTTCGGCTGTCACAAACCGGCCCGCTGTCCGGTCCTCCACTGCCGGTGATCCAGTTCGTCCGTCGTCGCCTCCCCTCCTCCCCCGGTTCCTCCCCCTGCCTTCACCGTCCGCTCTTCCCTCCCTCGTCCCGTCCGTTTCTCTCCCCCGTCCCGTCCGTATCTCTCCCCCCGTCCCCGTCCGTTCGTCTTCGCCGTCTGTCCGTCGCTCTTCCAGGAGGTCCCCCATGTCTTCGCTCGGACACCAGCTCGCCACGTCCGTCCTCGTGGTGGGAGCCGGTGGGGCCGGCCTCCGGGCGGCCATCGAGGTCGCGGAGGCCGGTGTCGCGGTCATCGCGGTGGCCAAGCGCGCGGCCGAGGCCGCGCCCGCGGCCACCGCGCCCGGGGGCGCCCCGTGGGAGACGGCCGGCACCGGCGAGGCGTGGGAGCGGCACGCGGCCGACACGCTGCGCGAGGGCCATCTGCTGGCCGACCCCCGCACCGCCCAGGTCGTGGCCCGCTACGCGGCGCGCGGGCTGCAGGACGTGCGGCGCTACGGCACGTGGCCGGACCACCGGGGCCGGGGCCTGCCCGGCCGGCACCGGCCGCCTTGGCGTCCCGGGGACCGGCACGCAGCGTTCGAGGAGGAGTTCACCGGCGCCGAGGTACGGCGGGCGCTGCGCTCCCGGGCGGCGGAACTGGGCATTCCGGTACTGACCGGCGTCTACGTCACCCGGCTGCTGGTGGACGACGGATCGGTCTTCGGCGCCTACGGGTTCGACCTCGCCGACGGCTCCCGCTACCTGGTGCACGCCGACGCGGTGATCCTCGCGACCGGCGGGCACACCCGTATCTGGCGGCGTACCGCCGCGCGCCGCGACGAGGGCGGCGGCGACGCGTTCCGGCTCGCCGTCGAGGCCGGCGCCCGGCTGCGCGACCCCGAGCTGGTGCGCTTCCATCCGCTGGGGCTGATCGGGCCGGAGCCGGCGGCCGGCCTGCTGGTCAGCGAGGCGGCCCGCGGCGAGGGCGGGGTGCTGCTCAACAGCCTCGGTGAGCGGTTCATGGCCCGCTACGACGCCGAGCACATGGAACGGGGCAGCCGGGACCGGGTCACCCGGGCCGTGCACGCGGAGATCGAGGCGGGCCGGGGCACCCGGTCCGGCGGGGTCTGGCTGGATCTGTCCCATCTGCCACGGGAGACCGTGCTGACCCGGCTGCCGTGGGTGCACCAGACCTTGCTGGACGTGCAGACGCTGGACATCACCCGCGATCCGGTCGAGGTCGCGCCGACCGCCCAGTACTCGATGGGCGGGGTCTGGGTGCGGCCCGAGGACCACAGCACCGAGGTCGGCGGGCTGTTCGTGATCGGGGAGGCGGCCAGCGGTCTGCACGGCGCGGACGGGCTGGAGCAGAACGCGCTGATCGAACTCCTCGTGTACGGCCGGATCACCGGCCGGGCGGCGGCGGAGTACTCGGCCGGGCTGACCGTCCAGCGGCGGTCGCCGGCGGCGGTGCGGGCCGCGGCGGCGGATGTGCACCGGCTGCTGTCCGCCGACGGCGACCAGAACGTCCGCGCGCTGCTGCGGTCGGTGCGCCGGGTGATGACCGAGCGGGCCGGTGCCGCGCGCGACGAGGCCGGGCTCACCGCCGGACTCGACGAGATCGGCGAGATCGCCGACCGCGCGGAGTTCGCGGGGGTGCACATCGACATCGGCGGTTTCCAGGAACTGGCCCACGCCTACGACTTGAGGTCCGCCGTCCTCGCCGCCCGCGCGACGCTGGAGTGCGCGAGGGAGCGGCGGGAGACGCGGGGCAGTCACCACCGTTCCGACCACCCCGAGGCGGATCCGGACCTGACGGTCAACCTGGTGTGGTCGCCGGCGACCGGGGTGCGCCGGGAACCCGTTCCGCCGATCCCCACCGACATCGCCGAGTTGATGCGGGACGTCGCAGTGGACGCGGGGCGGCCCGGGTAGCCGGCGGGGCGGCCCGGGTCAGGACCGGCCGAACCGGGAGACCTCCTGATAGACGGCGGGTTCGGAGGTGATGTGCAGTCCGGAGTCGTCGAACAGGCGGCGCAGCGAGGCGAGCCACGCGGGGTCGGCGGTGGCGCGGTCGAGCGCGGTGCCCGAACTCCAGTCGGCGATGTGCAGGAACCGCGCCTCGGGTGCGTCGGCCAGCGGCCGGTGCAGGCGGGAGCGGACGAAGCCGGGCTGGGCCGCCATGAGGCCGGCGTTCTCCCGGTACGCCTCGACGAAGCGGTCGGCTTCCGCCGCCGGCACGGTGTAGCTCTTGATCACGGTGACCGGGCCGTCGACGCCGGTCTTCCAGGTAAGGGACTGGCTCATACGTCGATGACCGGGCCGGCTCCCTCGGTGTGACAGGCGGTCCGGTCGTCGAGGGCGGGCAGCAGCGACAGCAGCCGCAGAGCGGTGTGGCTCTCGGTGCCGGGGGTGGCGGTGTAGACCACCAGCCGCTGGGACTGGTCCGGGTCGACCAGGGTCTGGCAGTGCAGTTCCAGGGTGCCGACGGCCGGGTGCCGGGAGCGTTTGACGCCGCACTGGGGGCCCAGCACGGGCCGCTCCCGCCAGATGCGGGCGAACTCCGCGCTGCGCCGGTTCAGCGCGTCCACCAGTTCGGCGGCGCGGGAGTCGTCGCCGTCCCGGGTGCGGGCGCCGTGCAGGTCCGCCACGAGCAGGCGGCTGTGCTCGGCGTGGTCGCTCTCGGGGTGCGGGAGGCGGGCGGCGGGATCGGTGAACCAGCGGTAGTGGGCGCTGCGGGCCAGTCCGGTGTACGCCGTCCCGTCGCCCAGCAGCGCCACCGCCGGGTGGGTCTGCCTCAGGGTCTCGCCGACGTGGTTGACCACCTGGGCGGGCGTGTCCTGGAGCCGGTCCAGGATCCGCATCATCCCGGGGTTGATGTGGTCCCCGCGCCGCACCCGGCGCGGGGAGGCGTGACCGGCGAGCCGGAAGAGCAGGTCGCGTTCCTCCAGGGACAGGCGCAGGCCCCGGGCGAGTACGGCGAGCATCTGCTCCGAGGGGTGGGGGCCGCGCGGCTGTTCGAGCCGGGCGTAGTAGTCCGCCGACATGGCGCAGAGCGCGGCGACCTCCTCGCGGCGCAGCCCTCCGGTGCGCCGGCGCCGCCCGCGGGGCAGTCCGACGTCCTCCGGCTGGAGCGCTTCCCGGCGGGCCCGCAGGAAGGCCGCCAGTGCTGCTCGGTCACTCATGGCTGTCCTCTCCCACATGACACTGTCACCGTGTCAAACAGTGGGGTCGCAGTGCGGCATTCCCCCACACACTGTGCCGGGTACGGTCAGCGGGTGATCGCCTTGGTCTCCAGGAACTCCTCCAGACCGGCCCGGCCCATCTCCCGGCCGTTGCCGGACTGCTTGTACCCGCCGAACGGGGCCTGGAAGTTGTGCGGTCCGCCGTTGACGTCGACCTGGCCGACGCGCAGCCGCCGGGCGATGGCCATGGCGTGCTCCTCGTCGCCGGTGACCGCGCCGTTGAGCCCGTAGATCGTGCCGTTGGCGATCTCCACGGCGTGGTCGTCGTCGGTGTAGGGGATGACGACGAGGACGGGGCCGAAGATCTCCTCCTGGGCGATGGCCGACGCCGGGTCGACGTCGGCGAAGACGGTGGGCCGGACGTAGGCGCCGGTCGTCCGGTCCGCCGGGCGGCCGGGGCCGCCGGTCACCAGCGTGGCGCCGTCGGCGATGCCGCGCCGGATGCAGCCGTCCACGCGCCGGCGCTGGGTCTCCGAGGCGAGCGGGCCGATCCGCGTGTCCTGGCTCGCCGGGTCGCCGACGACGTACTCCTCGGCCGCCGCCCGCAGCTTGTCGACCACGGCCGGCTGGAGGTGCTCGGGCACGAGCAGCCGGGTGTACGCGCCGCACGCCTGGCCGGCGTTGGCCCAGGCGAGGGCCAGGCCCCGGGTGACGGCGAGGTCGAGGTCGGCCTCGGGCAGGACGATGTGGGCGGCCTTGCCGCCCAGTTCGAGCGCGACCCGCTTGACGGTGCCGGCGGCGGCGACGGAGACGCTGCGGCCGGCCCGGGTGGAGCCGGTGAAGGAGACCATGTCGACCTCGGGGTGCCGGGACAGGGCCTCGCCGACGACCGGACCGGTGCCCTGCACCATGTTGAACACCCCGTCGGGCAGCCCCGCCTCGCCGGCGATCGCGGCGAACAGCCGGGCGCTGAGCGGGGACAGCTCCGAGGGCTTGTGGACGACCGTGCTGCCCGCCAGCAGCGCGGGGACCACCTTGGTGACCAGTTGCTGGAGCGGGAAGTTCCACGGGGTGATCGCCGCGACCACGCCGATCGGCTCGCGCACCACGAGGGAGTTGCCGACCTGCTCGCTCCACTCGAACTGTTCGGCGGTGGTGACCGCGGCCAGGACGGAGGCGATCGGGAAACCCACCTGCGCCTGCCGGGAGAAGCCGATCGGGGCGCCCATCTCCAGGGTGATGACGGCCGCCAGTTCCTCGCGGTGCCGCTCCAGTGCCCCGGCCAGGCGCCGCACGATCGAGGAGCGGTGCTCCGGGGTGGTCGCCGCCCACTCGGGGAACGCGGTGCGCGCGGCCCGCACCGCCAGGTCCACGTCGGCGGCCGTGGCCTCGCGCACCGTGGCGACGACCGACTCGTCGGCGGGGTTCACCACCTCGATGAGCCGCCCGGCGCCCTCGACGGCACGGCCGTCGATCCAGTGGGCCGGGGCGGGGAAGGAAACGGTGTGTTCTTCGTTCATGCCGCCCAGGGAACACCCGGGGCGGTACGGCAGCCATGCCCTGCGGTGTCCGTGATCGCCGTCACTGGCCCGCCGGGCGCCCGCCCGGGGTGTTGTTATGCTCCCGGCGTGGCGGGGACGGAGTGAACGGCCGGGAGGTCCCGGAGCGGTTGCGGGGCCGGCGACGGGAGCGGGAGCTGCTCGACGGGCTGGTCACGGAGGTGGCGGCCGGACACAGCGCCGTACTGGTGCTGCGCGGCGAGGCCGGGATCGGGAAGTCGGCGCTGCTGGACCATGTGGCGGACCGTGTCGCGCGGTACCGCGTCGCCCGCGCGGCGGGTGCCGAGTCGGAGATGGAACTCGCGTTCGCGGGACTGCACCAGCTGTGTGCCCCGTTCCTGCCCCGCGCCGACCGGCTGCCGCCGCCGCAGCGGGCGGCGCTCGCCACGGCGTTCGGGCTCAGCGCCGGGCCGCCGCCGGACCGGTTCATGGTCGGTCTGGCGGTGCTCGGGCTGCTCACCGATGTGGCCGCCGAGCAGCCGCTGTTCTGCCTGGTGGACGACGCGCAGTGGCTGGACCGGGTCTCCGCGCAGACGTTGGCGTTCGTGGCGCGGCGGATGCTCGCCGAACCGCTGGCGCTGGTGTTCGCCACCCGCGAGCGGCGGGGCCGCGACGAGCTTGCCGGGCTGCCCGAGCTGGCCGTGACCGGTCTGGACGACGCCGACGCCCGGGCGCTGCTGAACGCGGCGGCCGAGGGGCCGATGGACGAGCGGGTGCGCGACCGGGTGCTGGCCGAGGCCCGCGGCAATCCGCTGGCGCTGCTCGAACTCCCGCACGGCCGGCTGGTCGCGGACCCGGCCGACGGGCCCGACCGGACCGGACCGCACCCGGTCACCGGCCGCATCGAGCGCAGTTACCTGGCGCGGGTCCGCGCGCTGCCCGAGGAGACGCAGCGGCTGCTGCTGGTGGCCGCCGCCGAGCCGGTCGGTGACGTGACGCTGCTGCGGCGGGCCGCCGAGCGGCTCGGCATCGATCCGGGCGCGGCCGGCCCGGCGGTGGCCGCGGGCCTGCTCACCGTCACCGCCCTGGTCCGCTTCCGGCATTCGCTGCTGCGCTCCGCCGTCTACCGGTCGGCCGGGCTCGCGGAACTGCGGGAGACCCACCGGGTGCTGGCCGAGGTGACCGACCCCGCCCTCGACCCCGACCGGCGCGCCTGGCATCTGGCGCGGGCGACGGTGCGGCCGGACGAGGCGATCGCCGGGGAGCTGGAGGCGTCGGCCGGGCGGGCGCTGGCCCGGGGCGGCACCGCCGCGGCAGCCGCGTTCCTCGCCCACGCGGCCGTACTGACGCCCCATCCGGGGCGCAAGGCGACGCGGGCGCTGACCGCCGCCCGCGCGAAACTGCGCGCCGGGGCGCCCGCCGCGGCCCGTGATCTGCTGGCGCTGGCCCGCGGCGGCGCGCTGGATGAGCCCGGCCGGGCCCACGCGGACCTGGTGCGGGCACAGATCGCGTTCGCCACCGGGCGCGTCGACGAGGCGCTGCCGCTGCTGCTGGCCACCGCGCGGCGCCTGGTGCCGCTCGACGCCGCGCTGGCCCGGGACACGTTCCTGGAGACCCTCTCGGCCGCCATGTTCGCCGGGCGGCTGGCCACCGGCGCGGACGTACGCGCGGTGGCGGCGGCGGCCCGGCAGGCCCCGCCGCCCGGCCGGCGGCCACCGCGCGCCGCCGACCTGCTGCTGGACGCCCTGGCCACCCGGTTCACCGGCGGGCACGGCGCCGGGGTGCCCGAGGGGCGCGCGGCGCTGGACGCGTTCCTCGCGGAGTCCGACCCGGGGCAGATCCTGCGCTGGTCCTGGCCGGCCTCGACGCTGGCCGCCGACCTGTGGGACGACGAGCGCTGGACGGAGCTGGTGACCCGGCACGTACGGACCGCGCGGGGCGCCGGGACGCTGGCCGAGCTGCCGCTGGCGCTCAACTCCGGGGTGGTCGTGCACACCTGCGCCGGCGATCTGGACGCGGCGGCGCTGCTGGTGGCGGAGATCGGACGCCTACAGGAGGCGTCCGGCGGCACCTTCGCGCCGTTCGGCACGATGACCCTGGCCGCCTGGCAGGGGGACGCGCGGGCGGCCGGTCCGCTGATCGGGGCGAGCGCGCGGGAGGCCGTGCGGCGCGGCGAGGGCATCGGGGTGGCCGTCGCCCGGCGGGCGGAGGCGGTGCTCCACAACGGGCTGGGCAGGTACGAGGAGGCGTTCGACGCGGCCCGGGCGGCGAGCGCCCATCCGCAGGACCTGATCGCGGCCAACTGGGGGCTGGTGGAACTGGTGGAGGCCGCCGTGCGCAGCGGCCGGCCGGACCCGGCCCGGGCCGCGCTGGACCGGCTGGTGCGGACCACGGACGCGGCCGGCACGGACTGGGCGCTGGGTGTGCAGGCCCGCTCCCGGGCCCTGTTCGAGCAGGGCGCCGTGGCCGAGGAGGGGTACCGGGAGGCGGTCGAACGGCTGGGCCGTACCCGGATCACGATGGAACTGGCCCGGTCCCGGCTGCTGTACGGGGAGTGGCTGCGGCGGGAGAACCGGCGCGCCGACGCCCGGGAGCAGTTGCGTGAGGCGCACGCGCTGTTCACCCGGTTCGGCGCGGGCGCGTTCGCCGAGCGTGCCGTACGGGAGCTGCGGGCGGCCGGGGAGACGGTGTCCCGGCGGGCCGGCGCCGCCGCGGCGGCGCTCACCGCGCAGGAGGCGCAGATCGCGCGGCTGGCCCGGGACGGACTGACCAACTCAGAGATCGGCGCCCAGCTGTTCCTCAGTCCGCACACCGTGGAGTGGCACCTGCGCAAGGTGTACGCCAAGCTCGGCGTCACCTCGAGGCGGATGCTGCGCACGGTGCTGTGAGAGAGGCCGCCACGTGGGTCGGCTGCCCTCCGGCGGGGCGGCGGTCACCGGCCGGCCGCGGACGGTTCCAGCGCCGCGAGGTGCTCGGCGAACGTCCGGCGGCCCCGCAGGTACTCCCCGCGCGGCAGCAGGCCGCCGCCGGTCATGGCCTTGCCCACCCGGCCGGGCAGGGTCACCGGCACGACGAGGCGGCGGCGGCCCCGGACGCGTGCGGCACGGCGGGCCATGTCCACCATCTGCAGCTGTTCGGGGCCGGCGATCTCCCGGGCCGTCCCCGCGGGTCCCTCCACGGCGTGCCGGACGAGCCGCTCGGCGACGTCCCGGGCGGCGACCGGCCGGGTGAGCATCCTCGGCACCACGGCCACCGGTGACCGGCCGGCCAGCAGGGGTTCGGGGAACTCGAAGAACTGGGTGGCGCGCAGCACCGTCCACGGCACCCCTCCGTCGCGGACCAGTTCCTCCTGTACGCGCTTGCCGTAGTAGTACCCGAAGTCGACCTTGTCGCTGCCCACGACGGACAGCGTCACCAGGTGCCCGATCCCGTGCGACCGGGCGGCGGTGAGCAGATGGCCGGTGGTCAGGGCGAAGAAGCCGACGGCGGTCTTCTTCCGCGTGGTGACGACGTTGGTCACATCGATCACCGCGTCGACGCCGGACATCCTCTCCTCCAGGCCGGCCCCGGTGGTGAGGTCCACCCCGTGGGAGCGGGCCAGGACGACGGCCCGGTGCCCTTCGGCCTCCAGTTCCGTGACGACGTGCCTGCCCACCAGACCGGTTCCTCCGGCCACGGCCACTCGCATCTGACGCCTCCTTGAGCCTGTGACGGTCACCGCCCTACCGACCGGGTGGCGCGGGCTGCTGTGACAGGCCGGGTGTCACAGCCGTCAGCGCCGCCCGGTCTGTGCGGGAAAGGGGCACCCGGCCGAGAGGAATCTCAATGACCGTGTCAACCCGTCTGCGCGACCGGCGGGGCGGAGGTGAAGAGCCTCTTGTCGCGCGGCATCGCCCACAGCACGTCGACCCGGCGACGGGCCAGCGCCAGCAGAGCCTGGGTGTGCAGCAGCCCCTCTCCGCGCTTCTTCAGGTAGTAGTCCCGGGACGGACCGGGCCGCATCATCGAGGTCTGCGCGGCCAGGTGGAAGATGTGCCGCAGGCGCCGGTTGTACCGCTTGGGCCGGTGGTAGTTGCCGGTGCGGCGCCCGGAGTCCCGGGCGACCGGGGCCAGGCCGGCGTGGGAGGCCAGGCGGCCTGCGTCCAGATAGCCGGACAGGTCACCGCCGATGGCGACGAACTCCGCGCTCAGGATGGGGCCCATGCCCGGCATGGACTCGATGATCCCGGCGCGCCCGTCGGCGCGGAAGGTCTCGCGGATCTCACGGTCGTTGTCCTTGATCCGCTCGTCCAGGGCCAGCAGCTGGTGGGCAAGGTCGCAGACCAGCTTCGCGGCCCGCTTCTCGCCGGGCAGTTCGGCCGTCTGCGACTGGGCGGCCTCCACTGCCTTCGAGGCAACGGCACCAGCTCCGCGGACCTTGCGGCGTTCCAGCCAGGTGGTGAGCCGTTTGACACCGATCCGCCGCAGGGCGGCCGGGGTCTGGTACTCGGTCAGCATGACGACCGGGCCCTTGGCCGCGGAGCAGTCGAAGGCCCGCTCCAGGGCCGGGCAGATGCCGACCAGCAGGTCCCGCAGCCGGTTGATCAACCGGACCCGGTCGGCGATCAGGTCGGCCCGGTAGTTGGTGAGCACCCGGAGCGTGGTGACCAGTTCGGGAGGCGTGTCCAGCCGGGCGAAGCCCTTCGGGCGCATGCGTACCTGATCGGCGATGACACGCGCGTCCTTGGCATCGGTCCTGCCTTCGCCCTGGCAGGCGCCGGACATGCGGTTGACGGTGCGGCCGGGCACGTAGACAACGTGCTGGCCGTGGGTGATCAGCAGGGCCAGCAGCAGCGTCGAGGCACGTCCGGAGATGTCCACCGCCCACCGGATCTCGCCGGCCCTCTCCCGGGCGGTCTCGATGAGGGCGAGGATCTGCGACTCGTCGTTGCTCACCTTCGCCGAGAACACCGTCTCGCCGTCGGCGTCGACCGCCACCGCCCAGTGATGCCCCTTGCCGGCGTCGATGCCGACCCATATCCGCTCGTGAGACGCGCCCAAGCCCGTCGCTCCGTTCCACCGTGACCAGCATCTTCGTGGCCCGAAGAACACTCCGCCGACAGGTCCCTAACCAGCGATGACCGCAGTTCTCGATCAGTGGTCGGAGCGTCCCGAAGGACCGGGCGGCCATTCCTCGCGAGCCACAAGCGGCAAACACCCATCAGCCACACCCGGTCCTCCCGGACCGCCTCACATTCTTAGGGAACACCCATGAACACGCGTCTTGTGTCCGTCGCCGAGGGCGCACGGCTCACCCGCTCCGTCGCGATCGGCGCGCACACGCTGACGGCCGACGAATCCGAGCCCGTCGGCGCGGACGCCGGCCCCACCCCTGGGGAGCTGCTGCTGGCCGCGCTGGGGTCCTGTACATCGATGGCGGTGCGGGCGCTGGCCGACCGGCGGCTGGACCGGGTCGACGTGGCCGTCCGGTTCGGACCCGGGGGCCGGGTGGTGAAGAACGTCGGGCTGACCGGTGACCTGGAGACCGGCCAGCGGGAGCAGTTGCTGGCCGCCGCCGGGCGGTGCCCGGTGCACCGGCTGTCGGCCAAGGAGGTCACCATCCTGACCGTGCCCGCGCTGCCGGCCGAACCCGAGGACACCGGCGCGGCCGGGGTCTCGCCCCGGTGAGCGGCGGGCCGGCCGGGTCAGGGGGTGGCCGGCTGGGCGTCCAGCCGTACCGAGCCGATCTCCTTGCGGGAGGAGATGCCGAGCTTGGCGAAGACCTTCCTCAGGTGCCACTCGACGGTGTGCGGGCTGAGGAACAGCCGGGCGGCGATCTCCGGGTTGGTGAAACCGTCCTGGGCGAGCCGGGCGATCTCGGTCTCCTTCGCGGTGAGCGCGGCCGGGGTGGCCGGGGCGGGGCCGCGTACCGTCACCCCGGCGGCCCGCAGCTCCCGCCGGGCGCGCTCGGCGAACGCCTCGGCACCGGCCTCGCTGAGCATCTCGTACGCCTCGCCCAGCCGGGTACGGGCTTCGGCCCGCCGGTCGTTCAGGCGCAGCCACTCGCCGTACCGCAGCCGGGCCCGCGCGCTGTCCATCCGGGTGCCGGCCGCGTCGAGCCGCTCGACCGCCTCCCGGTACAGGGCTTCGGCGGCCGGACCTTCGCTCACCAGGGCCCGGGTGGCGGCGGCCGTACCGCGGGCCCAGGGGGTCGGGCTGACCTCGGCCATCTCCTCGATGACCCGCACCGCTGCGGCCGCCCGCTCGGTCCGGCCCAGCCGGACGGCCGCCTCGACCAGCTCCACCCGGGACTGCAGGGACAGTCCGAGTTCCTGCGGGTTCTCGCAGCCGCGCTCGGCGGCGGCGTACGCCTCCCGGTACCGGCCGAGGCCGTTGTGCAGGACCGCCGACGCCCACTGGGTGGCCGTCACCACCTTGCCCTCGCCGCTGAGCAGCCGGTCCTGGGTGACGGCCTCGATCGCCCGCCGGGTGGTGGCCTCCCCTCCTCTGAACGGCTCCACGACGAGCGCCCCGTAGTGCGCGAAGAAGCTGCTGCCGGTGGCCTCGCCGATCGCGTTGGCCTGCGCGGTCAGCGAACCGGCGCCGCGCAGGTCGCCGGCGAACACCCGGTTGGACAGGCGCAGCAGGAGCGCCGAGGGCAGCACGGCGAGCGCGCCGCCGGCGCGGGCCAGGTCGACCAGCCGGGCCGACAGCTCCGACCAGGCGGCGAAGTCCCAGACGTTGTGCGCCATGCGGCACACGAACGGCAGCCAGCCCAGGCCGTCCTCCTCCGCCCACCCGTGCGTCCGGAAGGCGGTGACGGCCCGCGTCAGCAGGGGCGCGCCCACCGCGTACCCCTCGGTGACCACCCGTGCCAGTCCGGTCAGCAGGAGCGTCTCGCGGGTCTCTGCGGCGTCGTGGCCGGGCACCCGCAGCACCGTCTCGGCGACGTCCCGGACCCCGCCGGTGGCCAGCCGGCCCGCGGTGAGGGCGGCGTAGACGGCGTCCCGGTAGGTCTGGGTGGCCAGCCGGGGGTCGTACGGCCGGAGCCGTTCGGCGGCTTCGAGCAGCAGCGGCAGGCCGGCGCTCGCGCTCTGCGCGGCGGAGACGATCTGTCCCCGCAGCAGCAGCGCCCGGCCGGCCCCGGCCTCGCCGAGCGGGGCGGACTCGGCGGTGTCGACCAGTTCCAGGGCGGTGTCGAAGGCGCCCGCCTGGTAGGTGGCCCGCGCGGCGGCCAGCGCTCTGGTGCCGCGGCGTACCGGGTCGGGGGTCAGTTCGGTGGCGCGGTGCAGGAAGGCCGCCGCCGCCGCGACGCCGCCGCGGGCGTGTGCCCGGCCGGCCGAGCCCTCCAGTTCGGCGGCGACGGTCTCGTCCGGCTGTGCCGTCGCGCTGGCCAGGTGCCACACCCGGCGTTCGGGGTCGAGGCGCGCGTCGATCGAGTCGGCCAGCGCCTGGTGCACGCGCCGGCGTTCCTCGAAGGCGGCGGCGCGCTGGGCCGCGGAGCGGACCAGGGGGTGGCGGAAGCGCACCCAGGTGCCGAGCGTGAGCAGGCCGGAGGCTTCGGCATGGGTGACGGCGGTGTCCACGGGGATGCCCAGGCGTTCGGCGGCCCGCCGCAGCAGGGCCACGTCGCCGACCGGCTCGATGGCGGCGATCAGGAGCAGCCGCTGGGCCTCGGCCGGGAGCGACTGGATGCGGCGCAGGTAGCCCGCCTCGATCTGGCTGGTCAGCGGCCGGGCCGTGGGGCCTTCGTAGCCGCCGGCCGTCTCCACGGCGCTCAGGCCGTGCGGCAGTTCGAGCAGGGCCAGCGGGTTGCCGCGGGTCTCGGCGACGACCCGGTCGCGCACCCGCGGGTCGAGGGGGCCGGTCAGGACGGAGTCCAGCAGGCGTCGGGAGTCGTGCTCGTCCAGTCCGCGCACCGGCAGTTCCGGCAGGTCGGGCAGGATGTCGCGGGAGCCGGACTCGCGGACGGCCAGCACCAGCAGGACCGACTCGGCGTCGAGCCGGCGGGCTACGAACTCCAGGGTCTGGGACGACACCCGGTCCAGCCACTGGGCGTCGTCGACCAGGCAGACCAGGGGCTCGTCGCCGGCCGCGCCGGCCAGCAGGCTCAAGGTGGCCAGGCCGACCAGGAACCGGTCGGGCGCGGCACCGGAGCGCAGGCCGAACGCCGTGCGCAGGGCGTCGCGCTGCGGCTCGGGCAGTGCGTCGAGGAGGCGGGACAGCAGCGGAGCGCACAGCTGGTGCAGCCCGGCGTAGGAGAGTTCCATCTCGCTCTGTACGCCGGCCGCCTTGACGACGCGGCATCCGGTGGCCCGGCCCAGGAGGTGGTTGAGCAGTGCGGTCTTCCCGATGCCCGCCTCTCCGCGCACCACCACGACCCCGCTGCGCCCGGCCCGGACCCGGGCGAGCAGGTCGTCGAGGACCTGGCACTCGGCCTGCCGTCCGACGAGCCCGACGCGTGCTCGCTCCCTCACCATGCCCGCCTCCCCGCGGTCACGATACCCCTGGCGGCCGCCGGACCGGCCGGGCGGTGGCGGCGCCGTCGCGGGTCAGGCCGTCGAGCCGACGACGACGGCGGTGCCGACGAAGGTCACCAGGGTGATCACGGTCATGGCGATCATGGTGCCGCGCAGCCATCGCGCGAACCGGACGCGGTGTGCCGCGTCGGCCGCGTCGAGGCGGTCGGCGATGTGCTGCGTCACCATGCGCGCCACGTACCGCTGTTCATCGAGGTACCACGACTCGATGTCCCTCCTCTGTTCCTGGGTGAGCCCGTCCGTGCGTGCCGTGAAGGCGGTCACGCGGCGGCGGGCGGCGCCGAGGTGGGCTTCCTGGTGGAGGTACGCCTCTATGTCGACCAGTCCACGGGCGGCCTGCTTCTCGGTGTTCACGAGGTGCTCCGCCGGCCGGTGGCCCGCGCCGCCTCGTCGATCAGGCGGGCCACCTCGTCCGGTCGCGAGACACTGACCGCGTGGGAGGCGTCGACGGTCCTCGCCGTGGCGCCCGCCCGCTCGGCCAGGAAGGTCTGCAGCCGCGGCGGGACGGTGCGGTCTGCCGTGGGCACCAGGACCCAGGACGAGATGTCCCGCCAGGCCGGCTCGCCGGCCGCCTCGGCCAGGGCGGTCTCGGTCACGGGCCGCTGGGTGGCGGCCATGACCGCCGCCGTGTCCTCGGGTACGTCGGCGGCGAACTGCTGGTGGAACCTGGCCTGGTCGATGTAGAGGTCCGTGCCCGGGCTGCCGTCGGGGAGGGTGACCGGCACCGGGCGCAGGGTCTCCGCCAGGGTGCTGCCCGGGAACCGGGCGGACAGCGCGACCGCGCTCTCGCCGGCCTCCGGCAGGAACGCCGCGGCGAAGACGAGCGCCCGGACGTGGTCGAGTCCGCGCGCGGCGGTGCTGATGACCGAGCCGCCGTAGGAGTGCCCGCCGAGCACCACGGGGCCGTCGATGGAGGTCAGGAGCTGCCTGACGTAGTCGCTGTCCGCCGCCAGTCCGCGCAGCGGGTTGGCGGCGGCCACCACCGGGTAGCCGCGGGTCCGGAGCCGGTCGACGACCCCGTTCCAGTTGGAGGCGTCCGCGAACGCGCCGTGGACGAGGACGACGGTCGGCTGCTGTGCACGCATGGATGTGCCTTTCGGTCGGTGCGCCGAGCGCGGGTCAGTCGGTGCCGAGGGCCTGGCGCAGCACGTGCACGGCCTGCTCGATCGCCGCGGTGGACGCCTGGGTGCCGCGCACCGGGTCGAGCATCATGAAGTCGTGCAGGGTGGCGTTGTAGCGCACGCTCGTGGTCGGCACACCGGCCTGGATCAGCTTGCGGGCGTACGCCTCGCCCTCGTCGCGCAGGACGTCGTTCTCGTCGATGACGACGAACGCCGGGGGCAGGCCCCGCAGTTCCTCCAGGGTGGCGCGCAGCGGGGAGACCGTGGCCTGGTCGCGTTCGGCGGGGTCGGCGGTGTAGGCGTTCCAGAACCACTCCATCGCCTTGGCGGTCAGGTGCGGTCCGTCGGCGAAGAGGCGGTAGCTCTCGGTGTCCTGCCCGGCGTCGGTGACCGGGTAGTACAGCGACTGGTGCCGGAAGGTCACGTCGCCGCGCCGCTTGGCCAGGTGGGTCAGGGCGGCGGTCATGTTGCCGCCGACGGAATCACCGGCGACCACCATGCGGGAGCCGTCCAGGCCCTCTTCGGCGCCCTTGGCGGTGACCCACTGGGCGGTGGCGTACGCCTGCTCGACGGCGACCGGGTACTTCGCCTCCGGGGAGCGGTCGTACTCGACGAAGACCACGGCCGCCTCGGCGCCCACGGCCAGTTCGCGCACCAGGCGGTCGTGGGTGCCGGCGTTGCCGAGGATCCAGCCGCCGCCGTGCACGTACAAGACGACGGGCAGGACCCCGGTGCTGCCGACGGGCTTGACGATGCGCACCCGCACGTCGCCGACCGGGGCCGCGACGGTGATCCACTTCTCGTCCACGTCGGGCTTGTCGACCGGCCCGGACTGGACGTCGTCGAGCAGCTTGCGGGCGCCTTCGACACCGAGTTCGTACAGCCGCGGCGGCTGGGCGGCGGCGTCGGCGAACTGCTGCGCGGCGGGTTCGAGAACGATGTCACTCATGGTGGTCTCCTGGGTGAGGCGATGAGTGTGAGAACTTCGTGTGAAGGGCTCGTGCGAGGGGCGCTTCACCTCTTGAGACCGGGGCGGGGCGTGATGTGTGACGTTCCGGGGGGAACGGTTCGTCACCTCACTGTTCGGCGGGTTTCGGCAGCCGGTGGCCGTCGACGTACAGATCGACGTGTTCGTTGTAGAACGCGGTCAGCCCGGCGATGCGGTGGGCCTGGAGGGTGGGGAAGTCGTACGCCCAGGCGATGTCCTCGTGGGTGGCGTCCGGGCCGCCGAAGGACCAGTAGCCGCTGGTCGTCCCCTTGTACGGGCAGCGGGTCACCGTGTCCGAGGGGCGCAGCCGGGTCCAGTCGACGTCTGCGCGGTCGAGGTAGTAGCGGGTGGGCAGGCCGGTCTCGAACAGCTTCACGCAGCCGGTGGCCTCGGCCAGGACGACCCCTTCGACCTCGACCCGGACCGTGCTGTTCGACCGCAGGGCGTCCACCCGGGAGTAGGGGCTGCGGGGGTGCACGAAGACCGGTTCGTCCTCCTCGAACCAGGAGTCCAGTGCGTCCCACTCGAAACGCACGGTGTTGTGCAGGGGGGCCGGGGCGCCCTCCGCCCAGACCCACGCCGCGCCCGCCCGGGTCTCCGGCCCGACCTGGAGCGTGTGCCGGTGGGCGGGGCCGGCCCCGAGTTGTTCGGTGTGTCCGTCGTCGTGCAGCACACCGTCCACCAGGTCCTCGACGGGGATGCTGAACTGGGGGTACGCCTGCCATTCCCACACGTACAGGGCACGCCGGGTGTCGAAGGCGACCCGGCCGCCGATCGTCCCCCGGATGCGGCGGGGCACGGGTTCGACGTGTCCGACCGGGACGATGAGGCGGGGGTGCAGCACACTTTCGGTTGCCATGGTGACCACCTTGCGTTCGTCGGGGCCATCGACGGCCCCGGTCTGTGCGCCCGATGCTAGTGGCCCACACTGTGTGCTGGGTCATGTCACAGACGCGGTGGGTGTCCGGTCAGTGGGATGTAACTGTTTCTCACGTGGGAGATCCGTCATGGAAGCTCGACTGGACTACTTCGGCAACGCCCTGGCCGGCAAGGTCATGAAGCACCTGAACTCGGCCGGTGCGGCGGTGCACTCGGCCCTGCCGGTGGCCACGCAGGAGCTGGTGAAGATCCGCGCCAGCCAGATCAACGGCTGCGGTTTCTGCACCGACATGCACACCAAGGACGCCGCCGCCGCCGGTGAGGACCAGCAGCGGCTGAACCTGGTGGCGGTGTGGCGGGAGGCCACCGTCTTCACCGACGCCGAGCGTGCGGCGCTGGAGCTGACCGAGCAGGGCACGCGGCTCGCGGACGGTTCGGCGGGGGTGTCGGACGAGGCGTGGGCGAAGGCCGCCGAGCACTACGACGAGGACCAGCTCGTCGCGCTGATCTCGCTGATCGCCGTCATCAACGCCTACAACCGCATCAACGTCATCAACCGCCAGCCGGCCGGTGGCTACAAGCCCGGCATGTTCGGCTGATCCGACCGCCGCGGCCGGGCGGGGGCGGGCGGCGCGACCGACCGCCCCCGCGGGGCCCGCGGACCCGCGCCACCGCCACCGCCACCTGATCAGGGCAGGACCCGACATGGACCACTCCGCCGCCGCGGCGCCCGCCGCCGGTCTGCGCGTCGCCAGTGCCCGAGGACGGTGGACGCTGCTGGCCACCGTGCTGGGCTCCGGTGTGGTCCTGCTCGGCTCGACCGTCACCAACGTGGCGCTGCCGCACATCGGTGCCGACTTCGGCGCCGGTCTCGCCGTGCTGCAGTGGACGGTCAACGCCTACATGCTGACCCTGGCGGGGCTGATCCTGCTGGGCGGTTCGCTGGGCGACCGGTTCGGGCGGCGGCGGGTCTTCGTCGTGGGCACCGTCTGGTTCGCGGCCGCCTCCCTGCTGTGCGCCCTGGCCCCGGACGCCGGCACGCTGATCGCCGCCCGGGCGTTGCAGGGCGTCGGCGGCGCGCTGCTCACCCCCGGTTCGCTGGCGATCATCGAGGCGTCGTTCCACCCGGACGACCGGCCGCGCGCGATCGGCCTGTGGTCGGGTTTCGGCGGCATCGGCGCGGCGCTGGGGCCGTTCCTCGGCGGCTGGCTGGTGGACGGCCCCGGCTGGCGCTGGACCTTCCTGCTGAGCACCGTCCCGGCGCTGCTGTGCGTGCCGGTCGCGCTGCGCCACGTCCCGGAGTCCGTGGGGGCGCCCCGGCCGGCCCCGGCCGGCGGGCTGCGGCCGGGTTTCGACGTGTCCGGTGCCGTGCTGGGCGCGCTGGCGCTGGCACTGGCCACCTACGCGCTGACCGAGGCGCGCGGCGGCGGCCCGGTGGCCGTGACCGCCGCCGTCGCCGCCGTCCTGGTGGGCGCCGCGTTCCTGCGCGTCGAGCGGCGCGGCGGTGACCCGATGATGCCGCCGGCGATCTTCTCGTCCCGGCAGTTCACCGCCGTCAACCTGATCACCGTGTGCGTCTACGCGGGCACCGGCGGGTTCTTCTTCCTGACCGCGCTGCACTTGCAGATCGTCGTCGGGTACTCGGCGCTGGGCGCCGGTGCGGCCATGCTGCCCAACACCGTGCTGATGCTGCTGTTCTCGGCCGGTGCCGGGGCGCTCGCCCAGCGGCTGGGGCCGCGACTGCCGCTCACCGCGGGCCCGTTGGTGTGCGGGGCGGGCATGCTGATGATGCTGCGGGTCGGGCCGGGCGCGTCCTACCCGGCCGAGATCCTGCCCGCGCTGCTGGTGATGGGCGCCGGCATGGTGGTCCTGGTGGCGCCGCTGACGGTGACGCTGCTGTCGTCGGTGGACGCCGCCGACGCCGGGCTGGCCAGCGGCATCAACAACGCCGCGGCCCGGGCGGCCGGGCTGGTGGCCGTGGCGGCGCTGCCGCTGCTGGTCGGGATGGGGCCGGACGCCTACCGGTCGGACGCGGCCTTCACCGCCGCGTTCGGCCGGGCCATGCCGCTGTGCGCGGGCCTGCCGGCCGTCGGCGCGGCGCTCGCCTTCGGCCTGCTGCCGCGGACAGCCTCGGCTCCCGGCCGCCCGCACGGGCGGGCCCACGGCTGGCTGATGGAGCCGCCGCTGGTCTCCCGCTTCCTGCACCACCGCACCACCGCACCCCACCTGTGACACCCGGCCGGAACCCCCGGCCGCGAGGAGAAGGAGCACACCATGTCGTACCCGTACCCGGAGCAGAAGTACTGGGGTGAGGACGGTGAGGTCAGCGCCGTCTTCCGGCCGGCCGGCACCCCGCCGGCCCTCGGGGAGAGCGGTACCGGCAAGGACGCCACCCACTATCTGGCGACCACCGCCACCACCCGGGGCGAGTTCGGGCTGTACCGGGTGGAGATGCGGCCCCGGGCGGGCGGCCCCAAGACGCACTTCCACAAGCGGATCTCCGAGTCGTTCTACATCCTGGACGGCACCGTGCGGGTCTTCGACGGGGTGCGGTGGGTGGACGCCCGCAAGGGCGACTTCCTGCATGTGCCGCAGGGCGGGCTGCACGCCTTCCGCAACGACTCCGACGCGCCGGCCGACATGCTGCTGCTGTTCACCCCGGGCGCCCCGCGCGAGGAGTACTTCGAGCAGGTGGCGCACCTGGCGCACGCCCCGGAGGAGGAGCGCGCCGCGTTCTTCGACAAGCACGACTCGTACTTCGTGGAGTAGCCGGTCCTACGACGGGGCCCCGCGCCCGTGACATCCCGGCGGCTTCCGGTGTCACGGGCGCGGGGCCCCGTCGTACGAGTCAGGCCCTGGGCCGGGGGGCGCGCAGGTGGGCGCGCTCCTTCAGTTCGGCCTCGTCGACCAGGGTCAGCATGGGCTGGCCCGGGGCGCACAACATGGTGACGACGAACTCGGTGCGCTCGTCGGCCAGGGCGTTGCCGTCCTGGTAGTGGATGGCGTCACCGCCGGGCTCCCAGAAGGTGCCGCCGGCCTCGACGACCCGCTCGGGCTCGCCCTCCAGCTCGAAGCGGACAGCGCCCTTGGTGACGTAGCCGAACGCCGGGCCGGAGTGGCGGTGCGGCGGGGTGCCCGGGTCGCCGGGCTCCCACTGGACGTGGATGGTCATCGCCGAGGCGCCTTCGGGGATGACGACCGGGGAGGCGTCCTGGATCACCTTCGCCGCCCGGGTCCAGCTGGGGCCGTCCTCGCCACCGGCTGCGTGCCCGTGGTGGCCGTGGTGGGTGTGCTGTGCGTTCTCCGACACTGGGTCGCACCTTCCGTAGTCGTGTCCGTGGCCCTCGGCCGCGGTGGCCGTGCCACCCTCCTGACCGGCTGACCGGTGGATCTGTGACAGTGCGCGCACGACACGGTGTCACAGGATTCGAAGCGGGCCGGTCTAGGTGGATGAGCACGGTGGCACTCCGACGCCCGCCACCGGCCGCGACGGAGGAGAGCCAGATGAGAGTCGTCGTTGTAGGTGCCACCGGTCTGATCGGTGCGCGGACCGTCGCCCGGCTGCGGGACCACGGGGTGGAGGCCGTGCCGGCCTCCCGCGAGCACGGGGTCGACGTCATCACCGGGGAGGGCCTGGACCGGGTACTGCGCACGGCCGAGGTGGTCGTGGACGTCACCGACGCGCCCACCCGGGAGCAGGACGTCAGCACCGCGTTCTTCACCACCGCCACGGGCAATGTCCTCAAGGCCGCCGCCGCGGCCGGCGTCGAGCACTACGTGGCGCTGTCGTTGGTGGGCGCCGACCGGGTCGGCTCGGGCTACTTCCGGGCCAAGGCGGCGCAGGAGGACCTCGCCCGGCACGCCACCGTGCCGTACTCCCTGGTGCGGGCCACACCGTTCTACGAGTCCCTGGCGGCCGTCGCGACCGCCGGTCTGCGGGCCGGCGGTGTGCATGTGCCGCCGCTGCTGCTGCGGCCGGTCTCGGCGGACGACGCCGCGGCGGCACTCGCCCATGTCGCCGTGGGGTTGCCGCGGTTCGGCGTGCTCGAAGCCGCCGGGCCCGAGGAGCTGAAGCTGGAGAGCGCCACCGTCGAGCTGCTGGCCCGCCTCGGCCGGACCGGCCCGGTGATCCCCGACCCGCGCACCCCGTTCTTCGGCGCGGTGCTCCAGGAGCGGACCCTGCTTCCCGGACCGGACGCCCACCTGGGCAACCACAGCTTCGCCCAGTGGCTGCAGAGCCGCTGAACCCGCCCGCCCGCACCGACCGGAAGGCCGCCATGAGTGTTCCGTCCCGGCCCGCTGAGCCCCCCGTGCCCAGTGAGCTCGACCAACTGCCCGACCGCGACCGGGAGGAGACCGCCGAGTGGCAGGCGTCCCTGGACGCCGTCGTGCGCCACGCCGGGCCGGAACGGGCCGCCTATCTGATGCGGCGGGTGCACGAGTTCGCCGAGCGGACCGGCACCGCCCTGCCGGGGCTGCTGTCCTCCGACTACATCAACACCGTGCCGGCCGCCGCGCAGCCGCCGTTCGACGGCGACCTGGAGCTGGAGACCCGGATCACCGCGCTCAACCGGTGGAACGCCGCGGCGATGGTCACCCGCGGCGCCCCGCTGGGGCTGGGCGGCCACATCTCCACGTACGCCTCGGCGGCCTGGCTCTACGAGACCGGCTTCCACCACTTCTTCCGGGGCAAGGACGGCGACGGCTCGGGCGACCAGCTCTTCCTCCAGGGGCACGCCTCCCCCGGCATCTACGCCCGGGTGTTCCTCGAAGGGCGGCTGAGCGAGCGGGAGTTGGACGCCTTCCGGCGGGAGGCGGGCGGGCACGGGCTGCCGTCCTACCCGCACCCGCGGCGGCTGCCGTGGCTGTGGGAGTTCCCGACCGTCTCGATGGGGCTGGGCCCGCTCAACGCCGTGTACCAGGCCCGGTTCAACCGCTATCTGCACGCGCGCGGCATCAAGGACACCTCCGCCTCGCGGGTGTGGGCCTTCCTGGGCGACGGCGAGACGGACGAACCGGAGTCCCTGGCCGCGCTGACCCTGGCCTCCCGCGAGGGCCTGGACAACCTGACCTTCGTCATCAACTGCAACCTGCAGCGCCTGGACGGGCCGGTACGGTCCAACTCCAAGATCGTGCAGGAGCTGGAGGCACGGTTCCGCGGCGCGGGCTGGCACGTGGTCAAGACGCTGTGGGGCGCCGCCTGGGACCCGCTGCTCGCCCGGGACACCACCGGTGACCTGGTGCGCCGGCTGGGCGAGGTGCCCGACGCGCAGTTGCAGACGCTGGCCGCGCGGGACGCGGCGTACGCCCGCGAGCACTTCTTCACCGGGCCCGCCCTGGCCGCGCTCGCCGCCTCGCTGAGCGACGCGCAGGTCACCGACCTGTTCGAGAACTCCCGTGGCGGACACGAGCCGTTGAAGGTGTACGCCGCCTACCGGGCCGCGGTGGAGCACCGGGGGGCGCCGACGGTGGTCCTCGCCCAGACGGTCAAGGGACACACCCTCGGCTCGGCGTTCGAGTCCCGCAACGCCAACCATCAGATGAAAAAGCTGACGATGGCTCAGTTCCGGGAGCTGCGCGACCTGCTGGACCTGCCCATTCCGGACCGCGCGCTGGCCGGCGACCAGGTGCCGTACTGGCATCCGGGCGAGGACTCCCCCGAGGTGCGGTACCTGCGCGCGCGCCGGGCCGCGCTGGGCGGTCCGCTGCCGCTGCGGCGGGTGAGCGCGGGGCCGCTGCCGCAGCCGTCCGCCAAGCCCTTCGAGGAGCTGGAGAAGGGCTCCGGGCACCAGGAGATCGCCACCACCATGGCACTGGTCCGGCTGGTCAGGGAGCTGATGCGGGACGAGCGGACCGGGGCCCGCTGGGTGCCGATCATCCCCGACGAGGCCCGTACCTTCGGCATGGAGTCGATGTTCCCCACGGCCGGCATCTACTCGCCGCTGGGCCAGACGTACGACCCGGTCGACGCCGGCCAGCTCCTGCACTACAAGGAGAGCGAGACCGGGCAGCTGCTCATCGAGGGCATCACCGAGGCCGGTTCGGTGGCCGAGTTCACCGCCGCGGCGACCTCGTACGCCACGCACGGCGAGCCGATGATCCCGTTCTACATCTTCTACGCCATGTTCGGTTTCCAGCGCACCGGCGACCAGTTCTGGGCGCTCGGCGACCAGATGGGCCGCGGTTTCGTGATCGGCGGCACCGCCGGGCGTACGACCATGACCGGTGAGGGCCTCCAGCACGGCGACGGCCACTCGCACCTGCTGGCCGCCACCAACCCGGCGGCGGTCAGCTACGACCCGGCGTTCGCCTACGAGATCGCCGTGATCGTCCGGGACGGTCTGCGCCGGATGTACGGCGAGCGGCCCGAGGACGTCTTCTACTACCTGACCGTGTACAACGAGCCCCGGCACCAACCCGCCATGCCGGCGGTGCCGGGCGTCGAGGAGGGCATCGTCCGGGGCGTCTACCGGTTCCGGCCCGCCGAGCCGGCCGCGGCCGCGGCGGCCGGGCCCCGGCTGCAACTGCTCGCCTCCGGTACGGCGATCCACTGGGCCCTGCGCGCGCAGGAACTGCTCGCCGCCGACTGGGACGTGCACGCCGACGTGTGGTCGGTGACGTCCTGGACGGAGCTGCGGCGGGACGCGATGGCGGCGGACGACGCGCGCACGCGCGGCGAGGACCGCACGCCGTACGTCACCCGGGCGCTGGCCGGGGCGCCGGGGCCGGTGCTGGCGGTCAGCGACTGGATGCGGCAGGTGCCGGACCAGATCAGCCAGTGGGTCGAGCAGGACTACTACTCGCTGGGCACCGACGGTTTCGGCCTGTCCGACACCCGTGCGGACGTACGCCGGTACTTCGGGGTCGACCCCGAGTCGATCGTGGTGACGGCCCTGGACCGGCTGGCCCGGGCCGGGCGGCTGTCCGCCGAGACCGTCGCGCGGGCCCGCGAGCGCTACCGCCGGGGGCCGTCCGGGCCCGCCGGTCAGTGAGGAGTTGACCGACGTCATGACGATTGCCCTGACCCTGCCCGCGCTCGGCGAGTCCGTCACCGAGGCCACGGTGACGCGCTGGCTGAAACAGGCGGGCGACCGTGTCGAGGCCGACGAGCCGCTGCTGGGGGTGTCCACCGACAAGGTCGGCACCGAGCCCCCCGCCCCGGCCGGCGGGGGGCTGCTGGAGATCACCGCCGCCGAGGACGAGACGGTGGAGGTCGGCGCCCGGCTGGCCGTCATCGGGACCGGGACGACGGCGGACACGGGGGGGGGGGTGGTGTCTGAGGGGGGTCCGGCGGTGCCGGCGACTCCGGTGGCTCTGGTGACTCCAACTGCCCCTACCACTCCGGTAACCACACCGATGAGCCCCGCCCCGGCGGCGGACCGCCTCCCGCTGCGGGGCCGGACCGTTCCGCTGACCCGGATGCGCCGGGCCATCGGCGACAACCTGAAGAAGGCGTTGCGCGAGCAGGCGCAGCTGACCACCACGGTGGAGGCCGACGTCACCCGGCTGATCCGGCTGCGGGCCGGTGCGAAGGACGGGTTCCTCGACCGGGAGGGCGTCAAGCTGTCACCGCTGCCCTTCTTCCTCAAGGCCGCCGCCCAGGCGCTGAAGGCGCACCAGGTGGTCAACGCCAGGATCGACGAGGCCGCGGGGACGATCACCTGCTTCGACACCGAGAACGTCGGCGCCGACGGCAAGGAGTCCATCGGCGTCCGGGACCTGGTGCACCTGTCCCTGTCGTACGACCACCGGCTGGTGGACGGTGCGGACGCGGCCCGCTATCTGACCACCGTCAGGGCGCCGCGGCCACCCGGGGCAGCCAGGTGCGCCGCGCCTCGGCCGGCGGGTGCCCGCAACACCCAGGGCCGTTCCGAGGCAGGCGGCCAGCGCCACCGTGCAGGGATCACCGGAGGTGCCGAGGAGCACGGCACCCGGCGGTCACCGCGGACAGCGTCAGGTTCGTCGCGGCGAGCAGCCACTGCCCGCGCCCAGCACCAGGCAGCCAGTCAGCAGCAGCACGACGCCGCCGGCGTCGAAGCGGTCAGTTGGCCCATGATGTGGGCGGCCTGGCCGTCGATGCGGGCACCGGCTCCCTCCAGGTCGGTGCCGACCCGGACGGGCGTGCTTTCGGTGTCGGGCATCTGATGTCCTTCGGCGGAGAGGGGTGGTCATCCCAGCCGGGCCGGCGGGAGCCGGACGGCGGTGAGGTCGGCCAGGTTGGCCTGCGGGGCGGTCACCTACTTCCGCCGCCGGCGGCGGGGATCCGGCCGGCCGGGCCGAGGAGCCGGACCGAGGCGGTGACCGCGCCGTCCGTCTCCACCCGCCGCACGGGGACGGGCGCGTGCCGCAGGATGGCGTCGATCCGTGTGTCCCCCGGCAGACAGAGCCCGTAGAGCGTCTCCCAGCCGCCGTCGAGCGCGTGCCGGAGCAGGGCGTGCAGCAGGCGGGTGCCCAGTCCGCGGCCCTGCCAGGCGTCCTCCACCAGCAGCGCGGCCTCCACGTCGGAGTGGTCCGGCATCAGGTGTCCCACCGCGACGAAGCGGCCGGTGGTGTCCCGCGCCGCCAGATGGACCGACCCCGGCCGGCCCAGCAGCGTGGGCAGACAGGTTCCGGGGTCGGCCATCGCACGGTGGTAGCGGCTCCACAGGGTCCGGGTGGAGCAGCGGCGGTGCAGCGCCACGACCCGGGCGAGATCGGCGGGTCCGGTCGGGACGATCCGCGGTGCGCGACGCATCGGTTCGCCGCCGGTCAGCGCACCGAACGGGCGGCGTCCTCGATGACGTCGGTGACCGTGTCCGGCCGTGACACGCTCACCGCGTGCGAGGAGCGGACCTCGAAGGTGTGGGCGCCGGCCCGCTCGGCCATGAACCGCTGGGCGGCGGGCGGGATGTTGAGGTCGCGGGTGGCGACCAGCACCCAGGACGGGATGGTCTTCCAGGCCGGCTCGGCCGCGCCCTCGGCCAGGGCGGCCTCGGTGACCGGCCGCTGGGTGACGGCCATCAGGTCGGTCTTGGCGCGCGGCACGTCCGCCGCGAACTGGTGACGGAACTTGTCCTGCTGGATGTAGAGGTCGGTGCCCGTGGAGCCGTCGGCGCCGGTGACGGGCACCGGCCGCAGCGCCTCGCCGAGCGTGCCGCCGGGGAACTTCCCGGACAGGTCGACCGCGCTCTCGCCCTCCTCGGGGAGGAAGGCGGCCAGGTAGACCAGTGCCTCGACGTCCCGGTCGCCGGTGGCCGCGTTGCTGATCACCGAGCCGCCGTAGGAGTGGCCGGCCAGGACGACGGGTCCGTCGATGCCGGCCAGGACGTCCTTGAGGTAGGCGCTGTCACCACTGAGGGAGCGCAGCGGGTTGGCGACGGCGACCACCGGGTAACCGTCGTGTCTCAGTTTCCCGATGACGTCGTTCCAGCTCGTGGAGTCGGCGAACGCGCCGTGCACCAGGACGACGGTGGGCTTGGCGGCGGGGGCCGGGGCGCCCTTGTCGGCGGCGGCCGGGCCGACCGAGGTGACCAGGACGCTCGCGACGACACTGGCGCCGGCCAGGACGGTCAGGGCGAAACGGGCCCGGGCGGTGCGGGTGGTACGGGTTGACAGGGGGGTGCCGGTGGTGTGCGGGGAGCGGTTCATGTCGATCGCCTTTCGTGAAGGGGTGGGACGGTGCGGTGAGCGAGCCGGGGGTCAGGGACGGGTGCGGCCGGTGATCTCCCGGTACTCGGTCTCCGAGGGCTTGGTGATCTGGCTGCCGGGGCCGTAGAAGGCCCGGCTGAGCCCGGTGCGCAGCCGCCGGGTGCGGGCGGTCGGGGAACCGTCCGTGTCCCGGGCGGGGACGGGCTCCAGGGGGCGGTACTGCTCGTGCGCGGTCAGCGCGTGCCGGTGTGCCTGGTCCAGGGGTTCGTGGACCTCGACGTACTCGCCGTGCGGGAGGCGTTTGATGACGCCGGTCTCGCGCCCGTGCAGCACCTTGTCGCGGTCCCGGCGCTGCAGGCCCAGCGCCAGGCGCTTGGTGACGACGAAGGCCAGCACCGGGACGACGAACAGGCCGATCCGCACCGCCCAGGTGACCCCGTTGACGGAGACGTGCAGCCGGGTGGCGATCACGTCGTTGGCGGCGCCGGTCAGCGCCACCGCGTAGCCGCTGAGCCAGGCCACGCCCAGGGCGGTGCGCACCGGCCGGTTGCGGGGGCGGTCCAGCAGATGGTGGTGGCGGTCGTCGTCGGTGACCCATGCCTCCAGGAACGGGTAGGCGCCCAGGGCCAGGAAGAACAGCACGCCGGCCAGCAGCGGAAGGAAGTTGTCCAGGGCCAGGGTGTGGCCCCACACGTCGATCTCCCAGCCGGGCATGACCCGCAGCAGGCCGTCGGCGACACCCATGTACCAGTCGGGCTGGGAGCCGGCGGAGACCTGGTCGGGGCGGAAGGGACCGTAGTTCCACACGGGGTTGATCTGCGCGACGGCGGCCATGACGAAGATGACACCGGCCACGAAGCAGAACAGGCCGGCGGCCCGCACGGCGTACACCTTGGCCGGCCGGCCGACCACGTTGCGTTCGGTACGCCCCGGCCCCGGGTACTGCGTGTGCCGGTGGAGCACGGCCAGGGCCAGGTGGGCGGCGAACAGGGCGACGATCAGCGCGGGGATGACCAGCGTGTGCAGGGTGTTGAAGCGGGCGATCAGGTCCTCGCCGGGGAACTCGCCGCCGAACAGGAAGAACGACAGGTACGTCCCGACCACCGGGACCGACAGCAGCGTGCCGTTGACCACCTGCAGGCCGGTGCCGGACAGCAGGTCGTCGGGCAGGTCGTAGCCGGTCAGCCCGGCGAACATGGCCAGCACGAGCAGCAGGAAGCCGAACACCCAGTTCAGCTCGCGGGGTTTGCGGAACGCGCCGGTGAAGAAGACCCGCATCAGGTGCGTGAACAGGGCGGCGACGAAGACCAGCGCCGCCCAGTGGTGGGCCTGGCGGATGAGCAGTCCGCCGCGGACGTCGAAGGACAGGTGCAGGGTCGAGTCGAACGCCTCGGAGACCAGCTGGCCGCGCAGCGGGGCGTAGCCGCCGTCATAGATGACGGGGTCGGTGGAGGGGTGGAAGTAGAAGCTCAGGTAGACGCCGGTGACCAGCAGGACGACGAAGCTGTAGAGCGCGATCTCGCCGAGCAGGAACGACCAGTGGTCGGGGAAGACCATGCGCCGGGTGGAGGAGGTCAGCCGGTGGTAGCCCGAGCGGCTGTCCAGCCAGCGGGCGAGCCTGTCCCCGCCGTGCCCCTGTTCCGGCCCGGCCGGCCGGCTGTCGTTGCCCATCTCTTCACCATTCGTTTCTGCCGCCCGCGCGGCGCACGGCGGAGCCGACTCGTCCATGACGGTGCCGTTCGCGGTGATGGGGATGATTCGTGAACGGCTGTCGTGAGTCATGACCGGTGACCCGGCGAGGGTGTGACACCCGGCCCGGGTCAGCGCGCGACGACGTTCCGCAGTTCCGCGCCCGCGGCGAACCGGGCCAACTGGTCCCGGATGAGCGTTTCCAGACGGGGCCACAGGGCCGGCGTGAACGCGCCGACGTGCGGGGTGATCAGCACCCCGGGCACGGTGCGCAGCGGGTGCCCCGGCGGCAGCGGTTCGGGGTCGGTCACGTCGAGCGCGGCCCGCAGCCGGCCGCCGTCGGCCTCCTTCAGCAGGGCGTCGGTGTCGACGACGGCCCCCCGGGCGACGTTGACCAGCAGGGCGCCGTCCTTCATGCGGGCGAGCAGCCCGGCGTCGAACAGCCGCCGGGTGTCCGGGGTCAGCGGGACGCACAGCACCACCACGTCCGCGTCGGCGACGAGCCGGGGCAGGCGGGCGACGGAGTGCACCGGCCCCCGGGGCGTCCGGCGGCCGGTACTGGCGACGCGGGTCACGGCGCAGCCGAACGGGGCCAGGAGGTCCTCCAGCGCGGATCCGACGGCGCCGTAGCCGACGATGAGCACCGACCGCCCGTACAGCGAGGAGTGCACCCGTGGCTCCCAGGCCCCCTGCTCCTGGGCGCGGAGCGCCTCGGGGACACCCCGCAGGGAGGCGAGGACCAGGGTGAGCGCCAGCTCCGCCGTGCCGGGCGCGGGGACACCCCGCGCGTTGCACAGGGTCACCTCGCGGGGGACGCGGTCCAGTGCGGCCCGCAGTTCGTCGGTGCCGGCGCTGAGGGCCTGGACCGCCCGCAGCCGGGTCATCCGGGCGAGCGGCCCGGCGATGACATCGATGTCCTGGGTCAGCGGCGGGGCGTAGAACTCCACTTCGGCCGGGTCCGTCGGGTAGGGCGAACGGCCGTCCCAGCGGGCGTACTCGAGCCCCGGGGGCAGGTCGGTGAGACGGGTGAACTGCGCGGGCAGCCATACCTGGGGGGAACTCGCGGTCATGACGACGTACTCCGCTCTCACTACGGTTTCACGAAAGCCGCAGAGTTGACTGCGCGTCCCGTCCCGCTGTGACAGCGGACGGCGGTGACAACGGTCACTCCCCCAGCAGCGGATGACACTGTCACAGGTCCGGTCCACACGTTGTCTTGCTGGACATGCATACCGTTGTCACCCGAGCGCCGGCGGCCGTCCGGCCGGCCCCGGACGCCTACGCCGTCACCGCCGAGTTCTACGACATCCTGCAGGCCGAGGCGGACGCGGCGCGGGTGCGCCGGCTCTACCGCCGGGCGGTCGCGTCGGCCCGGCTGGGTGTGCTGGACATCGGTGCCGGCACCGGACGGGTCACGCTGATGAGCCTGGCCGAGTCCCGGGCCGACGTGCACGCCGTCGAACCGTCCCGGGCCATGCGCGGCGCCCTGCTGACCCGGCTCGCCGCGCTGCCCGCGCGGCAGCGGGAGCGGGTGACCGTGCACCCGTACCCCCTGGACCGGGCGGGGCCGGCCGCCGTCGCGGACGTGGCCGTCTGCCACAACATGGTCGGCTGTCTGCCGCCGGCCGCGCGGGAGTCGCTGTGGCCCGGGATCGGCACCGCCCTGGTGTCCGGCGGTTCGCTGTTCCTGCAACTGCCGCCCGACCGCATGCCCGCGCGCACCCTCGTGCGGCTGCTGCCCGAGCAGCGGGTCGGTGCGCACACCTACGGCGGGCGCCTGACGATGTCGCCCGCCGGGTACCGCATCCGCACCCGCGCCGACTACTGGGTCAGGGGCGCTCAAGGGGTACTGCGGGAGCACACCGAGACGTTCTGGATGTGGCCCGCCTCGCGCGCCCGGCTGACCGGGGAACTGGCGCGGTACGGGTTCGTGCCGCTGCCGGGGCACGACGAGCCGGAACTGCTGGCGGTCACGCTCGCCGGACCGCACTGAGGCGGCCGGAGACGGACGGTGTCACAACCCGTGCCGCCGCCCGGTCTCATGGACGACCGCACCGCACGGCTCGCTGTGCGCGCCGCACGACCTGGGACTGGGATCATCATGCCGCGTGTCAATACGTTCGTGATCGTCGGAGGCGGCCTGGCCGCCGGCAAGGCCGCGGAGGAACTGCGCGAGCACGGCCACGACGGGCCGCTCCTCGTCATCGGCGACGAACCGGAACGCCCCTACATCCGCCCGCCGCTGTCCAAGGGTTATCTGCTGGGCAAGGAGGACCGCGAGTCGATCCATGTGCACCCCGAGAGCTGGTACCGGGAGAACGGCGTCGACCTGCTGCTGGGCACCCGGGTGACCGCCGTCGACCCCGGCGGGAACACGGTGACCCTGGACGACGGGCGCCGGCTGCCCTACGCCGCGCTGCTGCTGGCCACCGGCTCCACCCCGCGCCGCCTGGCCGTGCCGGGGGCGGACCGGGAGAACGTGCTGTACCTGCGGCGGGTCGGCGACAGCGAACGCCTGAAGGCCGCCTTCACCGAGGGCGCCCGGATCGTGGTGGTCGGCGGCGGCTGGATCGGCCTGGAGACGGCGGCCGCGGCCCGCGCGGCCGGCGCCCGGGTGACCCTGCTGGAGCGCGGCGAGCTGCCGCTGCTGAAGGTGCTGGGCCGGGAGGCGGCCGAGGTCTTCGCCCGGCTGCACCTGGACCACGGTGTCCATCTGCGGCCGCACGCCCGGGTCGAGCGGATCACCGGAACCGGCGGCCGCGCGGACGGCGTACTGCTGGCCGACGGCACCCGCCTGCCCGCCGACGCCGTGGTGGTCGGCGTCGGCATCACCCCCAACGTCCAGCTCGCCGAGGCGGCCGGGCTGGAGGTGGCCGACGGCATCGTCACCGACCAGCATCTGCGCACCTCCGCGCCCGGCGTGTACGCCGCCGGTGACGTGGCGGCCGCCTACCACCCGCGGCTCGGCCGGCGCCTGCGGGTGGAGCACTGGGCCAACGCGCTGCACCAGCCGCGCACCGCCGCGCTGAGCATGCTGGGCGAGGACGCGTCCTACGACCGGCTGCCGTACTTCTACACCGACCAGTACGACCTGGGCATGGAGTACACCGGCTGGACCGAGCCGGGCGGTTACGACCGGGTGGTCTTCCGCGGTTCGCGGCAGGAGCGGCGGTTCGTCGCGTTCTGGATGTCCGGCGAGCGAGTGGTCGCGGGGATGAGCGTCGACGTGTGGGACGTCATCGGCACGGTCCGCGCGCTGATCGAGTCCGGCGCGGCGGTGGACGACGCCCTGCTCGCCGACCCGGGGCTGCCGCTGGAGAGCCTGCTGCCGTGACCCGCCCGGCCCGCGCCGCCCAGCGCCGCACCGCCCAGCGCCGCAGCGCCCCTCGCCCGCACCCCGTGCCCGAGTTCACGAGAGCAGACCCATGACCGACCCTTCCCCGCCCCCGCTGCCCCCGCTGCGCCCGATGCCGGACGACTGGCGGCGGGCGCTGGCCGTGGTGGCCCACCCCGACGACCTGGAGTACGGCTGCTCGGCGGCGGTGGCCGCCTGGACGGCCGGCGGCCGGGAGGTGAGCTACGTCCTCGCCACCCGCGGCGAGGCCGGCATCGACACCCTCCCCCCGGCCCAGGCCCGGTCGCTGCGGGAGGCCGAGCAGCGCGCGGCGGCCGCGGCCGTCGGCGTCACCACCGTGGAGTTCCTCGGCCACCCCGACGGTGTCATCGAGTACGGGACGCGGCTGCGCCGGGACATCGCCGCGGCCGTCCGCCGGCACCGGCCCGAGCTGGTGCTCACGCTGAACCACCGGGACACCTGGGCCACCGGCGCCTGGAACACCCCGGACCACGTGGCGGTGGGCCGGGCCGTGCTGGACGCGGTGGCGGACGCGGGCAACCGCTGGTTCTTCCCGGAACTCACCGGGCGGGGGCTGCCGCCCTGGAACGGCGTGCGGTGGGTGGCCGTCGCCAACTCACCGGCGCCGACCCACGCGGTGCCCGCCGGGCCGGGGTTCGACCAGGGGGTGCGGTCCCTGCTGGCGCACCGCACCTACCTGGAGGCGTTGAGCGACGCGGACCCCGAGACGTACGCGCGCCGTTTCCTGGCCGACAGCACCGGCACCCACAGCGCCCGGTTCGGCGGCCGGCCCGCCGTCGCCTTCGAACTGTTCGGCCGGTGACCGGCCGCCGGCCGGCCCGACCGCCGAGAAAGGACCTCCCATGAGTGACGACTCCCCCGCCGTCCTGGACGCCGGACCGTCCGACGGCGTCGACCCGGACGCGTTCGTACGCGCGGCCATGCGGTGGCACTTCGCCCCGGAGACCGGCTCCCGCTACTGGCTCGACCGGGCCGCCCGCCTCCCCTTCGACCCGCGCCGGGACGTCAAGGGGGTGGCCGACCTGGCGCTCTTCCCCGCCCTCACCGACGACCTGCGCGAGGTGCCGGTGGCCGACCTGGTCCCCCGGGGCTACGGCAGCGGCGTGCGGGTGCTCGACGTCTTCGACAGCGGCGGCACCACCGGGGCGCCCAAGCGGGTGATCCAGCTGGCCGACTGGGCGCGGCACAGCACCGAGCAGGTCGACCGGCGGCTGCGGGCCCACGGGGTGCCGGCCGGCCGGCCGTGGCTGACCGTGGCCCCGACCGGCCCGCACCTGGTCGGGGACGTGCTCCAGCGGGCGGCGGCGGCCCTCGGCGGTCCGGCGCTCGGCGTCGACATGGACCCGCGCTGGGTACGGAAGCTGATCGCCGCCGGCCGGAGCGACGAGGCCGAGGCGTACACCGACCACCTGGTCGAACAGTGTCGGCGCATCCTGCTCACCCAGGACATCGGCGTGCTCGCCGCCACCACCCCGCTGCTGGAGCGGCTGGCCCGCGAGGACGACCTGCTGGAGCGCATCAACGGCTCCGTGGGGGCGATCGTCTGGGGCGGCACGCACATGGACCCCGACACCCGCCACCTGCTGGCCACCGAGGTCTTCCCGGAGGTCCCGCTCATCGGCATGTACGGCAACACCATGATGCTCACCGCGCTGCTGGAGCGGCCCGGTTCCGGCGCCGCGGAGCCCTGTGTGTTCGACCCGGTGTCGCCGTACGTGTTCCTGTCGGTGGTGGATCCCGGCACCGGGGAGCGGGTCGCGGTGGGTGAGCGCGGCCAGGTGGTGGTCAGCCACGTCAGCAAGTCCATGCTCATTCCCAACAACGCCGAACGGGACACGGCCGTGCGGGTGCGGCCAGCCGGCGGTCAGGCGGGCGACGCGGTCGCCGATGTGGCGCCGGTGCCGGTGGTGCGCGGCGAGACGGTGATCGAGGGCGTGTACTGATGGCGGACCGGGAGACGGCCGACCGGGACCCGGCCGCGGCGGCGGTGGCTGAGCCCGGCGGCCCGCCGTACCTGGACGCGCTGGGCCCCGGCGGCCCGTACCGGACCCGGCGGCCGAGCGCGGTGACCGATGTGTCCGGGGCCGAGGTGGCCCGGCTGAGCCTGGTGCCACCGCTGTACGTCGGCCGGACGCTGGCCGCGCTGCGCAAGGCCCCGCCGGTGGCACCGGCCGGCCTGGACGCGGTACTGGCGGCGGCGGCCGGGGAGTTCGCCGCCGGCACCGTCGGCGGACTGGGCGTACGCGCCTACGAACACCTCGTCAGCCGGACCTCCGGCACCCCGCTGGCGGTGGTGCGCGCCGCGACCCGGGGCACCGCCCGCTTCGTCGCCCTGGCCCGGTCCTCCGCCGAACAGGGCCGGCCGCGCGGGACGGTGGCCGGCCGCCGGGACCCGGTCCTGGGCGCCGGGCACGCGGTGTGGGCCCGGCGCGGCGAGGTGTTCGCCGTGAACGCCTCCGGCAACCACCCCGGTGTGCACCGGCTGTGGCTGGAGGCGCTGGCCCTGGGCTACCGGGTCGCCGTCCGCCCGTCGCGGCGCGAGCCGTTCACCCCGCACCGGCTGGTCGCGGCGCTGCACCGGGCGGGTGTCCGGCCCGACCAGCTGGTCCTGCTGCCCACCGACCACCCCGGCGCCGACACCCTGCTCCGGGGCGCCGACCGCGCGGTGGTGTATGGCGGCGACGAGGTGGTGGCCCGGTACGCCCGCGATCCGCGGGTGCTGCCGCAGGGTCCCGGCCGGAGCAAGATCCTCGTCACCGCCGGCACCGACTGGCGCGACCACCTGGACACGATCGTCGGTTCGGTCGCCGACGAGGGCGGCACCGCGTGCGTCAACACCACCGCCGTCTACGTCGAGGGAGACCCCGCGCCGCTCGCCGAGGCGCTCGCGGCCCGGCTGTCCTGGCTGCCCTCGCTGCCGCCCCAGGACCCGCGGGCGGTGCTGCCGGTGGTCCCGCTGGACCGGGCCCGGGCCCTCGGCGGCTACCTGCGGTCGGTGGCCGCGGGGACCCGCGCGTGGCTCGGCGCGGACGGTGTGGTCGACGGCCTCGGGGACGGCAGCGCCGTCCTGCGTCCCGCCGTCCACCAGGTCGCCGACGCCGGCGCGGCCCAGCTGCGCACCGAACTCCCCTTCCCCTGCGTGTGGGTGGCGCCCTGGGACCGGGCGGCCGGCACCGCCGTGCTGCGGGACACCCTCGTCCTCACCGCCCTCACCCGCGACCGGGCACTGCTCGACGCGCTGCTGGCGGAACCCACCATCGCCAACGTGTACGTCGGGGACCACCCCACCCACTGGATGGCGCCGGGCGTGCCGCACGACGGGTATCTGTCGGAGTTCCTGATGCGCGGCAAGGCGGTCGTCGGCGGCCTGTGACCGCCGCGCTCAGTGCGGCAAGAGCAGCATCACGGCCGTGCCGAGCGCCATCGCCCCGTCGCGCGCGTGCCCGTACGGGTCGCGCGCGGCGGTGCGGTGCGCGTCGTCCGTGGCGGACCGCAGCGCGGGCATCGGACGGGTCAACGACCGTACGCCGCACGCCAGCAGACCCACCGCCAGTACCGCGGTGACCGCGGGCTCCGGCAGCGCGGCGGCCGCGGTGTGGTGCGCGGCCGGTCCGCCCGCGGCCAGGGTCCGGTGGGCGGCGCCGTGCGGGGCGCGCAGCATCCAGGCCATCGCCGCCATGCCGGCCGCGGCCGGCAGCCGGGCGGCGACCGCCGCCACGGTGCCCGCCAGGGGCCGGCGCGGCGTGGTGCCCGCCGGGCGGCGGCGCGGCGCGGACAGCACGAACCACAGTGCGGCGGCAGCGCACACGGCCACGGCGGTGCGGCCGGCCAGCGGGTGGGCGAGGCCCCACGGCATCACCGCCATGCCCCCGGCCATGCCGGCGTGCAGCAGGTGGTCCACCCGGTCGCGGCGTCCTGCGCCCCCGGGGCGCAGGACCTGCCGCAGCGCATGGGCCGACACGAGGGTGAAGAGCACCGTCAGCAGCGCGTGCACGAGGTCGGCCGGTGTCTTCTGCCACACGGTGTGTGCCTTTCCTGGTCCGGGCGGTTCACTGTCCTGACCAGGTGTGCGAGCCATCCGTGACACGGTACGCGCGGACGGTGCGGGCGCCCGATGTCACGGTGTGTCCGCACCGTCTCAGGGGCCGGCCCGGGTTGCCACCGGCCACCGGCACGTCCGTCACCGGCCGCTTGTAGCATGATGCGCACGACGCCCGAAGGGACAATCGATGGACGCTGGCTCCCACTCCGACTCCCTCGACCGAGCGACGGAGGACTTCCTCGCGGCGCGCCCCCAGCTCTTCGGCATCGCCTACCGGGTCCTGGGCAGTGCGGTGGAGGCCGAGGACGTCGTACAGGAGACCTGGCTGCGGTGGCAGCACACGGACCGCGCCAAGGTGAAGGAACCCGCCGCCTTCCTGACCACGGTCGCCACCCGGCTGGCGATCAACCTGGCGCAGTCCGCGCGGGTGCGCCGGGAGTCCTACGTCGGGCCCTGGCTGCCCGATCCGGTGGACACCGTGCAGGACCCGCAGTTGGGCGCGGAGCGGGCCGAGGCGCTGGAGCTGGCGGTGCTGCTGCTCCTGGAGAAGCTCAACCCCGTGGAGCGCACCGCCTATGTGCTGCGGCAGGCGTTCGACTACCCCTACGGGCGGATCGCCGAGATCCTGGAGACCACCGAGGCCAACGCCCGTCAGCTGGTCAGCCGGGGACGCAAGCACCTGGCCGCCGAGCGCAGGGAACGCGTCACACCGGCCGCCCACCGGCGGCTGCTGGAGGTGTTCCTCTCCGCGGCCCGCACGGGCGACCTGTCGGTCCTGGAGGACGTGCTGACCGCCGACGTGGTCAGCTACTCCGACGGCGGCGGCATCCGCGGCGCGTCCAAGATCCCGGTGATCGGCCGCACCCATGTCTCGCGGTACCTGGTGGCGTTCGCCCCGCGCTTCTGGCCGCAGGCGGAGATCCGGTGGGTCGAGGCCAACGGCCTGCCGGCGGTGCTGGTCTCGATGGGCGGCACCGCCGTCGCCCTGCTGTGCCTGGACATCTCGACGGAGGGCATCGACCGGATCATGTGGGTGATGAACCCGGCGAAGCTGACGCCCTACGTGGCCTCCCTGGCGGGCTGACCGGCCGGCGTCACAGGAGCGGGCGCCGGCCGGTCATCCAGTAGTCCGGCCCCGGGCTCGCGCTGATCCGGAGGCGGACCGTACCCAGGCCCCGGGTACGGCGTGGCCGCCGGCGGCGGGACGCCGTACCACGACGACATCGGAGTCACGCCGTGACCGACCGGATACCGCTGCCCGCCCTGTCCACCGAGAAGGACTACGACGGGGACGAGTTCTGGCCCCTCTACACCACCACCGTGACCGTGCACGGCGGCGCGGTCTCGCACGGACGGGCCTCCGGCCGGGCCCGTTCGTCCGACGGCGCCCTGGACCTCGATCTGCGGATGCCCGCCGAGCTGGGCGGCGACGGGCGGGGCACCAACCCCGAGCAGCTGTTCGCGGCTGGTTTCGCGGCCTGCTTCCACGGCGCGCTGAGCCTGCTGGCCCGGCAGGAGGCGCTGGACCCCGCGGCGATCTCCGTGCTGGCCACCGTGGCCTTCGGCCGGGACCCCGGGGACGGCGGCTATCTGCTCCACGTCGACCTGGTGGTGCGCTGGCCGGGGGCCGACCGGGCCCTGGCCACCGCGCTGATGGAGCGGGCGGACGCGCTGTGCCCGTACGCGCGCATGGCCTGGCGGGGCACGCCGACCACCATCACGCTCGCCTCCTGAGCGGCCGGCCGCCGGTCAGGAGGGGAACCACAGGTCGGCGTCGGCGGCTTCCTCCTTGGCGACGGCGAACACGGAGATCGCCTTCTTGGGCCGGCGCTGCCGGGGCAGAGCCGTGACCAAGGGGTGGTCGCCGGGCGGCACGGACGGGCGGAACTCCGCGTTGACGGCCCGGTAGTGCGCCCAGTGGTCCGGCAGGTCGTCCTCGTGGAAGACGGCCTCCACCGGGCAGACGGGCTCGCAGGCGTGGCAGTCGACGCATTCCTCGGGGTTGATGTACAGCGTGCGGGTGCCCTCGTAGATGCAGTCCACGGGGCACTCGGTCACACACGCCCGGTCCTTGATGTCGACGCAGGGCTGTGCGATGACGTACGGCATGGCCTTCCCCTTCCTCGGGTCCTCCGGCTCGCAGAGGTGACCGGAGACACCGTCATGTTGTGACACCTCACACGGTCGCGGTCGCCGCCGCCGCTGTCCGTGTCACAAACCCCCACCCGGTCCTGTCCTATCGGTGACCCACTCAGAGCGACGGGAGCGATCGTGGCCATTACCGAACAACGTCTTGCCACCACTGTGCTGGTCATCGGTACCGGCGGAGCCGGCCTGCGGGCGTCGATCGAGCTGGCCGAGGCCGGCGTCGACGTCATCGCCGTCGGCAAGCGCCCCAAGGAGGACACCCACACCTCCCTGGCGGCCGGCGGGATCAACGCGGCCCTGGCCACGATGGACCCCGAGGACAGCTGGCAGCAGCACGCCGCCGACACGCTCAAGGAGAGCTACCTGCTCGGTGATCCGCGTACCGCCGAGATCGTCACCCGGGGCGCCGCCCTCGGCATCGACGACCTGGAGCGCTACGGCATGGCGTTCGCCCGCGAGCAGGACGGCCGCATCTCACAGCGTTTCTTCGGCGCCCACACCTACCGCCGCACCGCCTTCGCCGGCGACTACACCGGCCTGGAGATCCAGCGCACCCTCATCCGGCGGGCGGTGCAGCTGGACATCCCGGTGCTGGACAGTGTGTACATCACCCGCATCCTGGTGCACGACGGCGCGGTCTTCGGGGCGTACGGCTTCGACCTCACCGACGGCACCCGTCATCTGATCCACGCGGACGCCGTGATCCTCGCGGCGGGCGGTCACACCCGTATCTGGCGCCGCACCTCCTCGCGCCGGGACGAGAACACCGGTGACTCCTTCCGGCTGGCGGTCGAGGCCGGGGCCCGGCTGCGCGACCCCGAGCTGGTGCAGTTCCACCCCTCCGGCATCATCGAGCCGGAGAACGCCGCCGGCACGCTGGTCAGCGAGGCGGCCCGGGGCGAGGGCGGCATCCTGCGCAACGCCCTCGGCGAGCGGTACATGAGCCGCTACGACCCCGAGCGGATGGAGCTGTCCACCCGCGACCGGGTGGCCCTCGCCTCCTACACCGAGATCAAGGAGGGCCGCGGCACCCCCAAGGGCGGGGTCTGGCTCGACGTCTCCCACCTGCCTCGCCGGACCATCATGGAGCGGCTCCCCCGGGTCTACCAGACCCTCCTGGAGCTGCAGATGCTCGACATCACCCGCGACCCGATCGAGGTCGCGCCCACCGCGCACTACTCGATGGGCGGCGTCTGGGTCCGGCCCGAGGACCACGGCACCGACGTGCGCGGTCTGTACGCCATCGGCGAGGCCGCCAGCGGTCTGCACGGCGCCAACCGGCTCGGCGGCAACAGCCTGATCGAACTCCTCGTCTACGGCCGGCTCACCGGCCAGGCCGCCGCCGCCTACGCGGAGTCGCTCACCGCACAGCCCCGCAGCGCGTCCGCGACCCGCGCGGCCCGCGCCGAGGTCGACGAACTGCTCGCCGCCGACGGGCCGGAGAACGTGCGCGCGCTGCAACGCGCCATCCGCGACACCATGACCGAACACGCCGGAGTGGTCCGCGACGAGCAGGGGCTGCGCGCCGGGCTGGCGGAACTGGACCTCATCGAGAAGCGCATGGAGAACGTCGGGGTGCACCCGGACATCGCCGGGTTCCAGGACCTCGCCCACGCCTTCGACCTGAAGTCGGCCGCGCTGGCGGCCCGCGCCACCCTGGAGGCGGCCCTGGAACGCCGGGAGACCCGCGGCTGCCACAACCGCAGCGACTTCCCGGACCTGGACCCGGCCCTCCGCGTCAACCTCGTGTGGTCGCCGGCCACCGGTGTCACCCGCGAGAGCATCCCGGACATCCCGGCCGAGATCGCCGCCCTCATGGCGGACGTCTCCACCGAGGGCAAGCTCGTCGAGTGACGGTGTAACACAAACCCCGCCTACCCGGTCTTCTCCAGTACAGACAGCATCACACCACCCCGAAAGGATTCCCACCATGAAGGTCGTAGTGATCGGTGGCACCGGACTGATCGGCTCCAAGCTGGTCGCCAAGCTCAACGAGCACGGTCACGAGGCGGTCCCGGCCGCCCCCAACACCGGCGTGAACACGCTCACCGGCGAGGGTCTGGCCGAGGTGCTGACCGGCGCCTCGGTCGTGGTCGACGTCTCCAACTCGCCCTCCTTCGCGGACGACGCCGTCATGGAGTTCTTCCGCACCTCGACCACCAACCTGCTGAAGGCGGAGGCGGAGGCGGGCGTCACCCACCACGTGGCGCTCTCCGTGGTCGGCACCGAGCGGCTCCAGGAGAGCGGCTACTTCCGTGCCAAGCAGGCGCAGGAGGAGCTGATCAAGGACTCGGGCATCCCGTTCTCCATCGTGCACGCCACGCAGTTCTTCGAGTTCATGAAGGGCATCGCCGACGCGGCCACCGACGGTGACACCGTCCGCCTGGCCCCGGTCAAGATCCGGCCGGTCTTCTCCGACGACGTGGCCGCCACCGTGGGCCGCACCGCCGTCGGCACCCCGGTGGGCGGTGTGGTGGAGGTCGCCGGTCCGGACGTGTTCCAGCTCGACGAGCTGATCGGCAAGGGCCTGGCCGCCAAGAACGACCCGCGCAAGGTGGTGACCGACGTGCACGCGCCGTACTTCGGCGCGGAGCTGACGGAGACCACGCTGCTGCCCGGACCGGACGCGCACATCGCGGAGACCCGGTTCACCGACTGGCTGGCGCAGCAGCAGCACTGAGCCGCCGGGGGGCGAGCCCTGTGAGGGGGGCCCGTCACCCGTGCGTGGGGCCTGTCGTCCGCGGCGCGGTACGGCAGGCCCCTTTTTTTCTCATCCCGGCCCACCTCCTTTCCCACCCCGGCCCACCTCGTCACCGACGGGCACCATCGTCCGAGGAAGCGAAGCGAATGACCATGTCCCTCCATCACGATCAGGCCGTCTCCCCCGGCTTCCGTACGTACCCGGGCCTGACCGGCGCGTACACCATCGACCCGGTGCACAGCATGATCGGCTTCTCCGTGCGGCACGCCATGATCTCCACCATCCGCGGCCGGTTCGACCGCTTCGAGGGCCTGCTCCTGCTCAACGGCTCCCACCCCGCCCGGTCCGAGGCGTACGTCAGTGTGCAGACCGACAGTGTGAACACCGGGGTCAAGGAGCGCGACGGCCATCTGGCGGGCCCGGCCTTCTTCGACTCCGCGACGTTCCCGCTGATGAGCTTCCGCTCCACCGGTGTCCGCCCGCTCGGTGACGACACGTTCTGGCTCGCGGGCGCGCTGCGCGTCAAGGACGTCGAACTGCCCCTGGACATCGACGTCGCCTTCGGTGGCGCCGGCGACGACGCCCACGGGCGGCACCGGGTCGGTTTCGAGGGCTCGGCCACCCTGCGGCGTTCGGACTGGGGGCTGGCCTGGAACACGCCACTGGAGACCGGCGGGGTCCTCGTCGGTGACAAGGTGACGCTGACCCTGGACGTCTCGGCGGTCCGCGCCGACCGGGAGTCCGGCGCCTGACCGGCGGCCGGCGCGTGTGGGGCGGGGGTGGTTCCGGTGCCGGAACCACCCCCGCCCCACACGCGGCCGTGCTCACGCGGCCGTCATCGTCCGGGCCGGGCCGAGTGCCGTACGCCGGCGCAGGGCGCGGCGCTCGCCTTCGGTCGTACCGCCCCAGATGCCCTCGACGGGCCCCGCTTCGACGGCCCAGGCCAGGCACCGCTCGGCCACCGGGCACTGCCGGCAGACCGCCTTCGCCTCGTCCGTCTGCACGGCCGACAGGCCGCTGTCGGCACTGCCGACCGGGAAGAAGAGATCAGGGTCCTCGCGCAGGCACAGGCCCCGGTCACGCCAGTCCATGGAACACCTCCGGTGTGGGAAACGGACACTGTGGGGGGGTATCCGGGAAGACCGGACGGTCGACGTGGGTGTGACACGAAAGACGACGGCAAAAGGTGCCAATCGATGGTGTGGTGAATCCGTCGAGAAAGTCGGCGCGCACCTGTTACGAACCGTCCGGCCCCTCGGTCTTCTGGGACGGAGGTGACCGCGCCACCCCACCGCTGACACCGGTCCCGCCCGCCGGCCGCCTCCGTTAACACGTTGGCAACACAGAAACGGAGACCCAAGGACCATGCATCCAGAGGCGTCCACCGTGGGAGGCGACCTGAGCGAGGCCGTCTCCGTCTTCGTAGAGCTACGGCCCCGTCTCTTCGGCATCGCCTACCGCATGCTGGGCAGTGCGGCGGAGGCCGAGGACGTGGTCCAGGAGGTGTGGCTGCGCTGGCAGCGCACCGACCGGTCCGTCGTGGTCAGTCCCGTGGCGTTCCTGTCCAGCGCCACCACCCGGCTGGCCATCAACGTGGCCCAGTCGGCCCGGGTCCGGCGCGAGACCTACATCGGTCCGTGGCTGCCCGAGCCGATCGACACCAGCAACGACCCGCAGGCCGGCGCCGAACGCGCCGAGGCGCTCGAACTGGCCCTGCTGCTGGTGCTGGAGAAGCTCCCGCCGACCGAGCGCGCCGCGTACGTGCTGCGGGAGGCGTTCGACTACGGCTACCCCGAGATCGCGCGCATCCTGGGACTCAGCCCCGTCAACGTACGGAAGATCGTCAGCCGGGCGCGCAGACACCTCACCGACGACCAGCGCGACAGCGTCGACGCCGTCGAGCACCGCAAGCTGCTCGACGCCTTCGTGGCCGCCGCCCGGCGCGGGGACACCGCCTCGCTGGAGGAACTGCTCACGCCGGACGCGGTCAGCCTGTCCGACGGCAACGGCATGCGGGGCGCGGCCCGGGTGCCCGTGCTGGGCCGGGTCCGGGTGGCGAACCTGTCCACCGCATACCCGCGGTTCTGGCCCACGGTCGAGGTGGAGCCGGTGGTGGCCAACGGGCGTGGCGGTGTGGTCCTGCACCGGGACGGACGGCCCGCCACCTTCATGACCGTCGCGGCCACCCGCCGGGGCATCCACCAGGTGATGTGGGTCTTCGAGCCGGGCAAGCTCGCCGCCTACCTGGCCACCCGTCAGGGGCGGTTCCAGGAACGCAGTTTGTCGGGATTGAGGACCACCCAGACCTGGACGACGCGGGAGCCGGCCACGTCGAGGGTGACGACCGCGGCGACCGTCTCCTCGTAGCGGGCCACCAGGCCGGTGCCGCCGTTGACGGGGCAGGCCCGCAAGGTGGTGCGCGGATGCCCGGCGAGCAGGGTCAGCAGGCTCCGGGCGACCCGCTCGCGGCCGGTGACGGGGCCGGTCAGGGCGCGGACCTTGCCGCCGCCGTCGAAGAACGCGGTGACGTCGTCGGCCAGCAGGGCGGCCAGCCGCCCGGTGTCCTCGTCGGCGCACGCCTGCCGCAGGGCGTGCGCGATCTCGTGCTGCCGGCGCGGCGGGGCCGGGCGGGCGGTGCGGGCGCGCAGGCTGTGCCGGGCCCGGTCCACCGGGTCCGGGCGGGCCGCGCGGTCGCCGGCGGCCGGTGCCCCGAAGACGTCGTTGAGCACGAACGCCGCCCGTTCGGCCGGGGACAGGGTCTCCAGCGCCCGCAGCAGCGCCCGGTCGGCCGCGTCCCGCAGCCCGGCGTACGGCTGCTCGCGCGGCGGCGCGGGCTCCGGCGGGTCCGGGCGGCCGGTGCCGGGCGGGGCCAGCCGGGCCAGCGCGAGGCCGCCCACCACCCGCGTCAGCCAGGCCCGGGGCGCCCGTATCCGCGCCCGCTGCCGCTCGGAGAGCCGGTACCACTGGCGGTACGCCTCGTCGGTGACGCGCTCGGCCGCGACCCGGCTGCCCAGCATCCACCGGGCGACCTCCACCAGGTGCCGCCGCTCGTCGAGCAGCTCCGCGAGAGGCACGGTGTCACCGACGGGTTCCATACCGCCTCCTTCCGTTCCGGAACGGCCCTCCGGCCTCTCCCGGCCGCCGCGGTGGCGTACCGCCACAGCACCCGCACCTGAAACACTGTCACACAGTCACGTCGTACCTGGTCACACTTAATGGCAATTCAGTGTGTCGTGTGCGCGGGCCGCCCCTTCGCGGTCTCCCTTACCCCGGGCGTCCGGCCGCACACGCGTCTTTCCGAAGGGAATCAGTATGCGCACCATGTTGCGTGCCGCGGCGGTCGGGGCCGCGGTCACCGGGCTCTCGCTCGTCCCGGGCGCCGCCCAGGCGACCCCCGGCGGCCCCGGCGTCACCGGGACGGTGCTGGCCCAGTGGTCCGAGGCCGGCCGGGACTACGTCCTGCGCGAGATCACCATCCCGCCGGGCCAGGCGACCGGCTGGCACTACCACGACGGCACTCTGTACGCCTACGTCCGGCAGGGGACGCTGAGCCACTTCGACGCCACCTGCGCCTCGGACGGCGTGTACAAGAAGGGCAGCTTCCTGAAGGAGCCGGCGGGCGCGGACCACGTGCACATCGGCCAGAACCGGGGCGCGGACAACGTCGTCCTGGAGGTCCTCTACGTCCTGCCGCACGGCGCCCCGTTCTCCGAGGACGCCCCCGACCCGGGCTGCGAACTGCCGTAACCAGGCGGTGCCGGACGGCTGTCACAGGCTCCCCCACTGCGCGGTCAATGCGGTGTCAACGGCTTGCGGCGGTGTCCGCCCGGGCCCCGCAGCGAAGGAGGAGGAGCATGGCAGGGACACCCGTCGGCCGATGCGTCCGGGCGGCCACCGCCCGGACCGTCGCCGCACGTCAGACGCCCGTCCGCGGGCTTCCGGAGCGAGGGGAGGAGGGCCGGGAGGATGCCGCGCAGCACTGACCGGCCGACCGATCCCGCCGCCGCCACCGCGTCGCTCGCCGCGGAGGCCGCCCTGCTCGAAGGGCGGCTGACCCTGCTCCGCGAGGCGATCGACACAGTGGACGCCCGGATCGACGCGGTCTCCGAGACCCTCAGCCGGCTGCGCCGCTCGGTGGCCGCGCCCACCGACGGTGCGGCGTCCCCGGACGAGGAGCCGGCCACACGTCGTCCATAACAGTGTGTTCCGCACACGGCCCACACCGGTCCGTCCCCGCCCGGTGTGGGCCGCCGCATATGATGTCCGGGTAGCATCCCCCGGTGCCGGGCCAGGATGACGGAACCGGCACATCGGGCGGTTCTGTCCGGACAAGGGTTGAGGACGAGAGGAACGCATGGTCTCCGTGACCCCGACGGCTCGCGACATCGAGAACACCGCCGAGAGCCTCCAGGAGGACCTGGCCCGGCTGGAGATCCAGCGGCAGGCGCTGGAGAGAGAGCTCGCCGCGGTCACCGCGCACCTCGACTCCGTGCAGCGGGCGCTGGCCGCCCTGCAGGCGCTGCTGCCCGGCACCTCCCCGTCCGCGGTCCCCGCACCCGCGGCGGTGCCGGCACCCCCGGTGGATCCGGCGCCCGAGGCGGCCGCCGAGGACGCCGGCGGCCGGTCCGCGGCCGGCCCCGCCGACTCCGGTCCCGTCCCCGCCCCCGAACCCGCCGCCACCCCGTCGCCCGCCGCCACCGCCGCTACTGCTTCTTCCGCTTCCGCCTCCGCTTTCTCCGCTTCAGCCGAAGCCGGGAAGTCGTACGGCAAGCTCACGGAGCAGATCCTGGCGTACTTCGCGGAGAACGCGGGCACCGACGTCCGCGCCCGCGATGTCGCGTCCGCGCTGGGACGCGACACCGACAGCGGCAGCATCAACGCCGTCCGCAGCACGCTCGACCGGCTGGTCGGCAGCTCCCGGGTGCGTCGGGTCGGGCGCGGTCTGTACCGCGCGGTCAAGCAGTGAGCCGGTCCTCGCGCACCGGGGACTCCTCCGCGCGACGTGGTTCGCCGTGCGAGACGAAAGCCTCCCTCGGGTGCTGCACCGAGGCCAGGGAGACGATGTCCCGGCCGTAGAGGGCGGCGGTCACCCACACGGCGAACACCCGTGCCTTGCGCTCCCAGCTCGGTATCGCCAGCACGTGATAGCCGCGGTGCGTCAGCCAGGCCGGGAACCCCTTGATGACCAGGGACCGGTACTGGAAGATGCCACGGCCCATCCCCAGCGTGGCCACCACACCCAGGCTGCGGTGCCGGTACTCCTTGACGGGCCGGCCGCGCAGCGCCGCCACGATGTTCTTCGCCAGCAGTTTGCCCTGCCGGACGGCGTGCTGGGCGTTGGGCACGGTACGGGCGCCCGGCCGGCCGGCCGCGAGGTCGGGCACCGAGGCGTCGTCGCCGGCCGCCCAGACGTCCGCCACCACCCCGGTGTCCGCACTGACCCGCAGGTCCGCGCGTACGGTGAGCAGGCCGCGTTCGTCGACCGGCAGGTCGGTGTGGTTGTGCACGATCGGGTTGGCGGCGTTGCCCGCCGCCCACACCAGCAGGCCCGAGTCGTACGCGGTGCCGTCCGACAGCCGGACGTGGCCGTTCTCCGCCGACACCAGCTGGGTGTTCAGGTGCACCCGGGCCCCCCGCTTCTCCAGTGACCGCACCACCCACGCGCCGGGCCGGTCGGTGACCTCGGGCAGGATCCGGCCCCGCGCCTCGACCAGGTGGAAGGCCGGCTCCTCGGGGCCGATCTCCGGATACTGCTTGAGCAGCGCGGTCGCCAGGCTCAGCAGCTCGCCGAAGCCCTCCACGCCGGAGAAGCCGCCGCCGACGACGGTGACGGTGAGCAGCCGCGCGCGTTCGGGGCCGGGCGGCAGGGTCGCCGCGCGGTCGAACGAGGTGAGGAGGCGGTCGCGGATCGCGACCGCCTCCTCGACGTGCTTCAGTCCGTACGCGTGGTCGTGCAGCCCCGGGATGGGGAAGGTGCGGGTGACCGCGCCCGCCGTCACCACCAGCACGTCGTAGGGGAGGTCGAACGACGGCCCGGACTCCGGGCGGACGGTGACGGTGCGCGCGCTGTTGCGAATCTCCGTCACCGAGCCCGCGATCAGCCGGGTACGGCGCAGATGGCGCCGCAGCGAGACCGCGGCGTGCCGGGCCTCCACCGATCCGGCGACCACCTCGGGCAGGAACGGCTGGTACGTCATGTACGGACGGGGGTCGACCACGGTGACCCGTGCCTCCCCCCGGCGCACCTTCTTCTCCAGGCCCCACGCGGTGTAGAAACCCGCGTAACCGCCACCCACGATCAAGATCTCACGCACGGTGTCCTCTGTTCTCTTGGCTTCACCCTCCTAGACCGGTCGGTGCCACTCGGTGTGACATGGGGGTGTCAGTGCCCGCTGTGCGCGCGAGAGCCGACGGTCACGTCGTTCTCGTAGACCAGCGACGTGCGGTGGCCGTACTGGATGGTGTACATCTTCTTCGCGCCGAAGACGACCTTGGTGGCGGCCGACGGGAAGTAGTCGGTGGTCCGCCGGGGGACGGGGGTGGCCACGTACGCCTGACCGGCCGGCACGGTGTACATGCTCAACGGCGCCTGGGTGGACGGCGAGAGACCGGCGGGGATCTCGGCGGCGTCCGGGTAGCTGGTGCCGTAGACCGGCACCGGGCCGGTGCCGGCCGGCGTGACGATCGTGGCGTCGCGGGCCGGTACGGTGTTGCGGCCGTGCGGGTTGTGGAACCACACCTTGGTGCCGCTGAACCAGATCGCGGTCCAGTCTCCCTCGCGGCCCGCGACGACGAACTGCTGGCCGGCCTGGGCGGTGCTGCCCCAGTCGTTGATGCGGGTGGTGCCGGGCTCCGAGGGGTGCAGGGCCTGGTCGCCGAAGAGGGGCGCGGACGCCCGGGGCGCGGTGCGCAGGTAAACGAAGTTCGACGCCCGGGTCGTGTCGGTGCACTCGGTGGTGGCGCCGGTCGGGTCGTCGGACGGGCAGATCCGCACGGTGTTCCGATTGTGGGTGAAGCCGGGTGCGATGGTCACGGCGGTGCCGACGCCGCCGACGCCGTGCGCGCCCCGGACCGGGACGCCGAGCAGGTCCATGAAGTGCTCCCAGTCCCAGTACGGGCCCGGGTCCCAGTGCACGCCGGACACCAGCGCGGAGTTGGGTCCGACGACGTTGTCGTGGCCGACGATGTGCCGGCGGTCGAGCGGGATGTCGAACCGTGCGGCCAGGTACTTCACCAGCTCGGCCGTCGCCTGGTACTGGGTCTCGGTGTACCAGGTGGCGCCGTGCGCGGCGAACGCCTCGTGCTCGATGCCCACCGAGTGCATGTTGGCGACGTAGTTGCCCGCGTGGAAGGCGAGGTTCTCGGTGGGCACCATCTGGGTCACCGCGGCGTCCGAGGAGCGGATCACGTAGTGCGCCGAGGCCGTGCCCGCGAGCTGGGCGTTGGCGATGGCGGACGCGTAGGACCCCTCGGTGTCGTGGATGACGATCTGGTCGATGACGGTGCCGTTGGCCGGGCGGTCGGCGACCTGCCCGTTCGACGGGTGGGCCGGCACGAACGCGCAGTCCAGGGTGGCCGGGCACTCGGTGCCGGCGTCCGTCCCGGTGGGCAGGTCCAGCGCGTCCAACTGCGCGGGGGCCGGTGTGACGGCGGAGTCGGCGGCGAGCCGGACCCGCTGTCCGTCGGAGGTCTCGCGGGCGGCGCCGTGGCGCATCGTGGCGAAGACCCGGCCCGCGTAGGCGGCGGCGCCGCGCCGGTCGGTCGCCTGGCCGTAGCGGGCGACCGCCGCGTACCAGTCCTCCGGGTCGTCGGACAGCGGACCGTCGAGCTGCCTCTGGTACGACGCCAGCAGCGCCGCCCCGCCGCGGATGTTGGCGGCCGGGTCCGCGCGCAGTTCGGCGGCGGACAGGCCGGTCAGCCCGGCCGCGTCGCGCAGGGTGTGGCGGGCCTTGTCCCGGGCGAGCGCGCGCGCCTCCGCGCGGCCGGCCATGCCCGCCGCCCCGCCGGTCAGCATGCCGGTGGTGACGTCGGTCAGATGCATGGGGCCGTAACCGCCGGAGGCGCTGTGCTCACCCTGGTGCGTCTCCCAGGCCGACTGCTGGTAGGCCACGGCCATCAGCACCTCCCGGGGGACGTGGTAGTCCTCGGCCGCCTCGGTGAACATCCGTTGCAGAGCGGTGTCCTGGGCCGGGGTGTCCTGGGTCGCCTGGGCCACCACGGGGACGGTTATCGCCCCCGCCACCACCAGGGCCGCCGCACCGAGCACGAGGGGCCGTCGGCGCAGGGCACGCCTGCGGTGGGAAGGTGTCTTGTCTGTCAATTGAAGTCCCACTGTCGAAAGAGTCGGTTGACGTCACCGTCAAAGGGTGTGAGGCAGGCCGACGGAGGGCGGCCGCGAGCGGTCCACGGCCGCCAATTCCGGTGGGCGCGCCGGGAGTTCACACCGTTGCACACTGAACGTACCAGACGCCTGCCGGTACCGAGGTGCGGTACGGATCAACCGGTGTTCAGGCGCCCTGGTGCGCGCTCCAGTGCTTCTCCAGGATGTAGGCGACCTCCGCGGGCCGTTGCAGCGGCGGCCAGTGGTTGCAGTCCATCTCGATCACCGTCGAGGCGTGCAGGGAGGTGCCGAGCCGGCGCCCGAACTCGATCTGGCAGGCCGGGTCGAGGGCACCCCAGAAGACCAGGCACGGCGCCGGGACGGCGGACAGCCCCGCCTCCCACTCCGCGCCCATGGTGACCGCGGACCGGTACAGCTTGAGGATGGCGTCCTTCATCGGCTCGTCCACCCGGCCCACCGTCTCCTCGGCCAGGTGCGCGGGCACGTCGAAGCCGGCCGCGAGGTCCTGGGCGAAGGACTCCAGGCGCAGTTCTCTCATGAAGCGGTCGCCCTCGACCGGGTCCTGCCAGATCTTGGCCAACGGATGCCAGACATACCCGGCGTTGACCGGCCCGTTGCCGCCGGCCCAGGTGCGGACCAGGTCGGGACGGAGGCAGGCGACGCGGAGGCTGAGGATGCAGCCCCAGTCGTGACCGACCAGGTCCACCGGCTCACCGACCCGCTCCAGCCGCTCGATCAGCCAGTCGACGTACTCCTCCTTGGTGGAGCCGAAACCGGCCGGGCGCGGGGCGCCGAAGCCGGGCAGGTCCCAGGCTTCCACGTCGGTCCGGGTCAGGTGCCGGCGTACGCCGTCCCACACATGGTGGGTGTCGGGGACGCCGTGGATCAGGATCGCGGGCATGTCTGTGCACTCCTTCATCGGAGGTGGCGCCTCGTACGTGGGCGCGGCACCGCATCTTGTCACACTGTGTTGCACCGACGGTCCGGCCCGTGGGGCTGCCGACGGGCGCGCGGTCGTACCGGGCACGGTGCGAGAGCAACCACGCGCCCTGCCCGGATGTCACATGATCCGTGCGTGTCCGGTCTGCTCTGCGGAGGGCACCGCGGCCGACAGTGCTGGTGGCGATGTGGTGTCCCGGGAGAGGAAGGACCACTCGATGGGCGAGACCGGTGGCGCGGTACCGATCGCGGAGCTGCTCGACGAGCGACGGCATCTGCTCGACGTGGCCCACTGGATGCTGGGCACCGCCCCCGGGGCGGAGGACGCCGTGACCGAGACCTACCGGCGGTGGTACGCCCTGACCGACGCCCGCCGGGCGGCCGTCGCCGAGCCGCGCGCCTGGCTGACCAGGACCACCGGCATCATCTGCCTGGCCCGGCTCGCCCGGCCCGGACGCGCTTCGCCCGGGCGCCTTTCGCCCGAGCACCTTTCGCCGGGACACCCTTCGCCCGGACTCCCCTCGTCGCGGCGTCCCTCCCCCGCGCGTACGGGGTCCGCGCGCACGGGGTCCGCGGCGGCCGGCGGCGGGGCGGGCCGGCCGGCCCGCCCGCCCGATCCGGCTTTGACCGAGGAGATCAGCGGCGTCCTGCTCGACGCCCTGGCCACGCTCTCCCCGGCGGAACGGGCCGCGTTCGTCCTCAACGATGTCTTCGCCATGCCGCCCCGGGCGGTGGCCGGCATCGTGGGGCGGTCACCGCGCGCGTGCGCCGAACTCGCCGACCGGGCCCGGCACAGCCTGCGGGCCGGCCGCGCCCGCCCCACGGCGGACCGGGAGCACGACAGTGTCGTCCGGGCCGTCCGGCGGGCGTGTGCCACGGCCGACACCACCGGGCTGGCGGCCCTGCTGGCGCCGGACGCCACCGCCCTCTTCGACGGCGGCGGCAAGGTCCGTGCCCTGACCCGCCCGGTGCGCGGAAAACACCATGTGACCCGTACTCTCCTCACCCTCCTCGCGCTCCGTCCGCGCACCACCCTCCACCTGCGCCGGGCCAACGGCCGCACCGCGATCGTGGTGCGCCACCGCGCCCGGACCGCCGCCGTCATCAGCTTCGACGTCTCCGGTCACCAGGTCACCGAGGTCTGGGCCGTGCTCAACCCCGACAAGCTGCGGGCCTGGAACCGCTCCCGCTTCCCCGTCGACGAGCGCGGCCCGCGGGACGGCTGAGCGGGCCCGGACCGGTTCCACCCGTTACGCTCTGCCCACAAGAGTGGCAACAATTGACGGACACGTTTTCACCCGTCCATCACTGTGTCTTCCTCGTGGGAACAGGAGGGGCTGGGACAGGAAGCGGCGACGATGAGAGGGAAACATGGTTCCGGCATCTCGCGCAGCACGCACCATCGAGAGCACCGCTGAGCGCCTCCAGGAGGATCTCAGCCGCCTGGAGTGGCAGAAGCGGGCGCTGGAACGGGAGCTGGCCGCCGTCCTCGCCCATCTGACCTCCGTGCAGCGGGCCCTGAGCGCCCTCGAAGCGGTACTGGAGGAACCGTCCGACACGGTGCGGCAGGAACCGACGGGCGCGGCACGGGAGGAACAGCCGGGCACGGAGCGTGCGTACGGCCGGCTGACCGAGCAGATCCTGCACTGCCTCGCGCAGGCCGGTGACACCGATGTGCGCGCCCGTGACGTGGCGGTGGCACTCGGCCGACCCACCGACAGCGGCAGTGTCAACGCGATCCGCAGCACGCTGGACCGGCTCGTCGGTGCCTCCCGGGTCCGCCGTACCGGCCGGGGCCTCTACCGTGCCCAGCGTCCCTGAAGAGGCGGCGTCCGGCGGGCTGATGGCCCCGAACGCCGGCTCGCGGGGGATCGAGCGAACGTCCGGGGCCGCAGCACCCGCTCGGCTCTGGAGAACGGGTGCGACAACGTCGACTCTACCGCAGGTTGACACTCTTTGAAGTCACCGTGGCGACGCGCACCCGACTCCCGTAACAATGTTGTGTCGAGTGTGCGGCCGACTCGGTCGGACCACGCCCACAACGGACCATACTGGTGGATGTGAACGATCCGCACGAGCGCCCGTCCCCGCCCCCGCCGGCGGAGGTCGCCGCGCCGCTCCGGCCGGCCCCGCCGACGCACCCGCCCGCGCAGCCGGGTGACAGTGTGGACGTCATGCTGCGGCAGTGGGAGGGGCCGCTGCCCGGGGTGGACGTGTCGTCGAGCGCGGTGCTGGCGCGGCTGCTGCGCGCGGCCCGGCTGGCCGAGGAACTGTTCGTGGAGCGGCTGCGCCGCCAGCCCGGTCCGGCCCTCACCAACGTCGGGGACTTCGACCTGCTGCGGACGCTGCGCCTGGCGGCCCCCGGCAACGCGCTCACGCCGGGGCAGCTGATGCGTTCCCTCGTCATCTCGTCGGCCGGCCTCAGTGGGCGGCTCAACCGGCTGGAGCGGGACGGCTGGATCGTGCGGACCGCCTCCCCGGACGACCGCAGGCGCTCCCTGGTCACCCTCACTCAGCAGGGCCGGCGGGAGTTCGACCGCCGTCTGGAGAGCCACCTGGCCGTGGAGCGTCAACTGCTGTCCGTGCTCAGTCCCGAGGAGCGCGGCGCCGTAGTGACCGCGCTGCGCAAGCTGCTGCTCGCGCTGGAGACGGCCGAGTGAGCGGCCGGCCCGGTACCGCGGGGCCCGCGCGGTACCGGGGCGGTCACCCGGAAGCCACCAGGACCAGACCGACGCCCAGGGCGATCACCGCCGTCCCCAGTGCCGCCAGCGCCACCCCGGCGAACCGGCGCAGCCGGGCGTAGCGCTGGGTGTGCAGGGCCTCCACCATCGCGATCTGGTCGGTCAGGTGCTCGGTGATGGTGCGGGACACCCCGAGCTGTTCCTCCACGTACCACCATTCGATGTCGGCCCGCTGTCCCTCGCTCAGTCCGGGCACCCGGGCGGCGAACCGCGCGGCGCGGTGGTGGGCGGCCCGGCGATGGGAATCCCAGTACAGATAGTTCTGTATGTCCGTCAGGCCGCGTTCGGCCTCGTCCTTCGGATCCATTGGTGAACTCCCCGGTCGAAACTCGCACCATCGTATCTCTCGCTCGCGAGAGAGGCACACGGTGGCATCTATGCTGTGTTTCCATGTGAGGCATTCCGTAACAGTGTGATCACTTGTGCCGTCCTGACTTGATGTGCCGGCGCCCCGGCCGGATCATCGGGCAGTGTGAAGCACTCATCTCGGCCATCGGCCCTGTCGCCCGGCACCCACTCGATCACCGTTCCGCACGGCCCCGCCCGCGTCGAACAGCGCTACCACGTCGCCGGTTCGGGACCGGTCTGCGTCGCGCACTCCGGCGGCCCGGGCATCGGCTGGGAGTATCTGCGCATGGCCGGGCTGGAGGACCACCTGACCATGGTCTACGTCGAACCGGTGGGCACCGGCCGGTCCGGGCGGCTGCCCGATCCACGCGAGTACACCGTGGCCACGTACGCGGGTCTGCTGCACCACCTGGTCGAGCACCTGGAGCTGCCGCACGTCACCCTCCTCGGCCACTCGCACGGTGGTTTCGTCGCCCAGCGGTACGCCCTCGACCACCCCGGCCGGCTCGCCGCCCTCGTGCTGTACGACACCTCGCCGGTCGCTGACGGGGAGTTCTGGTCGGCGGCGGTCGCGGGCATGGAGCGGTTCGTGGCGCGGCATGCGGCCGACCATCCGGAGGTGACCGATTACGTCACCGCCCTCAACACCCGTCTGGACCTGATGCCCGACACCGGCGCCACCGCCGTGCTGCGGCAGATCATGCCGGCCTACGTCTTCGACTACTGGGGCCGGGAGGCGGAGTTCGCGCCCGCCCGCCGGTCGCTGCGGATGTACGCGGAGCCCAACGGGGGGCAGGGCGCCCCCTTCGACGTCCGCGCCGAGCTGCCCGCCATCACCGCACCGGCACTCGTGCTGGCCGGACAGCAGGACTTCATCTGCGGACCGCGCTGGGCCCGCCTGCTGGCCGAGTCACTGCCCGCCGCCGACCTCACGCTGCTGACCGACACCGGCCACCTCGCACACGTCGAACGCTCCGCCCGGTTCACCACCGAAGTCCTGTCGTTCCTGCGCGCACACGGTGTGCTGGAAGGAGGCGCCTGACCCCGAGCCGCCCCCGGGGGTGTCACAAGTGACGCCACTGTCCGGTCAGTTGGACGAAGACCCGGAAGCTGGCACACGTTCCACCCAACCAAAAATACGCATCTTATCTACCAGTTTGGAGTCAGTATGCTCTCCAGCGAGTCGGCACGGATCGTCCGCACCACACTGCCGGCCGTGGGCGCCTCCCTCAGCACCATCACCGAGCTGTTCTACCGCCGGATGTTCGAGGAGCGTCCCGATCTGCTGCGCGACCTGTTCAACCGCGCCAACCAGGCGAGCGGCGCCCAGCGGGAGGCGCTCGCCGGAGCCGTCGCCGCCTTCGCCACCGCCCTCGTGGACCATCCCGACCAGCGGCCCGACGCGGTCCTGGGCCGCATCGCGAACAAACACGCCTCCCTCGGCATCACCTCCGACCAGTACACGCTGGTCGCCCGCCACTTGCTCGGAGCCGTCGCGGAGGTGCTCGGCGACGCGGTGACCCCGGCGGTGGCGGCCGCCTGGGACGAGGTCTACTGGCTGATGGCCAACGCCCTCATCGCCATGGAGGCCCGCCTGTACGCCCAGGCGCGGATCGAGGACGGCGCCGTCTGGCGGACGATGGAGATCGCCGAGCGCCACGAGGAGACCCCGGACGCCGTCTCCCTCGTCCTGCGGCCCGCCGACGGGTCGCCCACCGAGCCGTTCGTCCCCGGCCAGTACGTCAGCGTCCGCGCCGAGCTGCCCGACGGGGCCCACCAGATACGCCAGTACAGCCTGTCCACCGCGCCCGGCCGCAAGACCTGGCGCATCACCGTCAAGCGCGAGCGCTCCGCCGACGGCCGGGTCCCCGAGGGGGAGGTGTCCTCCTGGCTGCACACGCACGCCCGCCCCGGGGACGTCCTGGAGGTCTCCCTGCCCTTCGGTGACCTGCTGCTCCCCGAGGGCGACGGCCCGCTGCTGCTCGCCTCGGCGGGCATCGGCGTCACCCCGATGCTGGCCATGCTGGAGCACCTGGCCGCCGTCTCGCCCGACCGGCCGGTGACCGTCGTCCACGCGGACCGCTCCCCGGTCCACCACGCCCACCGGCTCGAACTCACCGAGCTGGTCGGGCGGCTGCGCAACTCCTCGCTGCACGTGTGGTACGAGGACACCGACCACCCGGACGCCACCGGGGACCACGTCAACGAGGGCTGGGCCGACATCACCCGGCTCTCCCCCGACGCCGGCACCACGGCGTTCCTGTGCGGTCCGCTGTCCTTCATGAAGGCCGTCCGCACCGATCTGCTCGCCCACGGGCTCAGCCCCAGGGACATCCACTACGAGGTGTTCGGCCCGGACCTCTGGCTCAGCAAGTAACGGCCCCGAAGCGCCGCTCGGCCGGTCCGGACGCCGCCGGCTCCGGCGCCCGGACCGGCCGGCCCGAACACTCCAGAAGGGTGAGGAGAACAGTGTCTTCGCAGACACGGAGTGACGTTCCCCGCGAGGTGCGCGGAATCCCGCCGCACGCGGAGGGACCCCTGCGCGCCGACGCCGAACGCAACCGCCGGCGCATCATCGCGACGGCCCGCCGACTCTTCGCCCGGGAGGGACTCGGGGTCTCCCTGACCTCCGTCGCCCGGGAAGCCGGCGTCGGCAATGCCACCCTGTTCCGCCGGTTCGCCAGCAGGGAGGACCTCATCGACGCGGTGTTCACCGACCGTGTGGACGCCCATCTCGCCGCGGTCGCCGCCGCGCTGGACGAGACCGACCCGTGGCAGGGGTTCACCGGCTACGTCCAGTCCCTCTGCGCCCTGCAGGCCGCCGACCCGGGCTTCATCGAGGTCCTGACCCTGGCCTTCCCCGCGGGAGACCTGGAGCGGCGACGCGCCGAGGCCGCTGACGGCGCCCTGCGGATCATCTCCCGCGCCCAGGAATCCGGTCACCTGCGGGCGGACTTCCACGACCTCGACCTGTCCCTGCTGCTGATGGCCAACGCCGGCGTCGCCGACGCGGCCGGCGACACGCTGCCGGGGGCTTCGCGCCGCCTGGTGGCCGAACTGCTGCGCGCCTGGGCCGCCCCGGGCACCCCCGTCCCCCCACTGCCCGAAGCCCCGCCGCGCACCGCGCTCCACCACGCGATGGTCCGTCTCATCCGCACACGTCCGGTCTGAGTCCTGAACACCGCGGGCACTTGCCGCACCCACCGCAAGGACGTGCGACAGAAGAACCGACGGCACGACCCAGCTGAACGATCTCGGTCAGCCGAGGAAGCTCAGCCGAACCTTGCGGTCGGGGTTGTCCACGTTCGTGTCGACCAGGCACACAGACTGCCAAGTCCCCAGTTCCAGCCGTCCGTCGATCACCGGCAGGGTCGCGTGTGGGGGCACGAGGGCGGGGAGGACGTGGTCGCGGCCGTGGCCGGAGGTGCCGTGGCGGTGTTGCCAGCGGTCGTCGGCGGGGAGGAGGGTGTGCAGGGCGGCGAGGAGGTCGTCGTCGCTGCCCGCGCCCGTCTCGATGACGGCGATGCCGGCCGTGGCGTGCGGGACGAAGACGTTGAGGAGACCGTCGCGGCCGGCCGCGGCCTCGCGCAGGAAGCTCTCGCAGTCGCCGGTGATGTCGAGGACCCGCTCCGAGGAGCCGGTGGTGAGGTGCAGGATCCGGGTGGTGAACGCTTCTGGCATGGGTCCCATCCTGACGTACGCGGCCGGTTGCGGCGGCGGGGTGCGCCCGTCGGTGGGAAGATCCGGTCCGGCCGCGCTGTTGGCAGTGCTGTGAACCGCGTACACGAGACCGAGGTCGTCGTCATCGGCGCCGGGCAGGCCGGGCTGTCCGCCGCCTACCACCTGCGGCGCACCGGGCTCGAACCGGAGCGTGACTTCGTAGTGCTGGACCACTCCCCCGGCCCGGGCGGGGCCTGGCAGTTCCGCTGGCCGACGCTGACGTACGGCAAAGTGCACGGGATGCACTCGCTGCCGGGCATGGAGCTGACCGGCGCCGATCCCGGGCGGCCGTCCGCGGAGGTCGTCGCGGAGTACTTCACGACGTACGAGCGTGAGTTCGATCTGCGGGTGCGGCGGCCCGTCGACGTCCGTGCGGTGCGTGAGGGGCCGGGTGGGCGGCTGCTCGTCGGGACGTCGGACGGGGACTGGTCGGCGCGCGCGCTGATCAACGCGACCGGCACCTGGGACCGGCCCTTCTGGCCGCGCTACCCGGGGCAGGAGACGTTCCGGGGGCGGCAGTTGCACACGGCGGGGTACGCCGGCCCTGAGGAGTTCGCCGGGCAGCGGGTGGTCGTGGTGGGCGGGGGCGCCTCGGGCACCCAGCACCTGCTGGAGATCGCTCCGTACGCGGCCGCCACCACGTGGGTGACCAGGCGTCCGCCCGTGTTCCGGGAGGGGCCCTTCGACGAGGACGCGGGGCGGGCCGCCGTCGCGCTCGTGGAGGAGCGGGTGCGGCAGGGACTGCCGCCGAAGAGCGTCGTGTCCGTGACCGGGCTGCCGCTGAACGACGCGGTCCGGGCCGGTCTCGACTCGGGCGTGCTGGACCGGCAGCCCATGTTCGACCGGATCACACCCGACGGGGTGGCGTGGGCGGACGGGCGACAGGTGTCCGCCGACGTCATCCTGTGGGCGACCGGCTTCCGGGCGGCCGTGGACCATCTGGCGCCGCTGCGGCTGCGGGAGCCGGGCGGCGGCATCCGCGTCGAGGGCACCCGCGCGGTCGCCGACCCCCGGATCCACCTCGTCGGCTACGGGCCGTCGGCCAGCACCGTCGGCGCCAACCGGGCCGGACGCGCGGCCGTGCGGGACATCAGGCGGCTGCTGGCCGGGCAGGAACGCCTGGCCGCCTGACGCCCCGCGGGGCCGCCTCGGCCTCACGTCCTGGCGGGGGCCGTCCCGGGTGAGGATTTCTGGTGAGAGGCACCCTTGGACGGGGCTTCGCGCCGGTTCTCGTTGAACTCGGCGACGTTGCGCTGGTGCTCCTCGTGATCGGCGGTGAACCGCGTGTCGCCGGGCTTGACGGTGACGAAGTAGAGCCAGTCCCCCGGCGTCGGATTGATCGCGGCACGCATCGCGGCACTCCCGGGATTGGCGATGGGCGTCGGCGGCAGCCCCATGCGCTGGTACGAGTTGTAGGGGCTGTCGATCTTCGTGTCGTCCTCGGTGGTGTTCAGGGTGGAGCGGTTCAGCGCGTACTTCAGGGTGGAGTCCATCTGCAGCGGCATCCCGCGCTCCAGGCGGTTGAAGACCACCCGGGCGACCTTGCCCATGTCGGCCTCGGTGGCGGCCTCGGCCTGCACGATGCTCGCGATGGTGACCGCCTGGTAGACGTTCATGGCGTTGCGCTCGGCACCCGCCGCGACCGGAGCGCCGTTGAACTCGCGGTTCGCCGCGTCCACCATCGCCCGCAGCAGTTTCTCGGGGGTGGTCTTGTCGTCGAGCGGATACGTCGCCGGGAAGAGGTACCCCTCGGGGTTGCCCTCCGCGTCGGCGGGCAGCTTCAGGCGGGCCTTGCCCAGGGACTTCCCGGTGGTCCCGGCCGGCAGGGCGAGGGCCTTGTCCACGGCCTCGTACACCTGGGAGGCGCGTCGGCCCTCGGGGATCACCAGGGCTTCGGGGCGGGCGTCCTCCTCTTCGCCCAGCGTCAGCAGCGGCACCGCCACAGCGGCGCCGGCGACGACGGCTCCGGTCGCGATCAGGGCGATCCGGCCCCGGCGCGTCAGTCGAATCGTGCTCCTCGTGCTCCGTGACGGAGTGTTCATCTGCATGCGGGCACGGTAACCCCCGGAACATCACAAACCAGACACACCGGGCATATTTTCATCTTGTCGGTACCTGTCGTGCGTCCCGGCGGACGAGAGCCGCGTACCGGCCGTCCCGCTCCAGCAGTTCCTCGTGGGTGCCCCGCTCGGCCAGGCGCCCGGAGGCGAGGACGGCGATCTGGTCGGCGTCCCGGACGGTGGACAGGCGGTGTGCGATGGTGATCGTGGTGCGGTCCGCGGACAGGGCGTCCACCGCCTGCTGCACGGCGGCCTCGGTGCGCGTGTCCAGGGCGCTGGTCGCCTCGTCGAGGATGAGCACGGGCGGGTCGCGCAGGATCGTGCGGGCGATGGCCAGACGCTGCTTCTCGCCGCCGGAGAAGCGGTGGCCGCGCTCCCCCACCACGGTGTCGTAGCCGTCGGGCAGCGCGGCGATGTGGTCGTGGATCTGCGCGGCCTTCGCCGCCTCCGCCAGTTCCTCGTCGGTGGCGTCCGGCTTGGCGAAGCGCAGGTTGTCGGCGACGGAGGCGTGGAAGAGGTACGTCTCCTGCGAGACGACGCCGACCGCGCGGGCGAGGGTGTCAAAGTCGAGGTCACGCACGTCGACCCCGTCGAGGGTGACCCGGCCGCCGGTGACGTCGTAGAGCCGCGGCACCAGGTAGCCGAGGGTGGACTTGCCGGCGCCGGTCGGGCCGACCACGGCGAGACTGCCGCCCGCCGGGACGGTGATGTCGATGCCGTCGAGGACCGGTCCGCCCTTGTCGTCGTAGCGGAACTCGACGTTCTCGAAGCGGACCTCGCCCTTGATCTGGTCGAGGTGGACGGGGTTCTCGCGTTCGGTGATGTCGACGGGCAGGTCGAGGTACTCGAAGATGCGCTGGAACAGGGCGAGCGAGGTCTGGATCTGGACGCCGGTCGACAGCAGGCTGACCGCCGGGCGGAACAGGCCCTGCTGGAGTGTGACGAAGGCGACGATCGTACCGATGGAGACGTCCGGACCGCCGAGCTTCAGGGCCATGCCCGCGGCCCAGTAGATGACGGCGGGCAGCGCGGCCATGACGACGGTGATGACGGCCATGCGCCAACGGCCCGCCATGTTCGACCGCACCTCCAGGTCGACCAGCTGCTCGGACTCGTCGGCGAAGGAGCGGGTGAGCGAGTCGGAGCGGCCCATGGTGCGGCCCAGCAGGATGCCACTGACCGAGAGCGACTCGGTCACCGTGGCGGCCATCGCGGCCATCTGCTTCTGGCGCTGGGTAGTGATCTTCTTGCGCTCGTTGCCGACCCGGCGGCTGATCCACACGAAGACGGGGAGGAGCAGCAGGGAGACGACGGTCAGGCGCCAGTCGAGGGCGATCATCGCGACGATGGTGGCGACGACGCTGGTGGCGTTGGAGACCAGGGAGGTGGCGGTGGAGGTCACGGTGGCCTGCATGCCGCCGATGTCGTTGGCGATGCGGGACTGGACCTCGCCGGTGCGGGTGCGGGTGAAGAAAGCGAGCGACATGCGCTGGAGGCGGCCGTAGACGGCGGTGCGCAGATCGTGCATGACGCGCTGGCCGACGGTCGTGGAGATCAGCGTCTGGAGCACGCCGAAGACGCTGGTGAGGACGGCGCCGAGGATCATGCCCAGGGCGAGCAGGCTCAGCAGGCCGGTGCGGCCCTGGGGGATGGCGACGTCCAGGATCTCCCTGAGCAGGAACGGGGTGGCGACCGAGACCAGCGACGCGGCGCCGACGAGTGCGCCGACGACCGCGAGACGGCCTCGGTAGGGGCGGAAGAGTCTCAGGATGCGCCGCACCTGCCGGGGCTGTTCCTGCGCGCCGGCGGGAGGGGTCCAGGAGAGGTCGTGGTCGGGTTTCATGGGCTCCTTTCGGAGGTTGTCCGGACGGGCGGCCCGGGGGGTGTCCGGGGCGGTCGGTCGTCCGGCTCGCGGGCTGGGCGGGGGCGAGCGGCACCCGGGGTGCGGCGCCCGCTGTACGGGCCCGCGGTCGACGGTGCCGGACGGTCTTCAGCGGTTGTTCGGGCCTACGGCGGCACAGGGCTGCCGATGACCGGCGGCGGCCATCACCAGCCCCGGTCCGCGCAGGCCTCCCTCGGTGATGCACCGCGCCCGGTACGCAGCCGCCGTACGGGCCGGTGCGCGGCCGGTCGGCACTCGGTGGGCGGTCGGTGCCCGGGCGGGCCTCACGGATCGTAGCTCATTGTTACCTACACTCACAATGAACAGCACCCTGATATTGTTCCCGCATGACCGCCCCCGACCCCGACGGCGTCCTTGCCGAGCAGTTGCTGCGGCTCACCCGCCGGGTGCACCGCATCCAGAAGCGGCATCTGGAGCGAGGCGACCTCGGCATCACCCCCGCCCAGTCCCGCCTGCTGCGCACCCTCGCGCACTACGGCTCGCCGCCCCGGATGACCGACCTGGCCGAGCGCCTGGAGGTCGTGCCCCGAGCGGTGACGACACTCGTCGACGGACTGGAGTCCGCCGGGATGGTGCGCCGGGCGCCGGATCAGGCCAATCGGCGAGTGATCCGCATCGAGCTGACGGACGACGGGCGCACGGCGCTGAGCGAACTGCGCCGCGCGCGCCGCTCGGCGGCGGAGGAGATCCTGGCCCCGTTGACCGCCGAGCAACGCGCCGTGCTCGGCGGGCTGCTGGACACGCTGATCGACGGAACCGCCGTGGTGCGCCCCGGCACCGACGCCGGCTGACGCCGTCGTCCGCGGCGGACCGCCGCGTTCCACCGCCCGGCCCAGCCGCCCCGGCACCGCCGTGAGCAGGGACTTCGCGGGCTCCGAGCCGCCTGGCCCGTACTCCGCCGGGGTTTCCCGGAGTAACTCGAAACGGTCGCAGCCGGATCCCTGCGCCGGTGCGGAAAACCGCTTGATTTCCACTACGCGGCGACGCGAACCTGTCACGGTTTGCTGCCCTCCGGCGCCGCACCGAGCGGCCCCGCCTGACACGAGCCACTGGGACCTCATGCAGATCCAAGACCTTCCGTTCTCCGACCCGGGCGTGCCCGACGCGCGCTCGGGCCCCCGATTCCTGTGGTGGCTCTTCCGGAACCAGCTGGGCGGACAGCTCAAATCGCTGGCCTGGGGGCTGCTGCACTTCGCCTCCGTCTCCGCACTTCCCTTCTGCGTCGGCCTCGCCGTCCAGGCCGTCGTCGACCGGTCCGGCGGCCGGCTCGCCCTGGCCGGCGCTCTGCTGGCCGTGTGCTGCGCCGGCAACGCGCTCGGCGACACCTTCCTGCACCGCGCCGCCATCACCAACTGGATCACCGCGGCCGCCCGCGTACAGCAACTGCTGGCCCGCAAGGCCGCCCTGCTGGGCTCGGCGCTGACCCGGCGGGTCGCGGCCGGCGAGGTCGTGGCCGTCTCCACCGGCGATGTCGAGAAGATCGGCTGGTTCGTCGAGGCGGTGTCCCGGTTCACCGCGGCGGCACTGACCATCGTGCTGGTCTGCGTCGGCCTGCTCCTCTACCAGCCGTCCCTCGGCATCGTCGTCATCATCGGCCTGCCCGTCCTGGCGCTGGCCGTGCTGCCGCTGCTGCCCCGTGCCACACGGCGCGCCGACGTCCAGCGGGAGAAGGCGGGCCGGGCCACCGAACTGGCCTCGGACACCGTCGCCGGACTGCGCGTGCTGCGCGGCATCGGTGGTGAACAGCTCTTCCTCGACCGCTACCGCCGCGCCTCCCAGGACGTGCGCCACGCTGCCGTGCGCAGCGCCCGCATGTGGTCCCTGATCTCCGCGATCCAGGTGCTGTTGCCGGGCCTGCTGCTGATCGCGGTGGTCTGGCACGGCGTGCACCTGGCCCGGGACGGCCGGATAGGCGTGGGCGAGCTGGTCACCGTCTACAGCTCGGTCATGATCCTCACCTACCCTCTCCGGCACTTCGAAGAGATCGCCATGGCGTACTCCTTCTCCCGGCCCTCGGCCCGGCGGGCCGCCCGGGTGCTGGCGCTGGAACGGGCCACGGACGCGGGTGGATCCGGCACGGGCGGCCCCAGGACGAGCGAATCCGGTACGCGCGAATCCGGTACGCGCGAATCCGGTACGAGCGGTGGTCTCCCGTCCGGCGATCTGTACGACCCGGAGACCGGTCTGCTGGCCCCGGCGGGCCTGCTGACCGCCGTGGTGTGCGGTGACCCCGACGCCGCCGGCCGGTTGGCCGAACGGCTCGGCGGCCACCCCTCGGAGCTGGGCACGCCGGTCTCACTGGGCGGGGTGCCGCTGGACGAACTCCCCCTGGACTCCGCGCGCACGGCCGTGCTGGTCCAGGACAAGGACCCGGTACTGCTGTCCGGGACGCTGCGCGACCTGCTCGACGTGCCCGCCTCCGGTGCCGTCGGCGCCGCCCAGGCGCTGGCCGCCGCCCAGTGCGAGGACGTGCTGGCGGCTCTCGTGCAGGGTTCGGTCGACGCGGAGGACCCGATGGACGCCCGCATCACCGAACGGGGCCGTTCGCTCTCCGGCGGCCAGCGCCAGCGGCTCGCCCTGGCCCGGTCGCTGGTGACCGACCCCGAGGTCCTCGTCCTGGACGAACCCACCTCCGCCGTGGACTCGCACACCGAGGCGCGCATCGCGGACGGCGTACGGGGCCTGCGGCAGGGCCGCACCACCGTCGTGTTCACCTCCTCACCGCTGCTGCTGGACCGCGCCGAGCGCGTGGTGTTCCTGCACGAGGGCGAGGCCGCGGCCGTCGGCACCCACCGCGATCTCGTACGCGGCGACCCGCGGTACCGGGCCGTGGTGACCCGCGAGACCGATGAAGAGACCGGCGTCCAGCGGGAGGAGCACGCCGTCCTGGGTGGCCTCGCCGGCGACGGCCCAGGGCTTGCTCCGAGCGGCGACGCCCTCGGGAACGGCCGCCTGGACGACGACGTACTGCACCGCCTGGAAGAAATCGAGGAGACGGCATGATCGGCGTGGCGCCACCGTCGTACGACCCCGCGGCCCCGACCACGGCGAGCACCCTGCCCGTCGGCAACGCCGCGACCGTGCGCGGCTATGTGACGGAGCTGCTGCGCCGGCACCGCCGCGCGTTCGTGCTGCTCGTCACCGTCAACACCGTCGCCGTGATCTCCTCCATGGCCGGTCCCTACCTGCTCGGCGGGCTCGTGGAGCGGGTGTCCGACGGCGCTCGCGAGCTGCACCTGGGCATCACCGCCACGCTGTTCGTGGTCGCCCTGGTCCTCCAGGCCGCCTTCGTGCGTGAGGTGCGGCTGCGCGGCGCGGTGCTCGGCGAGCGCATGCTGGCCGACCTGCGCGAGGACTTCCTCGTGCGCTCGGTCGGGCTGCCGCCGGGGGTGCTCGAACGGGCCGGCACGGGTGACCTGCTGTCCCGGATCACGACCGACATCGACCGGCTCGGCAACGCCATGCGCGAGGCCGTGCCCCAGCTGGCGATCGGTGCGGTGTGGGTGGTGCTGCTGCTGGGCGGTCTGGTGGTCACGGCACCGCCGCTTGCCCCGGCCGTGCTGCTGGCGGTGCCGCTGCTGGTGGTCGGCTGCCGCTGGTACTTCCGGCGGGCGCCCTCCGCGTACCGTTCGGAGGCCGCCGGGTACGCCGCTGTGGCCGCCGCGCTCGCCGAGACCGTGGACGCCGGGCGCACCGTGGAGGCCCACCGTCTGGGCGCCCGGCGCGTCGGGCTTTCGGACCGCCGGATCAGGGAGTGGACGGCCTGGGAGCGGTACACGCTCTGGCTGCGGTCCGTGCTCTTCCCGGTCATCAACGTCACCCATGTGACGGTCCTCGCCTCGGTACTCATGATCGGCGGCGTGTTCGTGCTCCAGGGCTGGATCGGGGTCGGCCAGCTGACGACGGCGGCCCTGATCGCGCAGATGCTCGTCGATCCGGTCGGACTGATCCTGCGCTGGTACGACGAGCTCCAGGTGGCCCAGGTCTCGCTGGCCCGGCTGGTCGGTGTGCGGGAGATCGAGCCCGAGAGTGACGACACCGCGTCGGCCCCGGAGGGACGCGATGTGCACGCCGACCGGGTGCACTTCGGCTACCTGGAGGGGGTGGACGTGCTGCGCAAGGTCTCCCTGGAGGTCGCCCCCGGCACCCGGCTGGCGCTGGTGGGTCCCTCCGGCGCGGGCAAGTCCACCCTCGGCAGGCTGCTCGCCGGTATCTACGCTCCCCGCGAGGGCCGGATCACCCTGGGCGGCGCGGAACTGTCCCGGATGTCCGCCGAACGGGTCCGCTCGCACGTCGCCCTCGTCAACCAGGAGCACCACGTCTTCGTGGGCTCCCTGCGTGACAACCTCCGGCTGGCCCGTGGTGGTGCCACCGACGCCGAGCTGTGGGCCGCGCTGGGCGCGGTCGACGCGGACGTCTGGGCCCGCGCGCTCGACGAGGGGCTGGACACCGAGGTCGGTTCCGGCGGCTTCGCGCTCACCCCGGCGCAGGCACAGCAGATCGCGCTGGCCCGCTTGGTGCTGGCCGACCCGCACACCCTGGTCCTGGACGAGGCGACGTCGCTGCTCGACCCCCGGGCGGCCCGGCATCTGGAGCGGTCCCTGGCCCGGGTGCTGGACGGCCGCACCGTCGTCGCGATCGCCCACCGGCTGCACACCGCCCACGACGCGGATGTCATCGCCGTGGTCGAGAACGGCCGGATCAGCGAGCTGGGCAGTCATGAGGACCTGGTCGCGGCGGACGGAGCGTACGCGGCGCTGTGGCGCTCGTGGCACGGCTGACCCGGACGGGCCCTCACCGGCGGGGTGGGTGACAGGCGTCTCACGGGGCGCGGCCGGGGGCCGGCGGAGAGCGGCGGGTCCCCGGCCCGGGTCCGTGCCGTTGCGTGGTCCCGAGAGGGGGTGGAAATCTGGGAGAAGGCACCGGCGCGGGGAACGCCCGAAGACCCCGCGACGCGTCGACCGGCGACGCCCTGTCCCCGTGCGGCGGCAATCCGCCGAGCCCCGCGGTGTGAGCGGGCCGGGCCCCACCCTCTGGAGGTATCCGTGAACAGCGCCGACGGATGGGGAGACGATGTCTACCAGCCCGACGGTTCCGAACAGAGGGAGGACACCGGGCTGCTCGACGCGGAGGACACCCTGGAGTACGGCGGTGTCGATGACCCCCTCGACGCGGGCTGGTCCCCTCCGGAGCGGCCTTGGGCCGTGGAACACGACGGCGTGACCGCGGCCGAACGCCATCACGGCGAGAGCCTGGACCAGCGGCTTTCCGAGGAGATCCCGGACGCCGCGGTACCCGACGGGGACGGTCTCGGCGACTCCGAGGACACCGACGGCGAACTGCTGGACGACGAGGTCGGCGCCACCCGTTCCGGCCGGCTCGTGGCTCCCGACGAGGGGGCGCGCGAGGACGAGGAGGCCGCCCTGGTCGCCAGGGACGTGGGCATCGACGGCGCGGCGGCGTCCGCCGAGGAAGCCGCGATGCACGTCGTCGACGAGGACGCCCTTCCCCGCTGAACCCGCTGTTCCCCCGGCGTCGCCGCGCCGCGCGCCGCCCCCGCCGCACAAGGAGCGCTCATGCAGCAGGACAAGCACCCCGACTACCATCCCGTCGTCTTCCGGGACCGCGCCGCCGGTTACGCCTTCCTCACCCGGTCCACCGCGACCAGCGACCGGACGATCGAGTGGGACGACGGCCGGAGCTACCCGGTCGTCGACGTGGAGATCTCCTCGGAGAGCCATCCGTTCTACACGGGGCAGGCACGGACGGTCGACACGGAGGGACGCATCGCCCGGTTCGAGCGGCGCTACGGCGGCGGGACGGGCACCGAGGACCGGCCCGCCTGAGCAACCGCCGCGTGCTCCGCCGTCCGACGCGTCGAGGCAGGCAGTCACAGACGGGACGACGTCGAGGGCCCGACGGCCTCGGGCGCGGCTGACGTGTGCCATACGGTCCGGCGGGCAGGGACGCCACGTCGCTCGACGCCGGACGACACCGACGCGCCCCCGCCGTCCGTCAGAGCGTGCGGTGGCGGCTCTCGGCCGCCCTCGACCTCGCCTGACGTCCTGCTCGGGGTTGTCGGGCCGGCGGGGACGTGTCGGCTGCGCTCGGTCCCGTCCGGCGTCCTGCTCCGGGGTGCCGGAGGCGAGACCGCGGGTCAGATGACGTTGAGCGCGGCCGCGCAGCCCACCCCGCCGAGCAGCATGAACGCCGGCATCAGCACCTTGAGCTCGACCCAGCTGCCCGCGCGGAACCGCAGTGCCTTGGGCGGGCCGATCGGGTACCAGCGCTTGCGGCCCACCGGTATGGGCCACAGTATCGGGCAGCCGGACACGGTCAGCGCGTCCCCGATGTCGTGCACCAGCGCGCCCAGCACGATGGGCAGCCCCAGCCACAGGTACTCCTGTCCCGGCGCTGTGAACAGCCAGTCCGACCCGTTGCCCGGTTCGTCCAGGACGCCCGCGATGATCCAGGCGCTGGTCGCGGCCAGCAGCCAGACCAGGACGTCGCTGCTGGAGCCGCGGGCCGCCCGCCACAGCAGGCCCTCGATGGCCAGCACCATGTGGATGAAGAGGATCGCGAGCACACCCCAGCGGTCCCCGGTGATCGCCACGACCGATGAGCCCGCCCCGATCAGGACCGCCCACAGCCAGGTGTGGGTGAGCGTGCGGTGACCGCCGGAGCGGCGCGGGTCGCCCTGCTTCTTGGTGGCCTTGTAGACGGCGTACGAGAGTTTGTCGACGATCTCGCACAGACCCCGGGACACCGGTCCGAAGGCCCGCGAGATGGTCGCGGCTTTGTGGTCGAGGTCCGGAGCGAGCGCGGCGCCGGCGCAGATCAGGGCTCCGGTCAGCAGGACCGGCCAGGGCATCGGGTGCCCGGCCGCGGCGGTCGCCGCCCCTACACCGAGCCAGGCCGCGGCGCCCGACAGTGAGTGTGCTGGTCCCATCATCGCCGTTGCCCGCCCCATTCCTCGTGTGCCGCTGTCCAGTTGACCAGGACCGCCGACATGGCGTCGGCGACCCAGGGTAACCTTCATGATCTTCGGTCCCGCATCCGATTCCCGCATCGGGGTCGGGGCCAGGCAAGATGGTGGCGTGACCCTCATCGATCGCCTGCCGCCGACCGCCGACCCCGACGCCCTTTACGAAGCCTTCGAGTCGTGGGCCCAGGAGCGCGGTCTCACGCTCTACCCCCACCAGGAGGAGGCGCTGATCGAGGCGGTCTCCGGGGCGAACGTGATCGTCTCGACTCCCACCGGATCCGGCAAGAGCATGATCGCGGCGGGCGCGCACTTCGCCGCCCTCGCCCGGGACGAGGTCACTTTCTACACCGCGCCGATCAAGGCGCTGGTCTCGGAGAAGTTCTTCGAGCTGTGCAAGCTCTTCGGCACCGAGAACGTCGGCATGCTCACCGGCGACGCCTCCGTGAACGCCGACGCCCCTGTGATCTGCTGCACCGCCGAGGTGCTGGCGTCGATCGCGCTGCGCGACGGCAAGCACGCGGACATCGGCCAGGTCGTCATGGACGAGTTCCACTTCTACGCGGAAGGGGACCGCGGCTGGGCCTGGCAGATCCCGCTGCTGGAACTGCCGCAGGCCCAGTTCGTCCTGATGTCCGCCACGCTCGGCGACGTCTCCTTCTTCGAGAAGGACCTCACCCGGCGCACCGGCCGCCCGACGTCGGTCGTCCGGTCGGCGACCCGCCCGGTGCCCCTGTCCTACGAATTCCGTTACACCCCGCTCACCGAGACCCTCACCGACCTGCTGACGGCCAAGCAGGCCCCCGTCTACATCGTGCACTTCACGCAGGCACAGGCCGTGGAGCGGGCGCAGGCGCTGATGAGCATCAACATGTGCACCCGCGAGGAGAAGGACAAGATCGCCGAGCTGATCGGCAACTTCCGCTTCACCACCAAGTTCGGCCGCAACCTCTCCCGCTACGTGCGGCACGGCATCGGCGTGCACCACGCCGGCATGCTGCCGAAGTACCGGCGCCTGGTGGAGAAACTCGCCCAGGCGGGGCTGCTGAAGGTCATCTGTGGGACGGACACGCTCGGCGTCGGCGTCAACGTGCCGATCCGGACCGTCCTGTTCACCGCTCTGACCAAGTACGACGGCAGCCGGGTGCGGACGCTGCGCGCCCGGGAGTTCCACCAGATCGCGGGACGGGCCGGACGCGCGGGCTTCGACACGGCGGGGTTCGTGGTCGCGCAGGCACCCGAGCACGTCGTCGAGAACGAGAAGGCCCTGGCCAAGGCGGGCGACGACCCGAAGAAGCGCCGCAAGGTGGTCCGCAAGAAGGCTCCCGAGGGCTTCGTCGGCTGGAGCGAGCAGACCTTCGACAAGCTCATCGCCTCCGAGCCGGAGCCGCTGACGTCCCGTTTCCGGGTGACGCACACGATGCTGCTGTCGGTGATCGCCCGGCCCGGCAACGCCTTCGAGGCGATGCGCCGTCTGCTGGAGGACAACCACGAACCGCGCAAGCAGCAGTTGCGGCACATCCGGCGGGCCATCGCCATCTACCGCTCGCTGCTGGACGGCGGCATCGTCGAGAAGCTGGACACTCCGGACGCCGAGGGCCGCATCGTCCGCCTCACGGTCGACCTCCAGCAGGACTTCGCCCTCAACCAGCCGCTGTCCACGTTCGCCCTGGCCGCGTTCGAACTGCTCGATCCCGAGTCGCCGTCGTACGCGCTGGACATGGTGTCGGTGGTGGAGTCCACGCTGGACGACCCGCGGCAGATCCTCGCCGCCCAGCAGAACAAGGCGCGCGGCGAGGCCGTGGCCGCGATGAAGGCGGACGGCGTCGAGTACGAGGAGCGCATGGAGCGCCTTCAGGAGATCACGTACCCGAAGCCGCTGGAGGAGCTGCTCTTCCACGCGTACAACACCTACCGCAGGAGCCACCCCTGGGTCGGGGACCACCCGCTGTCGCCGAAGTCGGTGATCCGGGACATGTACGAGCGGGCGATGTCCTTCACCGAGCTGACCTCCCACTACGAGCTGGCGCGGACCGAGGGCATCGTGCTGCGCTACCTCGCCGGCGCCTACAAGGCCCTGGACCACACCGTCCCCGACGACCTGAAGTCCGACGACCTCCAGGATCTGATCGAGTGGCTCGGCGAGATGGTGCGCCAGGTCGACTCCAGCCTGCTCGACGAGTGGGAGCAGCTCGCCAACCCCGCGGAGATGACCGCCGAGGAGGCGCAGGAGAAGGCCGACCAGATCCGGCCCGTCACCACCAACGCGCGCGCCTTCCGCGTCCTCGTCCGCAACGCCCTGTTCCGACGGGTGGAGCTGGCCGCCCTCGACCAGGTCGACGAGCTGGGCGAGATGGACGGCGACGCCGGATGGGACGCCGACGCCTGGGGCGAGGCCATGGACAAGTACTGGGACGAGTACGACGACCTCGGCACCGGTCCCGACGCCCGCGGCCCGAAGCTGCTGGTGATCCAGGAGGAGCCGCAGGACCGGCTGTGGCGTGTCCGGCAGATCTTCGACGATCCGAACGGCGACCACGACTGGGGGATCAGCGCGGAGGTCGACCTCGTGGCCTCCGACGCGGAGGGCCGGGCGGTCGTCCGCGTCACCGATGTCGGCCAGTTGTGAACACAGGAGAGCATCACCCATGACACCCACGCCCAACCCGGCCGACAGCCTGGTCGACCTGCTCGACCTGGAACAGATCGAGGTCAACATCTTCCGCGGTCGCAGCCCGCAGGAATCCCTGCAGCGGGTTTTCGGCGGCCAGGTGGCCGGCCAGGCCCTGGTCGCCGCGGGCCGCACCACCGAGGGCGACCGCCCGGTGCACTCGCTGCACGCGTACTTCCTGCGGCCGGGCCGGCCGGGCGTGCCGATCGTGTACCAGGTCGAACGGGTCCGGGACGGGCGGTCGTTCACGACCCGCCGGGTCACAGCCGTGCAGCAGGGACGGACGATCTTCAATCTCACCGCCTCCTTTCACAAGCCTGAGCAGGGAAGTTTTGAACATCAGCTGCCGCCGGCCCGGGCGGTGCCGGACCCGGAGTCGCTGCCGACGGTCGCCGACGAGGTCCGGGAGCATCTGGGCGCGCTGCCGGAGCAGTTGGAGCGGATGGCGCGGCGGCAGCCCTTCGACATCCGCTACGTCGACCGGCTCCGCTGGAAGACCGAGGACATCCAGGACGCCGAGCCGCGCAGTGCCGTGTGGATGCGGGCGGTCGGACCGCTCGGTGACGATCCGCTGGTGCACACCTGCGCGTTGACCTATGCCAGCGACATGACCTTGCTGGACGCCGTGCGCATCCCGGTGGAGCCCTTGTGGGGGCCGCGGGGCTTCGACATGGCCTCCCTGGACCACGCCATGTGGTTCCACCGTCCCTTCCGCGCGGACGAGTGGTTCCTGTACGACCAGGAGTCCCCGATCGCCACAGGGGGACGCGGGCTGGCCCGCGGCCGGATCTACGACACCGAAGGTCGTCTGCTGGTGTCCGTCGTCCAGGAAGGCCTGTTCCGGGCGCTGTAGTCCGGTCCGGCGGCGGAACTCAGCGGGTCGGTCGGGTGGGCCTGGGGTTTCTGCGTCGCAGGCGGCCCAGCAAGCCGCGGCGGCGTTCTGGCGCGGGTGACGGGTGCTGCCGCACCCCCGACGGGCGGGTGGTGCCCAGGGCGGTGGTGCTCGGCGTGGGGGTGTGCCGAGGAGCGATACCCGCCGCGTCGAAGGACTGTGCCGCCGAGGACGGCGCGGTGGTGGCAGAGGGCCGGCAGTGGTGTCCGGCCGCCCGCGGGACCCGGTGAGCCGCCGGGCGGGCTGTCGGCCGGGGTGCTGACGTGTGGTGTTCTCGTGCGGTGCCGACCAGGTGGGCCAGTTCCGCGCGGAGCCAGTGGATCTCGTCCGGGTCGGTCGCCGTCATGATCTCCTCGGCGAGCCTGGCGCTGGGCGAGCCGGGCGCGCCGTGGATCACCGGAGCCGGGCGGAGCCGCTGGAGGTGCGAGCGCTCGTGCGGGTCCCCTACGACGGCCTCGATCTCGACCGGGTCGAGCAGGGACGCCACGGCCGCGGCCCGGGCCCACGGATCGTCGGTCCGGCGGAGCAGGAAACCCAGATGCCGGCGGCGCCAGTTGCGCGGGCGCCGGTCCTGCCCGTCCTTCAACTGCAACCGCAGCCGCTCGGGAGCACGGCCGGTCAGCAGAGCGGCGTTGCTCTCGTCGGACGCGAACTGCCGTAGTTCGTCGGCAAGGTACAGCCAGACGACGGCACCGTAGCGGTTGACGTAGACCTTCACGGGCACCAGCAGTCCCAGCCGCGCGAGGCGGGCGAACCGGGACGTGGGCACCTTCATGAGGGCGGCGCCCTCCGTCGTTCCCACGGTCCGCACTCGCTCCCGCAGGGATTCGGGGAAGCCCTCCTGCTCACGGACCCGTTCGATCTCGGCCCGGGTGACGCACGGTCCCCCTCCTCCTTCATCGGGTACGACACGGATCCGGCCCAGGCCCATCGCGATGTCGAACTCGCTGCGCTTCAACCCGAGTTCACGCGCCGCCCGCCTGGGTGCGAGCCTGTTGCCCCGCGTGGCGGGGTGGTCGGCGGCAGGCGTCGCCTGAGGCGTGAGGATGTTGCCGGACATGCTGGTCTCCCCCGTGGAGTGTGCGCGGACCGCGCCCTGTGCGCCCGTCCGAGAAAAACCGTAGCCGTTCGCCCGACTGCCCGTCGGAGGCTGTGGATAACTCCGCGAACGGCTCCACAGGGACGCGAAACCGGCAGGTCAGGGCTCCATGGCAGAGGTACGGTCGGGATGCCGGGCGTCGACGTGGAGGTGCTCGCCGACCCGGTTCACCAGTAAGGTCATCTCGTAGGCGATCTGGCCGATGTCGGCCTCCGCGCCGCTCAGTACGCACAGGCAGCTGCCGGAGCCGGCCGCGGTGACGAACAGGACCGCGTCGTCGAACTCGACCATCGTCTGCCGCACCCGCCCGGCGCCGAAGTGACGGCCCGATCCCTTCGCGAGGCTGTGCAGTCCGGAGGAGACGGCGGCGAGGTGCTCCGCGTCCTCGCGCCGCAGGCCGGTACTGGCACCTGTCACCAGGCCGTCGTTGGACAGCAGCATCGCGTGCCGCACATGTTCGACGCGCTCGGTCAGATCGTCCAGCATCCAGCCGAGTTTCTGGTTCTGCGCCATGATCCCGTCGCCCCCTGTGCTCCCCGTGTGTCGTCTCCCCCTGGTCGTGGGGGTCTGCTCCGCCAGCCTTCCCCACGGTGGGGCTCCGGGCAAGCAGGATGGGGCCATGGCACAGAAGATGACCGACGAGGAGTGGCGGGCGTTCGTCTCGGAGGGCACCCGCACCATGAAACTCTGCACCGTCCGCGCGGACGGCAGTCCGCATGTGGCGCCGGTCTGGTTCCTGCTCGACGGGGACGAGATCGTGTTCAACACCGGCAAGGAAACCGTCAAGGGACGCAATCTGCTCCGGGACGGCCGGGTCGCCCTGTGCGTGGACGACGACCGGCCCCCGTTCGACTACGTCGTGCTTCAGGGCCGCGCCCGGATCTCGGAGGAACCGGACGAACTGCGGGACTGGGCGGCCCGCATCGGTGCCCGCTACATGGGCGAGGAGCGTGCCGAGGAGTTCGGTGCCCGTAACGGTGTGCCCGGTGAACTGCTCGTGCGGGTCACCGTGGACAAGGTCTCGGCACAGAGGGCCGTGGCGGACTGACTCCGGGTCCGGGCCGGGGCCGGGTGGTGGCCGGGGTCAGCTCACCGAGTCGAGCAGCCGAGCGGTGTGCATCCGCCCGGCGTACGCGACGAGTTGGATCAGCACCTCTTTCCCCGAGGCACGCTCGCGCGCGTCGCACAGCACGACGGGCGTGCCCCGGTCGAGGTCGAGAGCGTGCGTGATGTCCTGGGTGCCGTGCCGGTGGGCGCCCCGGAAGCAGTCGACGGCCACCACGAACGGGATGCGGCGGTGCTCGAAGAAGTCGACCGCCGGGAAGCAGTCCGCCAGTCGCCGGGTGTCCGCGAGGACCACGGCGCCGAGGGCTCCCTCTGCCAGGTCGTCCCACAGGAACCAGTAGCGGTCCTGGCCCGGTGTGCCGAACAGGTAGAGGGCGAGATCGGACCGGAGGGTGATGCGTCCGAAGTCCATGGCGACGGTCGTGGCGGCCTTCCGGGCGACGCTCTCGGTGTCGTCCATCGGGCGGCCCGCCTCGCTGAGCGGTTCCTCCGCGCGCAGCGGTCCGATCTCGCTGACGGCGCCGACCAGGACCGTCTTGCCCACGCCGAACCCTCCGGCGATCAGTATCTTCAGCGCCAGAGCGGCCGTCTCGCCGCCGTCGGCGGCGTCCCAGTCCTCGGAGGCCATCGATCACTTCTCTCGGGAGTGCCGGTGACGCCCCGGCGCGGAGGGGCACCGGTGCCACTCGCCCGGGGGTTTCTGGGCGGTTCGGGGGTGTCCCACGGCCTCGGAACGCTAGCCCGGTGCGGGGGTGCGCGCGGGCTCTGTTCCGGAAGGTGCCGGGATGTGTCCCGGAGGGTCAACGGAACGACCACACCGTGCCCGCATGTGTGCGCTGCGGCGCCGTCCCCGGCCGTACGGAATCATGCGGAGCATGAGCGACGACCACACACACGTCCAGGAATTCTTCACCGCCCGCGCCGCCGACTGGGACAGCCGCTTCCCCGACGACGGTCCCGCCTATGCCGCGGCGGTCGCCGAGCTGGACCTGCGCCGCGGAAACCGTGTGCTCGACGCGGGGTGCGGCACCGGTCGCGCCCTGGCACCGCTGCGCGCGGCCGTGGGCGCGTCGGGGGTGGTGATCGGGGCCGATCTCACCCCGGCCATGCTGCACGCCGCCCGGCGGGCCGGCCGGGACCGGGAGGGGTGGCTGCTGTTGACCGACGTCGCCAGACTGCCGCTGAGATCACGGTCGCTCGACGCCGTGTTCGCCGCGGGGCTCATCGCCCATCTGCCCGATCCGGGCGAGAACCTCCGCGAGTTGGCACGCGTGGTGCGACCGGACGGCGTACTCGCCCTGTTCCACCCGGTCGGGCGGGCGGCGCTGGCCGCCCGGCAGGGCCGTCGGCTCACCCCGGACGACCTGCGCGCGGAGCCCAGCCTCCGGCCCCTGCTGGCCGCTTCCGGCTGGCGTATGACGTCGTACGTCGACGAGGACGCCCGCTTCCTCGCCCTGGCCGTCCGCCAGAGCTGACCACGGCCCGGCTCCCGCCGCTTCCCCCCGGAACCGCGAACGGGCGGCGTCCAGAGTGCCCGTGTCCGCCCCCTTCTGCAGGGGAAGCGGCGTCTCTACGTTGAGTACCGGGAGATACGCACGGTCGGTCATGGCGGCGGCACAGGGGGACGGTGGTCAACTTGTTCGGCAAGACCTGGGACAGATTGCTCAGCGCGCTGAGCACGGCCGAGGAGACCGGACGCGACAGCCGCGGGCACAACCTCTTCGAGGCTGCCGCCGCTTATGTGTCGGCGCACGTGGAGGACGACCAGGAGCGGATGGACGAGGCGGCGGGCTGGGTGTCGCCGGAGGCGTTGTCGTTCGGGGTGAACGAGCTGGCGTGCCGGGCCGTCGTCGCGCTCGCGCGTGAGCGCGACGAGCCGCCACGGACCGTGGCCCGTGCGCTGCTCGGGCTGCCGGTGTCCTGACGGAACATCCGCATCCGGTGGTCGTTTTGGCCCGCCCAGCCGGAAAACTGCAGCTCGGGTACGTCGGGGAGTCGTGACAAGCGACTTCCGGCCGCACTAGGGTGCGCGCCGTTGGTCGAACCGATGGGGAGGCTGGGATGGCCGGGACGGACGAGGACGCCGTCGCCGCCGAGGACGATGCGCTCTACGTGCTCACGGCGGTGCTGCTGACTCCGGCGAAGTTTCCGAGTGTGCTGGGCGACGACTGTCCGGAGGCGTGCGCGGCGCTCGGTCTCCCCCCGCTGGCGGACGGCTACGGGCTGGTGCTCGGGCAGGACGGTGCCGGGGCTCGGTGGACGGTGGTGATCGACGATGTCTCTTTGGTCGCGGTGGCCATAGCCTCCTGGGACTGCGGCATGGAACACGAACTGTCGCCGGACGAGCGCACCGTCGTGACGGCGCTGCCCGGCTGGCCCCTCGCGGTCGCCGTGGCGGCTCCGGGCGTACCCGCGCCGCACGACCCCACTCCCGAGGCGGATGACCGGCCCCCGCTGTCACCGCCCGACACGAGCGCCTGGGGGCCTGCCCAGCGACGCTTGGGAGCCGACGAGATCGCTCTGCAATGGGTGCGGTGGCGGGAGCAGGTGGACGACTCCGGATTCGCGACCGCGGAGGACGGCACCGGCACGACCGAGCGCCCGGAGGACCTGGCGGGCCAAGCGGGCCAGGCGGGTCAGGCGGGTCAGGCGGGTCAGGCGGGAGAACCGGAAGCAGCGGGCGGAGACGAGGCCGGGGGCGAGGTCGGCTCCGGAGAGTCTGCCCGGGAAAGTTCGCCGGGCGCGGGGGCGAGGCAGGGGTTCAGCAGTGTCCGGCGGGTGCTCGCGGAAGCCCGTGCGTACGTCGACACACCGCCGCCGCTCGGCCGGGTCCGGTCGTCGTTCGCGGCGGGCGACGCCCGCACCTTGCGTGTCGACGGTCCGGGCTGGTCGCTCGTGGCACGGACCGACGACATCGCCTTCGTACTGCTTGACGAGGAGCCCGGCGAGGTCCTTCCGGTGGGCCGGGGTCCGGAGCTGCCGGGCCTGCTGAAAGCCCTCGACGAGATGGCCGTACGTCCCGGCTGAGCCGCGCCTCGTCAGGATGTCCGGTCCTCCCGGCTCCTCGGGGCATCCGGCCCCCGGGGCGGCCGACGGCTCGGCTCCTGCGGCCCTCGGTGTCAGCGCGTCAGCGGCCGAGTTCCTTGCGGCTGACACGGCGCAGTCGGCGCCGCTGGGACGGGTCCAGCGTGAGGTACGCGGCGGCCGGGACTCCCAGGACTATCAGGAGGGCGGCCCACCAGGGCAGCCAGATCCACAGGATGAGCCCGACCGCCACACCCCCTGCGGCGATCTTGGCGTTCTTCGACATGATGTCGCCTCCTCCGCGGCCAGTGCCGCTCTCTGTTCTGAAAACGGTCCCGCGCCCGCCGCGGTTCCGATCGCGACCCTGAGCTGTCCCTGAGCCGTCCCTGAGACAGGACCCTGAGTCCTCCCTGAGAGCCGTCGCCATACGGGGGAGCCTGCAGATCCCGTCCCGTCCGGCCTCTGCCTGCCCTGCCTCCTTGCATGGTGTCCCACGTCATAGTCGAGCACACCCGATCGGCGGCGTATTCCTGTAGTATCGGCGACCCGCCACCACTAGTCAAAATTGAGGAGTGAGTCATCGCCGATCAGTCGACTCCCCCGGCCCCTCCGCCAGAGATCCCTCGACTGGCCCGCTGCTGCGCCGTCTTCCTGCCGGGTGAGCCTGCCCGTACCGGTGGTGTCGCCTTCTGGCGGTCGGACGGCGACCCGCCACCGGTCATCGCCGCGGGGACCGCCATGAACCTGACGGTCGCGGTTCCCGACGGCGACCGTGTCGAGAAGGTGGGCGTACCAGCCGTTCTGCTGCCGTTGCGCGAGGCCGTACCGGTGCTCACGCGCACGCGTGCCCTTCAGGACAGGCATCGGGCGGCGGAGTTCTGGGGTGCGGTGGCCGTGCACGCCCTGTACCTCGTGGCGCGCGGCCTGCTGCTGCCCGCGCTGTCCCCGGCCGGCCACGACACCTGGCGCGTGGGGCCGCTGCGCGGCGAGGGAACGGAACTCGTCCGCCGTCTGGCCGCCGCGATGCCGCCCGAGGCACACGCGGTGCCGGTGGAGGGAACCGGCCCCGTGCGGCTGCCCGATCCGGAGCCGCTGGTGCGGGCCTTCCTGGACGCTGTCGCCGACACGCTGCCCCGCTCCCCCGCCGCCCCGCTCGTGACGGGCGGGGACGCCTACGCCACCCGGCGGCAGCGGCTCCGGCCCGAGCTGCGCGCGTGGGCGGACGATGTCGCCGCGGTGCACGACGCGGGGGTGCGGTTGTCGTTGCGGATCGAGGTCTCCGGACTGCCGGCGGCCACGGAGCCCTTCGGGCCGACCACAGGCGGGGAGCGGTCCGGACCGGCCACAGGCGAGCACTTCGGATTCCCCATGGAATCCGTACCAGTCGCAGGCGTGAAGCCCTCTGGGGTGGCCGTCGGCACAGGGCCGTCCGGATCGGCTGTGGACACCGGGGTGGAAGGGGCGCCGAGGTTCCGTGCCGTGCCGCAGGTGCACAGCGTGGGCGATCCCGCGCTGGTCGCGGACGCCGCCGATGTCTGGGCCGGCGCCGCGGGTGACGCCTTCGGCCCACGCGCGCGGACGGACGCCCTGCTCGCGCTGCGCCGGGCGGCCCGTGCCTGGCCGGCGCTCACTCCGCTGCTGTCGGCCGCCGTGCCGGATGCCGTCGCGCTCGCCGACGACGAGGTCGTCGAGCTCCTCGGCAGTGGCGTCCGGGCGCTGGCCGGCGCCGGAGTCGACGTGCACTGGCCCCGGGAGACACGTCACGGTCTGTCCTGCCGCGCGGAGGTCGGGCCTGCGGACAGCGGGGACGGGCCGGGTGCCTTCGTCACCGCCGGCGGGCCGTCGTTCCTGTCCGCCGACGCGCTGCTCGCCTTCAGCTGGACGTTCACCCTGGGCGGCGAGCAGCTCACCCGCGAGGATCTGGACCGGCTCGCCGAGGCCGGCCGGCCGTTGGTACGGCTGCGTGATCAGTGGGTGCTCATCGACCCCGAGGAGGCGCGCCGGGCCCGCGACCGGCAGGACCGCAAGGTCACACCCGTCGACGCGCTGGCCGCGGCCCTGACGGGCTCCGCCGAGGTCGACGGGCACCGGGTCCCGGTGCGGCCCACGGGGTGGCTGGAGGAGCTGCGGGAGCGGCTCGCCGACCCGGAGAGGCAGGAGCCCGTGGATCAGCCGGCCGTCCTGGCCGCGACGTTGCGGGACTACCAGCGGCGGGGCCTCGACTGGCTGGTGCGGATGACGTCGCTGGGCCTGGGCTGCTGTCTGGCCGACGACATGGGGCTCGGCAAGACCATCACGCTGATCGCCCTGCATCTGCACCGGCAGACCGACGCGGCGTCCGCCGGCCCGTCCCTGGTGGTCTGCCCGACGTCGCTGATGGCCAACTGGCAGCGGGAGATCGAGCGGTTCGCGCCCGGCACTCCGGTACGCCGTTTCCACGGCGCCCGACGCGAACTGGAGCATCTGGACGGCGGCGAGTTCGTCCTCACCACGTACGGCACGATGCGCCTGGACGCGGACCGGCTGACCGGAGTGCCGTGGAGCATGGTGGTGGCGGACGAGGCCCAGCACGTGAAGAACCCTTACTCGGCGACCGCGCGGCACCTGCGCACCATCGGGGCACGCGCGCGCGTGGCGCTCACCGGCACGCCGGTGGAGAACAACCTGTCGGAGCTGTGGGCGATCCTGGACTGGACGACCCCGGGGCTGCTGGGCCCGCTCGGCACCTTCCGCGCCCGTTACGCGCAGGCCGTCGAGGGCGGCCAGGACCCGGCCGCGGCCCAGCGGCTGTCCCGGCTCGTCGGGCCCTTCCTGCTGCGCCGCCGCAAGTCGGACCCCGGTATCGCGCCCGAACTGCCGCCGAAGACCGAGACGGACCACGCCGTGTCGCTGACGGCGGAACAGACGGGCCTGTACGAAGCCGTGGTGCGAGAGACACTCGCCGACATCGCCGACGCCGACGGCATGGAGCGACGCGGAATGATCGTGAAGCTGCTGACCGGGCTCAAGCAGATCTGCAACCATCCGGCGCAGTTCCTCAAGGAGGAGAGCCCGCGCATCGCGGGGCGCTCGGGAAAACTGGAGCTGCTCGACGAGTTGCTGGACACGATCCTCGCCGCGGGGGCGAGCATGCTGGTCTTCACTCAGTACGTGCAGATGGGGCGCCTGCTCGAACAGCACTTGGCGGCGCGAGGCGTGGCCTCGCTGTTCTTGCACGGCGGAACATCCGTCACCGCGCGCGAGGAGTCGGTACGGCGTTTCCAGGACGGCGAGGCGCCCGTGTTCCTGCTGTCGCTGAAGGCGGCGGGCACCGGCCTGAACCTCACCCGCGCGGAGCACGTCGTGCATTACGACCGTTGGTGGAACCCGGCCGTCGAGGCGCAGGCCACCGACCGCGCTTACCGCATCGGCCAGACACGACCGGTGCAGGTGCACCGGCTGGTGGCCGAGGGGACGGTCGAGGACCGCATCGCGTCCTTGCTGAACCGGAAACGGGAGCTGGCCGACGCCGTGCTCGGTTCCGGCGAGGGGGCTCTGACGGAGCTGACGGACGCGGAGCTGGCCGATCTGGTGGAACTGCGGGGTGGGGTGTGATGACCGGGTGCGACGACGATGACGCGGAGCGGACGTTCGCCACGCTGCCGCCCACGCCCGGGCGGGGCTTCGCGCGCAGTTGGTGGGGCCGGGCCTGGGTGCGGGCGCTGGAGGAGTCGGCGCTCGACGGGGAGCAGGTACGGACCGGCCGCCGGCTCGCCCGCGCGGGGGCGGTGGGCACGGTGTCCGTGCGGCCCGGGCGGATCACGGCGGTCGTCCGGGACCGGGACGGCACGGGGCATCGGGCGGACGTCCTCCTGCCGGAGTGGTCCGGTGAGCAGTGGGACCGGTTCGTCGGCATGGCGGTCGAGCGGGCCGGTCATGTCGCGGCCCTGCTGGACCACGAGATGCCTCCGCATCTGGTGGAGGACGCGGCGGCCGCCGGCGTCGACCTGCTGCCGGGCACGGGCGATCTGGAGCCGGAGTGCGACTGCGGCGCCTGGGACCACTGCGGGCACAGCGCGGCGCTGTGCTACCAGGTGGCACGGTTGCTGGATCAGGATCCGTTCGTCCTGCTGCTGGTGCGAGGACGCGGTGAGCGGACCGTACTGGACGCCCTCCAGGCGCAGGGAAGCGCGCCCACCGAGGACTCCTACCGGCCTGAGGGGGTGGACGCCGTTGAGGCGTACGCGACGGCCGACGCGCTGCCGCCGCTGCCCGGTCCTCCCGGCGTCCCCGAGGGGCCGGGTGTGCCTCCGTCCCTCGACACGGACACCGCCACCGGGCCGGGTGTCGACCCGGAAGCGCTGGGCTTCCTCGCATCGAGGACCACGGCGGAGGCACATCGCCTGCTCGTCGAGGCCCTGGCCACCGGGCACGGGCAGCGGCCCTTGGAGCGCGAATTGTCCGCCGTGCGGGACGCGGTACGCCTGGCGGCGGACGGTCCGGCCCCGACACCGACACCGGTGATCGCCACCCGCCTCGCTGACGGATCGGGGCGTGACCCGAAGGGCTTCGCGGCGGCCGTACGCGCGTGGCGGCTCGGCGGAGTCGACGCGCTTGCCGTACTGGATGAGGAGTGGACGGTGGAAGGCGAAACGCTGGCACGCGCGCGTGCCGCCCTGGAGTCGGCCTGGGACGAGGATGAACGGCCGTTGCTGCGGGCACGGTCCAACCACTGGACGGTGGCCGGGGAACCCTTCCAGCTGCGCTTGGGCACCGATGGCCGGTGGTGGCCGTACCGCGAGGAGGACGGCCGTTGGGTACCCGCGGGCGAAGCGGCCAGGGACCCTGCGACGGCGCTGGCCTCGGCGACGCTCGCGGCCGGGAACGAGCCCTGACGCGCGGTCTTCCTCGCCCGCCCCCTCAGCCCCCCTGCCTGACGAGTTGGGGTGGGGGTGGGTCCCGCCACTGTTCACATCCAGGCACATGATCAGCGGCCCCGGCGCTGACGAGCTTCCGTTTCCCGGAAGCGCTCACCGGTCAGGGTGTCGTCTGCGCGACCAGGGACGGGATCATGGACTCCAGGTCGCTGGGCAGTTCGCCGGGGAAGCCGGACGGCAAGGACGGCAGCTCGCTGGGCAGTCGGCTCGGCAGTTCGGTCGGCAGGCCGCTCGGCAGTTCGGTCGGCAGGCCGCTCGGCAGTTCGGTCGGGATGTTGTCGGACCGCGAAGGGGTGGCGGTCGCGCTGCTTTCGGCGGGCGGCTCCTCGTCGGTCGAGTCGTCACTTCCCGAAGCCATGAGCACGATCGCGACCACGGCACCGGCCGCCACGATGAGGGCGAGCAGCAGAACCAGCGTGTTCCGGCGCTGTCTCGGGTCGCGTCCGCCTCCGTCCCCGTGTCCCGGCCCGAGGCCGAAGCCATCGGCAGGAGGACCGAAGCCGCCTCCCGGTGGCGGTGGGCCACCCGGTGGTCCGGGCGGCTGTGGCGGTGGTGCGGGCGGCATGGCCATACCGTCCAGAGTCGCCTCCGGCCGGGCGGCACGCGACCCTTACGCGGAAGTCGGGACACAAGCACAGCAGCACGCACGACCTGCCCGCACCACAAGCCCCTGCCGTACCGCCGGGACGACGCACATGGCGTCGTCCCGACCCGCGGACCGGGGGTC
>NZ_JAGGOO010000029.1 GCF_018614415.1 Streptomyces sp. ISL-12
CCGCCCCACAGCCATGTCACGCGATCGTGCGCCTCAGGCCGCGCGCTGGCCCACCGCCTCGCCGGCGGCGCGGGACGCCACGGGCACCGGCGCCGCGTCGGCGGCGGCGCCGGTCGTGGCGGCCGGCCGGTGGACGGCGACCGTACGCGGCTTGGGCGTCGGTACGGTCATCGCCACCAGCAGTCCCAGGGTGAGCGCCACGACGGCGACGACGGCGATCCACCCGGCGGAGGTCGTCTGCGACAGCAGCAGCATGGCGAACGTCGAGAGGATCACGGTGAGGGAACCGTAGGCGAACTGTGCGACAGTCGGACGGGGCATGGCCATCGTGTCCTCGAAAAGGGGTGATCTCGGGGGTGAGACGGGCGGTCGGCCTGGCTTTCCGCCGACTCCCAAGCGTTCCGCCAAACGACTCTAATCGGTCGCATGCCCGAGGGGAACGAACGGTAAGCGTGACCTGACCTACGGTGCGCAGCACGGGGGGCGCACGGTGTCATGACGTCCACCAAGTGGACAGTCATACGCGCCTGTCAGGTTTCCCCGCCATTTCCCCCACGTGTCCGTTTAACGGATCGCGCATCCGCATAACGCTCTTGATCTGTCCAAGTCAAGGTCTGTCTTTTCTTCTGAATCTCCAGTCAAATGTCGTCACTTGACTACACGCGTTGAACACGAGTGCACCGCACGCGGACGCGGGGGAGGATTTCAAGTGACCAGCAGACCCTGGACGTTCCGGGTGACCGCGACAGCCGTAGCGCTCGCCGCAGCCACCGCCACCGCGACGTTCTCCACCGCCGCGGCGGCCGAGGAGGCCCCGTCCGCCCGGCCCGCCGCCGTCGACCGGCACGACCCGCAGCCCACGAAGCAGCGGGAGCACGACCTCGACGGCCCGCTCAGCAAGACCCAGGAGGCGCAGCGCCAAGAGGCCCTGAACCGGCTGATATCCGGCGACGCCACCGCCAAGGACCGCGACGGTTCCAAGGTCGTCGCCCTCAGGGGCAAGAAGGGCGACACCAAGTACGTGGAACTGGGCCGGGAGAAGACCGACAAGATCTTCACCATCCTGGTCGAGTTCGGCGACCAGATCGACAGCCGCTACGGCGGCACCCCCGGCCCGCTGCACAACCAGATCGCCGAGCCGGACCGCTCCGTCGACAACAGCACCGACTGGCTGGCGGATTACGACCAGCAGCACTACGAGGACCTCTACTTCGGCACCGGCGAGGACACCGAGTCGCTGAAGAAGTACTACGAGAAGCAGTCCTCGGGCCGCTACTCGGTCGACGGCGAGGTCACCGACTGGGTCAAGGTCCCCTACAACGAGGCCCGTTACGGCTCCAACGACTGCGACACCTGCGCCTGGAACGCGGTCCAGGACGGCGTCACCGCCTGGGTCGCCGACCAGGAGGCCGCGGGCCGCTCGCTCGCCGACATCAAGGCGGACCTCTCCGAGTACGACCTCTGGGACCGCTACGACTACGACGGCGACGGCGACTTCAACGAACCCGACGGCTACATCGACCACTTCCAGCTGGTGCACGCCGGCGAGGACGAGTCGGCCGGCGGCGGCGCGCAGGGCGAGGACGCGATCTGGGCGCACCGCTGGTACGCCTTCGGCACCGACGCCGGCTCCACCGGCCCGGCGGACAACAAGCTCGGCGGCACCGAGATCGGCGACACCGGTCTGTGGGTCGGTGACTACACCATCCAGCCGGAGAACGGCGGCCTCGGCGTCTTCGCCCACGAGTACGGCCACGACCTCGGCCTGCCCGACGAGTACGACACGGCGGGCGGCGAGAACTCCACCGGTTTCTGGACGCTGATGTCCTCCGGTTCCTGGCTCGGCCGGGGCGAGGACGCCATCGGTGACCTGCCCGGCGACATGAACGCCTGGGACAAGCTCCAGCTCGGCTGGCTCGACTACACCACCGCCGAGGCCGGGACCAGGTCCCGGCACAAGCTGGGCGTCGCGGAGTACAACACCGAGAACGACCAGGCGCTGATCGTCACCCTGCCCGACAAGACCGTCACCACCGAGGTCGTCGAGCCCGCCCAGGGCGCGAGCCAGTGGTGGAGCGGCAGCGGCGACGACCTGCGCAACACCCTCGCCCGCACCGTCGACCTCACCGGCAAGTCCTCCGCCGCACTCACCCTCGACGGCTGGTGGGACATCGAGTCCGGCTACGACTACCTCTACACCGAGGTCTCCACCGACGGCGGCGCCACCTGGACGCCCCTGGACGGCACCGCCGACGGCCAGGCGATCCCGCGCGACGGCAGCGACAAGCCCGCCCTCACCGGCTCGGTCGACGCCCACCAGAAGCTGGCGTACCCGCTGGACGCCTACGCCGGCCAGAAGATCGACGTCCGCTTCCGCTACCAGACCGACGGCGGCGTGGCGCAGAAGGGCTTCACCGCCGACGAGATCACCGTCACGGCCGACGGCACCGCGCTGTTCAGCGACGACGCCGAGTCCGCGGACGCGGCCTGGACGGCCACCGGCTTCTCCCGCGTCGGCGCGTCCTTCACCAAGGACTACGCGCAGTACTACATCGCGGAGAACCGCCAGTACGTCTCCTACGACACGACGTTGAAGACGGGCCCGTACAACTTCGGCTTCTCGACGACCCGTCCGGACTGGGTGGAGCACTTCCCGTACCAGAACGGCCTGTTGATCTGGAAGTGGGACACCTCCCAGGCGGACGACAACACCAGCGTCCACCCGGGCACCGGCCTCATCCTCCCCGTCGACGCGCACCCGACGGCCCTGAAGTGGTCCGACGGCACGCTGATGCGCAACAGGTTCCAGGCGTACGACTCGCCCTTCAGCACCTACCGCACCGACGCCCTCACCCTGCACAAGGCGGACGTCGTCACCCGCGTGCCGTCCGCGCGGGGGGTGCCGGTCTTCAACGATCACACCAGCGACTACTACGACGAGTCGAACCCGACCGGCGGCGTCCGGGTCACTGACACCAACACCAAGATCAAGATCACCAAGGAGGCCCGCGACGGCTCCACGATCGAGCTGGAAGTCGGCCCCGCGGTGAAATAATCCGCGTTCTAGCAGGTCAGAGCATGATCGGCGGCGACCCTCTGGCGGGTCGCCGCCGATCCGTGTTTAGGTGCGTGGTGTGGTTCTCTTATTGACACCGGCTGGTACGGGGGTATGACCGCATGGCCACAGGAGGTTTCTGCAAGCTGCCGAACGGCACCGTGGTGGTGGCGCTGAACCTGCCGAGCCCCGCCGTCCGCGTCCTCGTCCACGCCGGCAACCGGGCGCGCGCCCTGACCAGGCTGCGCAACCTCGGGCTGCGCGCCGTCTACCTGCGGGGCAACGCCGCCCCGCCGACCCCCGACGAGATCACCGCCGTACTGCACCACCCGGACGGCCTGGTGTGGCGCACGGCCCCGGCGGACGCACCCGCCCTCGGCCCGGAGCTGGTCCAGGAGCTGTGGCACCCCATCCGGGCGCTGCTCAGACCCTCGACCGCCCCGATGTGACGGCTCACTGCACGACGGGCTTCCCGGACAGCTCCACGCCCGCCTCCCGCAGCTCCTCCAGCGCCCGCTCGGTGGTCACGGCGGCCACCCCGGCGGTCAGGTCGAGCAGCACCTGCGTACGGAAGCCCTCCCGTACGGCGTCCAGCGCGGTGGCCCGGACGCAGTGGTCGGTGGCGATGCCGACCACGTCGACCTCGTCGATCTCCCGGTCGCGCAGCCAGTCCCCGAGCCGTACGCCGTTCTCGTCGGCGCCCTCGAAGCCGCTGTAGGCCGCCGCGTACGCCCCCTTGCTGAAGACGGCGTCGACCGCGCCGGAGGCGACGGCGGGGGCGAAGTTCGGGTGGAAGCCCACGCCCTCCGTCCCGGCGACGCAGTGCGGGGGCCAGGTGTGCTCGTAGTCGGGCTGGTCGGCGAAGTGGTTGCCGGGCGCGATGTGGTGGTCCCGGGTGGCCACCACGTGGCGGTACCCGGCCGGCGCCTGCCCGATCAGCTCGGTGACGGCGGCGGCCACGTCGGCACCTCCGGCGACGGCGAGGCTGCCCCCCTCACAGAAGTCGTTCTGCACGTCTACGACGATCAAGGCGCGGCGCATGGTCGGTGTCCTTCGGCTGTCGGAACGGCGATGACTGAGGTGGGCGGAGATCCGCCGGAGGTGTCGCTGCGCACTCGCTTTAGTTACCCGAGCCCTCGGCGGCGTACTCCGTCGGAATCACGGGTTCCCCTCGGGAGAGCTGGGTGGCGGAGAGCGGCAGGGCGGCGCGGGCCGCCGCGTGCCGGTCCCGGGCCACGTCCAGCGGCTCGCGGGCGACCACCGCGCCGCCCTTGACCAGCTCGACCAGGAGCTGCCGGCCGGCCAGCGCGGCGGGCACCGGCCCGGTGCCGACCACCTCCGCCTCGGCGTACCCGTCCGCGTCCAGCCGTCGCGCGGCCCACTTGCGTCCCCCCATGGAGGTCTTGCCGCCGCTGGACTTCTTCGCCACCGGCACCAGCGGCGCCTTCGGGTCGTCGGACTCCGCGCGGGCGACCAGCTTGTAGACCATGGACGCGGTCGGGTGCCCGGAGCCGGTCACCAGCTGGGTGCCGACCCCGTAGGCGTCCACGGGCGCCGCCGCCAGCGAGGCGATGGCGTACTCGTCCAGGTCGGAGGTGACGACGATCTTCGTGTCCCGTGCGCCCAGCTCGTCCAGCTGCTGCCGCACCCGGTGCGCGACCAGCAGCAGGTCGCCGGAGTCGATCCGCACCGCGCCGAGCCCCGGACCGGCCACCTCCACCGCCGTACGGACCGCCTCGGCCACGTCGTAGGTGTCCACCAGCAGGGTCGTGCCCGAGCCGAGGGAGTCGACCTGGGCGCGGAAGGCGTCCCGCTCGCGGTCGTGCAGCAGCGTGAAGGCGTGCGCCGAGGTGCCGACGGTCGGGATGCCGTAGCGGAAACCCGCGGCCAGGTCGGAGGTGGTGGCGAAGCCGCCGACGTAGGCGGCGCGGGCGGCGGCCACGGCGGCCAGCTCGTGGGTGCGCCGGGCGCCCATCTCGATCAGCGGACGCTCCCCGGCCGCGGAGGCCATCCGGGAGGCCGCGGCGGCGATCGCCGAGTCGTGGTTGAGGATGGACAGGATCACGGTCTCCAGGAGCACGCACTCGGCGAAGCTGCCCTCCACCCGCATGACCGGCGAGCCCGGGAAGTACACCTCGCCCTCCGGGTAGCCCCAGATGTCGCCGCTGAAGCGGTAGTCCGCCAGCCAGGCCAGGGTCGGATCGTCGACGATCTCCCGCTCCCGCAGGAAGTCGAGGACGCCGGTGTCGAAGCGGAAGTTCTCGACGGCGTCGAGGACCCGCCCGGTGCCGGCCACCACGCCGTACCGCCGCCCGTCGGGCAGCCGCCGGGTGAAGACCTCGAACACGCTGCGGCGCCCGGCCGTGCCCGCCGCCAGAGCGGCCCGCAGCATCGTCAGCTCGTACTGGTCCGTGAAGAGCGCCGTCGAGGGAACGTCGACCGGCAGCCCGAGGTCCGCTGTGTTCATGGCGGAATCGTACCCCCATTTCGTCAGTCTGACGATTTTGATCCGCGTCACAGGCCCGTTTGTGCGACCGCCCCCCTGCGGTGGCAGCATGGGTGATGTGACGTCACCCGCTCCCGTAGAGATCGAACGCACCGACCCGGCCGAAGAAGCCTTCGCCGTACCCGAGCCGGACGTCCCCTGGGTCACCATCGTCCACAACGACCCGGTCAACCTCATGAGCTATGTGACCTACGTCTTCCAGACGTACTTCGGCTACTCCAAGGACAAGGCCACCAAGCTCATGCTCGACGTCCACCACAAGGGCCGGGCGGTCGTCTCCAGCGGCAGCCGCGAGGAGATGGAACGCGATGTGCAGGCCATGCACGGCTACGGCCTGTGGGCCACCCTCCAGCAGGACCGGAAGTAGCGGGGCGGACCGCACAGTGGGCAGGACCGCAAGCAGCCAGGACCGCAAGCAGCCGGCAGGACCGCAAGCAGCCAGGACCGCAAGCAGCCGGCAGGACCGCAAGCAGCCAGGACCGGGAAGTAGCTGACACCCCTTCATGCCAGGACAATTCGAACCGCTCCCCGGCGGCGGCGCGGCCGTCGCCCTCGACGACGTCGAGATCTCCATCATCCGGTCGCTGGCCGTGCAGCTCCTTGAGCTGATCGGCCCCGGACCCGGCGGGGAGGCCTCCGAGGACCCGCTCGCCGACCTCTTCGCCGAGGGCCCCAGCGAGCCGCCCGCCGACCCGGTGCTCAGGCGCCTGTTCCCGGACGCCTACATCGACCCCGAGGGCACCCCGCAGGCCGCCGAGGCCGAGGAGCAGCGGGCGCACTCCGCCGAGTTCCGCCGGTTCACCGAGAACGACCTCCGGGCCGGCAAACGGGAGAACGCGCTGGCGGTGGTCCGCTCCCTGGACGCCCTCGCCTCGGCCTCCGCCGGGGAGGGCGGCGCGGTGCTGAAGCTGTCGCCGGACGAGTCCCGACAGTGGCTGAGCTGTCTGAACGACCTGCGCCTGGCCATCGGCTCCCGGCTGGACATCGCCGACGAGGACGACACCGACCTGCTCTACCGCCTCCCGGACGAGGACCCGCGCAAGCCGATGGTGATGGCGTACCTGTGGCTGGGCGGGCTCCAGGAGACGCTGGTCGCCACGCTCATGCCCTGAACCCCGTTCAGCGGGACCTCGCCTCCGGATAACGATCCCGTCACCTTGGCGCCCTGCTGTGCACCCTTCGGTGTGCTTTTCCCACCATCTGTCCGTGGCGTGTGTCACAGCGCGGCCCTGTGGCCCACGAGGCAGTCGTGGTAAATCTTCACGATCGCCCGGCCGACACCACCCGAATGTCGACCGGGTGCGCCACCGAGCCGGCGGACCGCCGGCCAGGCACGAGCGGGACGTCAGGCCCGCTCAGCTCCAGTATCCGGGGGGATCGAGATCCGATCCGCGGCCACCGAGAAGGCCCGGGTCGGTTGTGGAGAAAGGCGCACCACACATGACCTCAGCGAAGGTCGACACGGACAAGGGCCCTGACCAGGCCCCCGAGGAGGGCTACGAGCGCGGGCTCGGCAGCCGCCAGGTCCAGATGATCGCGATCGGCGGCGCCATCGGCGTCGGCCTGTTCCTGGGCGCCGGGGCCAACATCGCCAAGGCCGGCCCCAGCCTCATCGTCATGTACGCCCTCGCGGGCCTGATCATCTTCTTCATCATGCGGGCCCTGGGCGAGCTGCTGCTCTACCGCCCGGTCTCCGGCTCCTTCGCCGAGTACTCGCGTGAGTTCCTCGGCCCCTTCTTCGGCTACTTCACCGGCTGGACGTACTGGCTGATGTGGGTGGTCACCGGCATGGCGGAGCTGACCGCCGCCGCGATCTACATCAACTACTGGTTCCCCGGGATCCCCCAGTGGGTGACGGCCCTGGTCTTCCTGATCGTGCTGTTCGTCGCCAACCTGATCTCCGTCAAGCTCTTCGGCGAGATCGAGTTCTGGTTCTCGATGGTCAAGGTCACCGCCATCATCGGCATGATCGTCATCGGCCTCGGCGTGCTCACCTTCGGCTTCAGCCAGGCCGGCGACACCGCCGCCGTCTCCAACCTGTGGGCCTTCGACGGCTTCTTCCCCAAGGGCGTCGGCTCCTCCCTGATGACCCTCCAGGGCGTGATGTTCGCCTACCTCGCCGTCGAACTGGTCGGCGTCACCGCCGGCGAGTCCGAGAACCCGGAGAAGACCCTCCCCAAGGCGATCAACACGCTGCCCTGGCGCATCGCCCTGTTCTACGTCGGCGCCCTCACCGTCATCCTGTGCGTGGTGAAGTGGACCGAGTTCGCCGGGGGAGCGAGCCCCTTCGTCAAGGCGTTCGCGGTCATCGGCATCCCGGCCGGCGCCGGCATCGTCAACTTCGTCGTCCTCACCGCCGCCCTGTCCTCCTGCAACTCCGGCATGTACTCCACCGGCCGGATGCTGCGCACCCTCGCGGACAACGGCGAGGCCCCCGGCTTCTTCAGCCGCCTCTCGGCGACGAAGACCCCGGCCCTCGGCATCGGGGTCTCGGTGGTCTTCATGGGCATCGGCGTGGTCCTGAACTACGTCGTCCCCGAAAAGGCGTTCGGCTACGTCACCTCGGTCGCCACCGCCGCCGGCATCTGGACCTGGCTGATGATCCTGATCAGCCACGTCCTCTACCGCCGCCAGGTCGTCGCGGGCCGCCTGCCCGCCTCCTCCTTCCCGGCCCCCGGCGGCTCCGTCTGCTCCTACATCGCCATCGCCTTCCTGCTCTTCGTCACCGGCCTGATCGCCTACGACGCCGACGCCCGCGTCTGCCTGTACGTGATGGCCGGCTGGGCCGTCGCCCTCGGCATCGGCTGGGCGGTGCTCAAGAGCCGCAACCCCGAGGTCACCCAGCGGGGCGGCGAGCGCGGCGGAGAGCCGGAGTTCGAGAAGGTCGGCTGACCCCGTCCGCCTGCCGATACGGCCGCTGTCCGGCATATGGGCCGTCCCGTACCACCCACCGGTACGGGACGGCCCCTCTGCTTATCCTGCTTCTCATGCTGACCATCACCCAGACGCTGTACGACCAGATCGTGGCCCACTCCCGCGCGGACCACCCCGACGAGGCGTGCGGCGTGATCGCGGGCCCCGTCGGCGCCGGCCGCCCCGAGCGCTTCATCCCCATGCTGAACGCCGCCCGCTCGCCCACCTTCTACGAGTTCGACTCCCAGGACCTGCTCAAGCTCTACCGCGAGATGGACGACCGCGACGAGGAACCGGTGGTCATCTACCACTCCCACACGGCCACCGAGGCCTACCCCTCGCGCACCGACATCTCCTACGCCAACGAGCCAGGCGCCCACTACGTCCTGGTCTCCACCGCCGACACCGACGGCGCCGGCGACTTCCAGTTCCGCTCCTTCCGCATCGTGGAGAGCGAGGTCACGGAGGAGGAAGTGAAGGTCGTCGAGGCTTACTGATCTGGATGGATTCCCGGGCTTCTCGCACTGCGGATGAACATCGTCCGAAGGGTGAGATCACATTCCAGAACCCGGACCGGGAATCGATACGATGACCGCATGGTTTCCCACGACGTGAGCACGAAGACGCCGGGCACGCTGCTCGTGGCGCGGCTGCACGTCGACCTGTGCAGGCTCGCCAGCGCCATCTGTTGACCCCGCCCTGCCGCCGTACGGCCGTGAGCCGCGGCGTGCTGACGCGCGCCCTCCGAAACCCACGACACTTCCGACAGGAGCCCTGAGCCATGGCCATCGAGGTCCGCATCCCCACCATCCTCCGCACCTACACCGACGGTCAGAAGGCGGTGGAGGGCACCGGAGCAACCCTCGCCGACCTGTTCGCCGACCTCGACACCCGCCACCAGGGCATCCAGGCCCGCATCGTCGACGACGGCAAGCTGCGCCGCTTCGTCAACGTCTACCTCAACGACGAGGACGTCCGCTTCCTCGACGGCATCGACACCAAGCTCACCGACGGCGACAACGTCACGATCCTGCCGGCCGTCGCCGGCGGTATGGCCTGATATCCATGCGCTACGACTCCCCGCTGGCCGCGGTGGGCAACACCCCCCTGGTGCGCCTGCCGCGGCTGTCGCCCTCCGCCGACGTCTCGGTCTGGGCCAAGCTGGAGGACCGCAACCCCACCGGCTCGGTCAAGGACCGCCCCGCCCTGCACATGATCGAGCAGGCGGAGAAGGACGGCCGCCTCACCCCCGGCTGCACCATCCTGGAGCCGACCAGCGGCAACACCGGCATCTCGCTCGCCATGGCCGCCAAGCTCAAGGGCTACCGCATGGTCTGCGTCATGCCCGAGAACACCTCCCAGGAACGCCGCGACCTGCTCGGCATGTGGGGCGCCGAGATCATCTCCTCCCCGGCCGCGGGCGGCTCCAACACCGCCGTACGCGTCGCCAAGGAACTGGCCGCCGAGCACCCCGACTGGGTCATGCTCTACCAGTACGGCAACCCCGACAACGCCGGCGCCCACTACGCGACGACCGGCCCGGAGATCCTCACCGACCTCCCGTCGATCACGCACTTCGTCGCCGGCCTGGGGACGACGGGCACGCTGATGGGCGTCGGCCGCTACCTGCGCGAACACAAGCCCGACGTCAAGATCGTCGCCGCCGAGCCCCGCTACGACGACCTCGTCTACGGCCTGCGCAACCTCGACGAGGGCTTCGTCCCCGAGCTGTACGACGCCTCCGTCCTCACCACCCGCTACTCCGTCGGCTCCGCCGACGCCGTCACCCGCACCCGCGAACTCCTCGCCCAGGAGGGCATCTTCGCGGGCGTCTCCACCGGCGCCGCCCTGCACGCCGCGATCGGCGTCGCCACCAAGGCCCGCAACGCCGGCGAGAGCGCCGACGTCGTCTTCGTCGTCGCCGACGGCGGCTGGAAGTACCTCTCCACCGGCGTCTACACCGCGGCCACCACCGAGGAGGCCATCGAGACCCTCCACGGCCAGCTCTGGGCCTGATCCGCTACGACGAGAGGTGACGGACCTGGTCCCACAGGGCCGGGTCCACCACCCCCACCCGCCGCCGGAAGTCCCCCACCCGGACCTTCCGCAGCTCACCGGTGTCCAGGAAGCTCGCCCGCCCCCGTGCGTCCCCCACCGACCCCGGCGGCAGCGCGATCACCCCGCCCCGCCCCTCCCGGTACCGCGTGGTGATCTTCGCGACGACCGCCCGCCGCCCCCGCACCGACAGCACCAGGCACGGCCGGTCCTTCCCGCCCCCGCGCTCCTCGTAGGGCACGGTCGCCCACCAGATCTCCGCCGGCCGCGGCCGCACCCGCGCCCCCGGCGGCCGGTGCCCCCGGCCCCAGCCGTCCACGAGCGCCGCGACCAGCCCCAGCAGGGCCACCGCCGCGATCACCAGCCACCAGGACGCGTTCATACCCGCCGACGTTACCGGCGCACGCGGCATATGCGCGCCCCCTCGGCGGTCCCGACCGCCCCCTCTTCCAGCCGAACCGGTGACACCGCAGGTGAGTTCGCCCACAACGGCCCCTGGCGGAGGAGCGACCCCAGGTTTTGCGCCTTACGCTCGGTGAACCGCACGACCCCCGTCTCTCCACACCCGCCAGCGGAGGTTTCTGCTCCATGAAGCTCACCGTCGTCGGCTGCTCGGGGTCGTTCCCGTCCGCGGAATCGGCCTGCTCGAGCTACCTCGTCGAGGCCGACGGCTTCCGGCTGCTCCTCGACATGGGCAACGGCGCCCTGGGCGAGCTGCAGCGCCACTGCGGTCTCTACGACCTCGACGCGATCTTCCTCAGCCATCTGCACGCCGACCACTGCATCGACATGTGCGCCTACTTCGTGGCGCGCTACTACCGGTACGACGGCGGCCGCTGCGCCCCCCTGCCGGTCTACGGCCCCGAGGGCACCGAGCACCGGCTCACCACCGCCTACGCCGACACGCCCTCCGCCTCCTCCATGAGCGAGGTCTTCGACTTCCACACGGTCAAGCCGTCCACCTTCGAGGTCGGGCCCTTCACCGTGCACACCGAGCGCGTCGCCCACCCCGTGGAGGCCTACGCCGTCCGCGTCGAGCACGGCGGACGCTCACTGACCTACTCCGGTGACACGGGCGTGACCCCCGTCCTCGACGAACTCGCCCGGGACACCGACCTGTTCCTCTGCGAGGCCGCCTTCACCCACGGCAAGGAGGACATCCCCGACCTCCACCTCAACGGCCGCCAGGCCGGCGAGAGCGCCGCCCGCGCCGGCGCCCGCCGCCTCGTCCTCACCCACATCCCGCCGTGGACCGACCCCCGCGTCAACCTGGCCGACGCCCGCGCCGTCTACGGCGGCCCGTCGGACGTGGCGGCGCCGGGGGCGACGTACGAGATCTGACGCCACGCACGAAGGGCCCCCGGAACCAGGACGGTTCCGGGGGCCCTCGGTACTGCGGCAGGCGGCCTACGCCTTCGTCAGGTCCTCGACCTCCTCCTCGGGCTCCCGGCCCGGGGTCTTCAGGTCGAACTTGACGATGGCGAAGCGGAACACCACGTAGTAGACGACCGCGAAGACCAGACCGATCGGGATGATCAGCCACGGCTTGGTCGCCAGGTGCCAGTTGAGGGCGTAGTCGATGGCACCGGCCGAGAAGTTGAAGCCGGCGTGCACCCCCAGGCCCCACGTCACCGCCATCGACACCGCGGTGAGCACCGCGTGCAGCACGTACAGCAGCGGCGCGATGAACATGAACGAGAACTCGATCGGCTCGGTCACACCCGTGACGAACGACGTCGCCGCCAGCGAGACCATCATGCCCATCACGGCCTTGCGGCGCTCGGGACGGGCGCAGTGCGCGATCGCGATCGCGGCGGCCGGCAGACCGAACATCATGATCGGGAAGAAGCCGGACTGGAAGATGCCGGCGGACGGGTCACCGGCCAGGAAGCGGGTGATGTCGCCGTGCACGATCTCACCGGAGGCGTTCTCGAAGTCGCCGAGCTGGAACCAGGCCACCGTGTTGACGAACTGGTGCATGCCGATCGGGATCAGCCCGCGGTTCACCGCGCCGAACAGCGCCGCGCCGCCCGCGCCCAGGCCCGTCATCCACTCACCGAAGTTGGAGATGCCCTCGCCGATGGGCTCCCAGACCAGACCGAAGAAGACGCCGACCACGATGCCGACGAACGCCATGATGATCGGCACCAGCCGGCGGCCGTTGAAGAAGCCCAGCCAGTCCACCAGCTTCTTGCGGTGGTACCGCTGCCACAGCACCGCCGCCAGCAGACCCATGATGATGCCGCCGAGCACCCCGGGGTCGTTGTACGTCGCGGCGACGTCCTCGCCCTTCTTCACCACCGCCTCGGTGACCGGGAACGCCTGGAGCACCTTGCTGTAGACGAGGAAGCCGACCACCGCGGCCAGCGCCGTCGAACCGTCCGCCTTCTTCGCGAAACCGATCGCCACGCCGATGCAGAACAGGATCGGCAGCGAGCCGGTCAGCGCACTGCCCGCGTTGTTGAAGACCGCGGCGACCTTGTCCCAGCCCAGGCCGTCCTTGCCGAAGATGTCGTCCTGGCCCAGCCGGACCATGATGCCCGCGGCCGGCAGTACGGCGATCGGGAGCTGCAAACTGCGGCCGACCTTCTGCAGGCCCTGGAACAGGCCTGATCCCCGCTTCTTCGCGGGAGCCGCCGAGGCGGTGGCGGTGCTCATCGTGCTTCCTCCAACACAGGTGGTGGTCTACACCACTCAGTGGTGCGGACCTGTTCTAACACGATGAAGGTGACATAAGGAACCCACGATTCCGTCAGTACGGCGGCACCCCGGCGCCGGTCGCCGCGGGAGGGTGGTGTAGACCAGTCGGCGGGCTCGCGCAGACGGGCCGACTGTGGGTTACTGCGACAAAGCGGTTCGGACCAGGGAGAAGGAACATGGCCACCAAGGCTGAGAAGATCGTCGCCGGACTCGGCGGCATCGACAACATCGACGAGATCGAAGGCTGCATCACCCGCCTCCGCACCGAGGTCCACGACCCCTCCCTCGTCGACGAAGCCGCCCTCAAGGCCGCCGGCGCCCACGGCGTCGTCAAGATGGGCAGCGCCATCCAGGTCGTCATCGGCACGGACGCGGACCCGATCGCCGCCGACATCGAAGACATGATGTAGCCGACACCTCACGTGCGAAGAGGGTCCCTTCCCGCCCCGGAAGGGACCCTCTTCCCGTACGGCTAGGCTCGTCCGCATGTCACGCATCGACGGCCGCACGCCCGAACAGCTCCGCCCCGTCACCATCGAACGCGGCTGGAGCAAGCACGCCGAGGGCTCCGTCCTCGTCTCCTTCGGCGACACCAGAGTCCTCTGCACCGCCTCCGTCACCGAAGGCGTCCCGCGCTGGCGCAAGGGCAGCGGCGAGGGCTGGGTCACCGCCGAGTACGCCATGCTGCCCCGCGCCACCAACACCCGCGGCGACCGCGAGTCCGTCAAGGGCCGCATCGGCGGACGCACCCACGAGATCAGCCGCCTCATCGGCCGCTCCCTGCGCGCCGTCATCGACTTCAAGGCCCTCGGCGAGACGACGATCGTCCTGGACTGCGACGTCCTCCAGGCCGACGGCGGCACCCGCACCGCCGCCATCACCGGCGCCTACGTCGCCCTGGCCGACGCCATCACCTGGGGCCAGGCCAACAAGCTGATCCGCCCCAGCCGCAAGCCGCTCACCGGCACGGTCTCCGCCGTCTCCGTCGGCATCATCGACGGCACCCCCATGCTCGACCTCCGCTACGAGGAGGACGTCCGCGCCGACACCGACATGAACGTCGTCTGCACCGGCGACGGCCGCTTCGTCGAGGTCCAGGGCACCGCCGAGGCCGAACCCTTCGCCCGCGACGAGCTCAACACCCTCCTCGACCTCGCCACCGCCGGCTGCGCCGAACTCACCGACCTCCAGCGCAAGGCCCTCGACACGGTCCTCGAAAGGTAAAGACGGGGAAAAGAACGGCGGTCCGCGCACGCAACTGGACCGCCCGCCCCCGCGTCCCTACACATATACGGATGTACGGGCCTCACCGCCCCGCATCCGGCGCAACAGCACCGCACGGAGGGCCGCCCGGCCCTGTCCGCAGGGAAGGACCGTACTCTCATGGCCACGACCGGACGCCGAAGTCGTCGCACCGCCCTCGCCACCGCCGCCGCCGTGGTGGCCGTCGGCCTGACGGCCGGGCTGACCACCGGCTGCGACGCCGTCGACAAGGCACTGGACTGCGTCCAGACCGCCGACGCCATCGCCGACAGCGTCAGCGACCTCCAGCAGGCCGTCGAGGCCGCGTCGAACGACCCGACGCAGCTGGAGGAGTCCCTGAACAGCATCGACAAGAACCTCGACAAGCTCGGCGACAAGACCGACAACGCCGACGTCAACAAGGCCGTGGACGACCTCGGCAAGGCCGTCGACAACGTCCGCACCTCCGTGGAGAAGGGCGACGCGACCCCCGACATCAGCCCGGTCACGGACGCGGCGGGCGAACTGACGAAGGTCTGCACCCCGTAGCACGAGGCGAGCGGATGTGAAGGGAGCGGCGGGTCACCGCGATACTGATGCACATGACCCGCCTGATCCTCGCCACCCGCAACGCCGGAAAGATCACCGAACTCCGCGCCATCCTGGGGGAGGCCGGCCTCCCCCACGAGCTGGTCGGCACCGACGCGTACCCCGAGATCCCGGACGTGAAGGAGACGGGGGTGACCTTCGCGGAGAACGCCCTGCTGAAGGCCCACGCCCTGGCCCGGGCCACCGGCCTGCCCGCCGTCGCCGACGACTCCGGCCTCTGCGTCGACGTCATGAACGGCGCCCCCGGCATCTTCTCCGCCCGCTGGTCCGGCCGCCACGGCGACGACCGGGCCAACCTGGATCTCCTCCTCGCCCAGCTCTCCGACATCGCGGACGAACACCGCGGCGCGTACTTCGCCTGCGCGGCGGCCCTCGCCCTCCCCGACGGCACGGAACGCGTCGTCGAGGGCAAGCTGATGGGCGTCCTGCGCCGCTCCCCGTCCGGCACGGGCGGCTTCGGCTACGACCCGATCCTCCAGCCGGAGGGCGAGACCCGCACCTGCGCGGAACTGACGGCCGCCGAGAAGAACGCGATCAGCCATCGGGGGAAGGCGTTCCGGGGGCTGGTGCCGGTGGTGCGGGAGTTGCTGGGCTAAGGGCGAAGGCCCACCTGACTCCTCCAGGTGGGCCTTCGTTTCTAAGGTGTGCGGCCGGAGGGACTCGAACCCTCAAGGGATTTCTCCCACAACATCCTAAGTGTTGCGCGTAGGCCAATTCCGCCACGGCCGCCCGGCCGCAATGCTACCGGCCAGGAGTGGCCTTCCGCCTACCCCCTCGGCACCAGGTGTCCGTGGAGGCATGACAGTTGGGACACAACAGCCGCAGATTCTCGCGTCGGTTGTCGCTCCGGTCCCCGTTGACGTGATCGACCTCCAACGTCATGGGTTTGCCGAACCACTCGGGACCGATGCCGCACTCGGCGCACTGCTCGGGAACGCCGATCTCGCGGAGTGCCCGGCGGAGCGGTCCGGTCCGCGTCCGGTGACCGTCGTCCCGCAGGACCAGGATGTCCTCCGGCTGCCTGGCCAGTTCCGGCCGTGACGTCCCCCGCTGGTGAGCCTGCCCCAGGAAGTGCGCGGTGGTGAGGCCTTCTTCGGTGATCCACTGACGTAGCAGCGTGCGTTGCGTGCCGTTGTCCGGGCGCTCCAGACGGCGGAGTGCCTCCGCGACGGACGTCGCCGAGCCGACTGCGGCGCGCAGTTCGCCGGATGAGGGGCGGGCTCGCTTGCCGCGCGGCCTGAAGTGCGTGATGTCGATGCCGAAGTGTGCGAAGCGGCGCGTGAGATAGCGCCGCAAGGTCGCGTAGGGCCGCGTGCCGAAGAAGGCGATGACCTCATCGATGTCGGAGCACCGGGCGGCGGCTTCGGCCAGGCGCTCACGGGTGTACCGCGTGCCGGTGGTCACGAGGTCCGTCCCTTGCCCCGGCCCCGGTAGGTGTCCGTCGCCGAGTGGCAGTTGGGGCACAGGAAGCGCAGGTTGGCGAGGCGGTTGTCCCGCCAGTCGCCGTCGAGGTGATCGACCTCCAAGGGCAGGGGACGGCCGCGCCAGACCGGCGGGATGCCGCAGAGGGCGCACTGCTCCGGCACGCCGAGTGCCGTCATCGCCCATCTGAGGCGATCGCTGTGGACGCGGCGGGCGTGATCCGGCGGCTGCTGGACGAGCAGCGCTTCCGGTGTACGAGGACGGCGCCGCTCTCCACGCCGGGACGGCACCCGGAAGTGCGACACGTCGATGCCGTACGCCTTGATCCGGCGGCTGATGTGGGTGTGGTGGCCGCCGACGGCGTCCAGGCCGAGCCGGCGCAGTACCTCGACCATGGTCGTCGACGCGGACACCGCCTCCTGGAGGATCTCCCGGGTCCACTTCACCCCCTCCCGCTCGAAGTGGGAGGTGTCCACCCCGAGCTTTCTCATCCGGACCAGCACATACGACCGTGTCGAGCTTTTCGGGTCCACCCCCAACCGCCCCGACGCCTCCGTGAGCGTCCGCGCCCCCCGAGCCGCCTCCTCCAGCCGCTCCCGCGTGTACGCACTGGTCCCCATCGGGCCACCCCCTCCGCTTCCCGGCCGTCTGTTCGCGGCCTCGTACGGAGTAACGAACCGGTTATCGGACAGTCACGCGCGATATGCGGAAGGGACCGTTCCGGGGTGGTGTCCCGGTACGGCCCCTCGGGGTGGTGTCTCAGATGCCCAGATCCTTGATGATCTTGGCTACGTGGCCCGTCGCGCGGACGTTGTACAGGGCCCGTTCGACCTTGCCCTCCGCGTCCACCACGATCGTGGAGCGGATGACGCCCATGTACGTCTTGCCGTAGTTCTTCTTCTCGCCGAAGGCGCCGTACGCCTCCAGGACGGACTTGTCCGGGTCGGCGAGGAGGGTGACCTTCAGGGATTCCGTGTCGCGGAACTTGGCCAGCTTCTCCGGCTGGTCGGGGGAGATGCCGAGCACGTCGTAGCCGGCGCCGGCCAGCAGGTCGAGGTTGTCCGTGAAGTCGCACGCCTGCTTCGTGCAGCCGGGGGTAAGGGCTGCGGGGTAGAAGTAGACGATGACCTTGCGGCCCTTGTGGTCGGCCAGGGACACCTCGTTGCCGTCGGCGTCCTGGAGGGTGAAGGCGGGGGCCACGTCCCCGGGCTGGAGTCGCTCGCTCATCGGGACAGAGTAACCGGGGGTGCTGACAGTGCGGCGAGGCGCGGAGCTGACAGACTGTCCGGAACAGCACGACATCAGCATCACATCGGAGGCCGTACGGTGGCGGACACGTCGGACACGAGAACCCCGGCGCAGATCGAGGCGGACATCAAGCGCCGCCGCGAGGTGCTGGCCGAGACGCTCGACGAGATCGGGGTGCGGGTGCACCCGAAGACGATCATGGGTGACGCGAAGGCCAAGGTCGCGTCGAACATCGACCACACGCTCGGGCGGGCGTACGTCCAGGTCAACCGCGCCGTGAGCGAGGTGAAGGGCCGGTTCGTGAACGAGGACGGTTCGCCCCGGCTGGAGCGGATCGTGCCCGTGGCGCTCGTCGCCGTCGGGGTGGTGGGCCTGGTGGCCCTCGGGACCCGGCGGCGCGGGCGCTGAGGCGGAGCAGGTAGGTTCGGGGCCGTGAGCGTCAAGAGAAACGATCCCAGCACCCAGGACGACAAGCTGCCCATCCGCATGCTGCACGACCGGGTACTCGTGCGGCAGGACACCAGCGAGGGCGAGCGGCGTTCCGGGGGCGGCATCCTGATTCCCGCCACTGCGGCGGTCGGCAAGCGGCTGGCCTGGGCCGAGGTCGTCGCCGTCGGGCAGAACGTCCGGACGGTGGAGCCTGGGGACCGGGTGCTCTACGACCCCGAGGACCGGGCCGAGGTCGAGGTGCGGGGGGTCGGCTACGTGCTGATGCGCGAGCGGGACCTGCACGCCGTCGCGGCGGACCGGTTCGAGGGGTCGGAGGACTCCACCGGGCTGTATCTCTGACCGCGCGCCGAACACACGGAAAGGGCTGGTGACCGTGGTCACCAGCCCTTTCCCGTGTGCTTTGCTACCTTCGGAAGCCACCCGACGAGACGCGCCGTACCGGGTCACGCAAAGACGACGCACCACCGTTCAGTACGTTTTCGGAGGTGCCGTCATGGCCTGGGTTCTGTTGATCGTCGCCGGTCTGCTGGAGGTCGGCTGGTCGGTCGGGATGAAGTACACGGACGGCTTCACCCGTCTCGTCCCGTCCCTGTTCACCGGCGCCGGGATCGTCGCCAGCATGCTGCTGCTGTCCTACGCGGCCCGGTCGCTGCCGATCGGTACGGCCTACGGCGTGTGGGTCGGGATCGGGGCGGCCGGTGCGGCGGTGCTCGGCATGGTCGTGCTGGGTGAGCCGGTGACCGCCGCCCGGATCTTCTTCGTCTGTCTGCTGCTGGTGGCCGTCGTGGGGCTGAAGGCGACCTCCGGGCACTGACCTCACTGGCTCCCCGGCCTCACTGGCTCCCCGGCCTCACTGGCTCCCTGACCTCACTGGCTCCCTGACTCACTGGCCTCACTGGCTCCCTGACTCACTGGCCTCATTGACCGGTGGTGTCGGAGCTGTCGGGGAACGGCCAGTCCGAGTCGTCGTCGCCCCCGGTGCCGTCGTCCGTGCCCTCGCCGCTGCCGGGCGGCGCGTCGTCGCCGGTCCCGGTGTCGCCGCCGGTGCCGTCGTCCCCGCCGGGGTCGGTGCCGGTGCCGGCCGTCTCGCCGCCGGTGCTGTCGTCGCCGGGGGTGGTGCCGGTGTCGCCGGTGCCGGGCGGGGTGACCTGCTGGGTGGCACCGGGGGTCCGGCCGCTGCTCCGCGACGCGTCCGGGCTCGCCTCGTCGTCGCCGTCGGGCCCGCCGGTGCCGGTGGAGGAGGCCGACGGGCCGGTGGAGGGGGCCTCGCTCTCGGAGGCGCCGCGCTGCAGGCGCAGGTCGAAGCTGCCGACCGGTTCGCCCTCCAGGGCCTGGCGGGTGTACTGGCCCCAGATCTCCGCGGGGGCGCCGCCGCCGTTGATGCGGGCGAGGCCGGTGGCGCCGTAGAGCGGCTTGTGGGCGGCGGTCTCCGGGTCCTGGCCCATGACGGCGACGACGGTGGCCAGTTCCGGGGTGTACCCGGCGAACCAGGCGGCGGTGTCCTCCTCGGCGGTGCCGGTCTTGCCGGCGGCGGGGCGGCCCGCGGCCTGGGCGGCGGTGGCGGTGCCCTTCTGGACGACGCTGCGCAGCACGGAGGTGGTGGTGTCGGCGGCCTCGCGGCTGATGACCTGCCGTTCCTTGCGCTCGGGGAGCTTCAGTTCCTGGTCGCCGTCCTTCACGACCTTCACGACCAGGGTGTACGTGCCGTGCTTGCCGTGGTTGGCGAGGGTGGCGTAGGCCTCGGCCATGTCCAGGACGCTGGCCTGGGCGACGCCGAGCGCGATGGAGGGGCTCTCGACCAGGTCGGGGGTGGCCTGCGGCAGTCCGAGGTCGACGGCGGTCTCCTTGACCTTGTCGGAGCCGACGTCGACGGCCATCTGCGCGTAGACGGCGTTGACCGACTTGTCGGTGGCCTCGCGGACGGTGATCTGCCCGTAGGAGGTCTGGTCCTCGTTCTCGGGGGCGTAGTGGCCGCCGTCCCAGCCCTGGACGGCGCGCTTGTTGGTGCCGTCGTAGACGGTGTTGGGGGTGATGCGGCGGCCGTCCTGGGTCACGGAGGAGTTCTGGACGGCGGAGGCGAGGACGAACGGCTTGAAGGTGGAGCCGACCTGGAAGTCGCGGCGGGTGGCGTTGGGTGTGTACTGCTTGACGTAGTCGATGCCGTTGTACATCGCCACGACCTTGCCGGTCTTCGGGTCGACGGAGGCGCCACCGGCCCGGACGTACGTGTCGACCTCGCGGTTCTCCTTGTCGAGCTGGGACATCAGCTTGTCGTCGACGGCCTCGACGAAGGCGTCCTGCTTGTCCTTCTCCAGGGTGGTGGTGATGCGGTAGCCGCCGCGGTCGAGGTCTTCCTCGCCGACGATGCCGTGCTCGACGAGGTAGTCCTTGACGATGCCGACGACGTAGCCGCGCTGTCCGGACATGCCGGTGGAGGTGGTCGTCTCCTTCGGCATCGGGAACGTCAGCTCCGCGCGTTCGGCGGCGTCGAGCCAGCCCTGGTCGACCATGCCGTCCAGGACGTAGTTCCAGCGGGCGGTCGCGGCGCCCTTGTTCTCGGGGTGGGCGACGACGTCGTACTGGCTGGGGGCGTTCAGCAGCGAGGCGAGGTAGGCGCCCTGGGCGGCGGTGAGGTCGGTGGCGTCGGTGCCGTAGTAGGCCTGGGCGGCGGCCTGGATGCCGTAGGCGCCGCGGCCGAAGAAGCTGGTGTTGAGGTAGCCCTCCAGGATGTCGTTCTTGCTCTTCTCCCGGTCGAGCTTGATGGAGATGAAGAACTCCTTGGCCTTGCGGGTGACCGTCTGTTCCTGGGCGAGGTAGTAGTTCTTCACGTACTGCTGGGTGATGGTGGAGCCGGACTGCTTGCCCTTGCCGGTGACGGTGTTCCAGCCGGCCCGGATCATGGCCTGGGGGTCGATCGCGGACTCGGTGTAGAAGTCGCGGTCCTCGGCGGCGAGGACGGCGTGCTGGGCGTCCTTCGAGATGGCGTCCAGGCCGACGTTCTCCCGGTTGACCTCGCCGTCGCGGGCGAGGACGGTGCCGTCGGCGTAGAGGTAGACGTTGCTCTGCTGGGTCGCCAGGGCGTTGGCGGAGGGGATCTTGACCAGCGAGTAGCCGAGGAAGAAGCCGCCGACCAGCAGCACGGCGGCGATCAGCACGGTGCCGAGCGTCAGGCGCCAGGTGGGGACGATCCGGCGCCAGCCGGTGCGCTCCGGGCGCTTCGGCTTGCCGCCCGAGGGGGCGGTGGTGTCCTGGCTGCGGGCGGACCGGCCCGGGGCCGGCTGTTTCGGCTGCGGCTCGTCGCTCATGGTGTGCGTATGGCTCCTGGGGTGCAGTGCGTGCGGTGCGTGCGGTGCGCCGTACGTGGGGTCCGTACGGCTTCGGCGTGATGCGCGCGCAGAGGGGACTCCTGTGACCCCTGTGAACAAGACTGTCGCATCCGTCGTTCAGTTCCCTCCGCACCGGCCTGCGGAAAACCCGTGGCATGCCTCCTTCGGCCGGTACTAGGCTCCTGCGCTTCGGTGCCGGGAGGAGGTCGGAGGTGGGCGTGGGCGCGTGGCGGGTGTACGCGGCGGTCGTCGCGGGCGGGTTCCGCCGGTACGCGACGTACCGGGCGGCCACCGCGGCCGGGGTGTTCACCAACACGGTGTTCGGGCTGATCCTGGTCTACACGTACCTGGCGCTGTGGGACGAGCGGCCGTCGCTGGGCGGGTACGACCAGGCGCAGGCGGTCACCTTCGTGTGGGTGGGGCAGGCGCTGCTGGCGGCGCTGGCGCTCGGGGGCGGCGGCGTGGAGGGCGAGCTGACCGAGCGCATCCGTTCGGGTGACATCGCCATCGATCTGTACCGGCCGGTCGACTTCCAGCTGTGGTGGCTGGCGGCGGACCTGGGCCGGTGCCTGTTCCAGCTGGCGGGGCGCGGGGTGGTGCCGTTCGCGTTCGGGGCGCTGTTCTTCCCGGCCCACCTGCCGTCGGACGCGGGGACGTGGGCGGCGTTCCTGGTGGCGGTGGTGCTGGGGACGCTGGTGAGCTACGGCATCCGGTTCCTGGTGGCGCTGTCGGCGTTCTGGCTGCTGGACGGTACGGGGGTGCAGCAGACGGCGTGGATCGCCGGGTTCTTCTGCTCGGGGATGCTGCTGCCGCTGAACGTGTTCCCGGGGGCGCTCGGCGAGGTGGTGCGGCTGCTGCCGTGGTCGGCGCTGTTGCAGGCGCCGGCGGACGTGCTGCTGGGGGAGGCCGATCCGTGGGGCACGTTCGCCTTCCAGGCGGGCTGGGCGGTGGCGCTGGCGGCGGCCGGGCGGCTGGTGTGGTCGGCGGCCACGCGCAGGGTGGTGGTGCAGGGTGGGTGACGGCAGGTGGCACGACCGGGGCGGCGCCGGCGGGCCGCTGCCGGACGAGGGCCGCGGGGTCGGCGGGCCGCGCGCCTACGGGATGATCGCCGCGATGTGGATCAGGTCGACGATGGCCTACCGGGTGTCGTTCCTGATCACCACGGCGGCGAGTTTCGTGACCAGCGGGCTGGACTTCGTCGCGGTGCTGCTGATGTTCTCCCGGGTGGACGCGCTGGGCGGCTGGTCGCTGCCCGAGGTCGCGTTCCTGTACGGGCTGTCCGCTGTCGCCTTCGGGCTGGCGGACCTGGCGATCGGGTCGATGGAGCGGCTGGGCCGGCGGGTCCGGGACGGCACGCTGGACCTGCTGCTGGTGCGTCCGGCGCCGGTGCTGGCGCAGGTGGCGGCGGACCGGTTCGCCCTGCGCCGGGTGGGCCGGGTGATCCAGGGGGCGCTGGTGCTGGGCTTCGCGGTGTCCGCGCTGGACGTGGCGTGGACGCCGGCGAAGGTGGTGCTGATGCCGGTGATGGTGGCCGCCGGAGGGGCGATCTTCTGCGCGGTGTTCGTGGCGGGGGCGGCGTTCCAGTTCCTGGCGCAGGACGCCTCCGAGGTGCAGAACGCGTTCACCTACGGGGGGACGACGCTGTTGCAGTACCCGCCGGCGTTGTTCGCGCAGGAGCTGGTGCGCGGGGTGACGTTCGTGCTGCCGCTGGCCTTCGTGAACTGGGTGCCGGCGTCGTATGTGCTGGGGCGGCCGTATCCGCTGGGGCTGCCGGGCTGGACGGCGTTCGCGTCGCCGCTGGTGGCGGCGGGCTGCTGTGCGCTGGCGGGGCTGGCGTGGCGGGCGGGGCTGCGTTCCTACCGGAGTACGGGGAGTTGACGGTGACGGCATCGGCGGGCGACCGCTTCATCCATCTCGACGGCGTGGAGAAGGTCTTCGACGTACGCAGGAGGACCGGGTTCCTGCGCCGGGAGCGGCGTCGGGTGCGGGCGGTGGACGGGCTGTCGTTCACCGTGGCGCGCGGCGAGATGGTGGGCTACATCGGGCCGAACGGCGCCGGGAAGTCGACCACGATCAAGATGCTCACCGGCATCCTGACGCCCAGCGGCGGCACGCTCCGGGTGGCCGGCATCGACCCGTCCCGGGAGCGCACCCGCCTGGCCCGCCGTATCGGCGTCGTCTTCGGGCAGCGCACGACGCTGTGGTGGGACCTGCCGCTGATCGACTCCTACCGGCTGGCGCACCGCATGTACCGCATCCCTGACGCCCGCTACCGCGCCAACCTCGACCGCTGCGTCGAACTCCTCGGACTGGGCGCCCTGCTGGACGTGCCGGTCCGCCAGCTGTCGCTGGGCCAGCGGATGCGCGGCGACATCGCGGCGGCCCTGCTGCACGACCCGGAGGTCCTCTACCTCGACGAGCCGACCATCGGCCTGGACGTGGTCTCCAAGGCCAAGGTGCGCGGCTTCCTGCGCGAGCTGAACGCCGAGCGCGGCACCACGGTGCTGCTGACCACGCACGACCTGACCGACATCGAGCAGCTCTGCTCCCGGGTGATGGTGATCGACCACGGCCGGCTGATGTACGACGGTCCGCTGGCCGGGCTGCACGAGGCGGGGGAGAGCGAACGGACCCTGGTGGTGGACCTGGCGCGCGAGCTGCCCCCGATCGAGGTGCCCGCGCCCGCGCGGGTGGTACGGGTGGAGGGGCCCCGGCAGTGGCTGGCCTTCCCGGCGTCGGCGTCGGCGGCCGAGCTGGTGGCGCGGGTCGCCGCCGCCTATCCGCTGGTCGACCTGTCGGTGCGGGAGCCCGACATCGAGGCGGTGATCGCCCGGATGTACGCGGAGCGGGCGAGCGCGTGAGCGGGTGCGCGGGGGCGGCACGTTGGGCATAGTGCCGGGCGCGGTGAACTCGTAGGCTGCTGTACATGACCGACGACGCCCCGGACCTCCGGGCATCCGACGCCGACCGTGAGCGAGTCGCCGAGGTCCTGCGGGACGCCCTCGCGGAGGGGCGGCTGGACATGGCGGAGTTCGAGGAGCGGCTGGACGCCACGTACGCGGCCCGCACCTACGGTGAGCTGGCCCCGATCACCAAGGACCTGCCGGGCGGTACGGCGGCGCCGGCGCCGAAGGTGTCGATGACCAAGGAACCGGCCGGGGCGGGGAGCTGGGCGGGGCGGATCACCGGCGGGGAGGCGACCTCGACGTGGGCCGTCGCCGTGATGTCCGGCTTCCAGCGCAAGGGGCGCTGGCGGGTGCCGAAGCGGTTCAACTCCTTCGCGTTCTGGGGCGGTGGGGAGATCGACCTGCGCGAGGCGGACTTCGCGGACCGCGAGGTCGTGATCAACTGCGTGGCGGTGATGGGCGGGATGAACGTGGTCGTGCCGCCCGGCGTCGAGGTGATCGTCCGCGGCATCGGCGTCATGGGCGGCTTCGACCACCGTGAGGAGGGCGTGCCGGGCGACCCGGGCGCCCCGCGAGTGATCGTCACCGGCTTCGCCTTCTGGGGCGGGGTCGGCGTGGAGCGCAAGCCGACCCGGGCGGAGCGGCAGCGGCTGAAGGAGGAGCGGCGCCAGGAGCGGCTGGAGCGCAAGGAGGCGAGGAGGGAGCTGAACGCCTCGTTGCGCGACGACGTGCTGGACGCCCACCGGCGGATGCTGGACGCCCACCGGGACCACCGCGACCAGCACCGGGAGCGCCGCCCGCGCCGGGGGACTGAGCAGGGGGGACTGAGCAGGGGGGACTGAGCCGGGCCGGGGCCCGGTGTCCTCACAGCTGGGCCGGTGCCGCCCCCTCCAGGTCGTCCAGGTCGAGGGCCTCGGCCATCCGCTCGTACCCCCGGTCGCTGGGGTGGAGGTTGTCGCCGCAGTCGTAGTCGGGGCGCAGCCGGCGCGGGTCGTACGGGTCGCGCAGCGCCTTGTCGAAGTCGGCGACCGCGTCGAACACCTCGCCGGCGCGGATCGCGGCGTTGATGTCCTGCCGTACCCCCTCGCGGACGTCGCTGTAGCCGCGGTGGCCGCCGAACGGCATCAGGGTCGCGCCGATCACCTTCAGCCCGCGGGCGTGGGCCCGCTCGACCAGGGCGCGCAGGCCGTCGAGGATGAGGTCCGGGTCGGTGACGCCGGGGTCGCGCAGGATGTCGTTGACGCCGAGGTCGATCACGACGACCCGGACGCCCGTCCGGCCCAGTACGTCCCGGTCGAACCGGTCCAGCGCGCTCGGGTTGTCCGGCGGGGTGCCCACGCCGCCGGTCAGTACGCGGTTGCCGCTGATGCCCTGGTTGACGACGCTGTAGCGCGGCACGTCCCGCCCCTCCTCGGCCGCCGTGCGCAGCCGCGCGGCCAGCACGTCGGTCCACCGCCGGTTGGCGTCGGGGGTGGAGGTGGCGCCGTCGGTGATGGAGTCGCCGATCGCCACGACGGTGCCCTCGGCCTCGTTGCTGAGCAGGTCGAGGGCGCTCAGGTAGCGCCAGTACGGGGTCGGGGTGTAGCCGGTGCCGGTGGTGTCCTCGGCGCGGTCGCCGGGGGCCAGGTAGCTGGTCTGCCGGGCCTGCGAGTGGTAGGTGACCGGACCGGACGGGGTGGGGGAGTAGGTGGTGACCAGGACGTCGGCGCCGTAGGGGACGGTGAGCCGTACGGCGTCGCTCATCACCTGGTCGCCGGCCGGGATGACGACCCGGGTGGCGCCGTCGAAGGTCAGCCGCCGCATGGTGCCGTCGGCCGCGGCGGCGGTGCCGGCGCCGTCGGCCAGGGCGAGGGAGGCGTGGCTGATGGTCAGCGGGGTGACGCCGTAGAGGTTGGACAGGGTGACGCGGGCGCTGGTGCCGCCGACGGCCGTGTGCACGACGTTGCGCACCGAGCGGCCGGCCAGCCCGGTGGCCCGGGTGCCCGGTTCGGCGCCGGAGGGGGAGGCGGACCAGGCGCCGACCCAGGCGCCGGTGGAGGCGGGCGCGGCGGCGCCGGGCGGGGCGTGGCCCGCGGCGCGCGAGGCGCGGTTCCCGGTGGCGTCGTCGGCCGCGACCCCGACGTATATGGCGACGGCCAGGGCGAGTATCGACGCGAGGACGGCGGCGAGCAGGGCGCGCTGCTGGGCGGGGCGCCGGGTGGGCTGGGCGGAGGGTGCTGGGGGTACCGGGGGTACCGGGGGCAGCGGGGGCGTGTCCGGGCCCCCGTCATGACCGCGGGTCATGTGGTGCTGTTCTCCTCGGGAGAGGGGAGCCCGGGGCTCCGGTCCGACGATCCCATGATGCGGCATGGGGTCGGGGGCGCGGACGGGGCCCCGCCGCCGTCCCCCTCCGGACAGACGCCGGGAACTTGTGTTCCGTTCCGGGAGTCGGTCAGGAAGGGACAATGTGTGAGGGATCACCGAACGGGTGGAGCGGAGCGGATGGAACGGACGAACACGGGACGGCCGGAGGGCGCGGACGAGGGCGACGGCGAGGGCGAGGGCACGGCCGAGGGCCGGCCCGCCCGCCCCGACGCTCCGGCGAACGGCGCGACGAGAGCCGACCGCGCGCCGGCACCCGATCGCGCGCCGGCACCCGATCGCGCGGGGGAACCTGACCCCGCCACGGCGCCCGACCCCGCCACGGCGCCCGACCCCGCCACGGCGCCGGACCCCGCCACGCCGCCGAACGGCGCGACGACGCCCGATCGCGCGGGGGAACCTGACCCCGCCACGGCGCCTGACCCCGCCACGGCGCCCGACCCCGCCACGCCGCCGAACCGAGCCACGCCGCCGAACGGCGCGACGACGCCCGGTCGCGCCACGGCACCCGACCGAGCCACGGCACCCGATCGCGCGGGGGAACCCGACCCCGCCACGGCGCCCGACCCCGCCACGCCGCCGAACGGCGCGACGACGCCCGGTCGCGCCACGGAGCCCGATCGCGCCCCGACACCCGACCGTGTCCCGACACCCGGCCGCGCCATGACGACGTTCAGCCCCGCCGACGAGGAGAAGCGGCGCGGCGTGCGCCGCATGAAGCTCACCGCCACCGGCCTGCTGCTGTTCGTCGCCCTGGTCTACGTCCTCGCCGAATGGGCCTCCCACCACGGCGCCGGCGCCTGGGCCGGCTATGTCTCCGCCGCCGCCGAGGCCGGCATGGTCGGCGCGCTGGCCGACTGGTTCGCGGTGACCGCCCTCTTCCGCCACCCCCTCGGCCTGCCCATCCCGCACACCGCGATCATCCCGAAGAAGAAGGACCAGCTCGGCGTCTCCCTCGGGGAGTTCGTCGGCGAGAACTTCCTCTCCGAGGACGTCGTACGGCAGCGGCTGCGCGCCGTCGGCATCGGCTCCCGGCTCGGCGCCTGGCTCGCCGTCCCCGAGCACGCCGACCGGGTCACCGCCGAGCTGTCCGCCGCGCTGCGCGGCGCCCTGACCGTGCTGCGCGACTCCGACGTCCAGGCGGTGGTCGGCGAGGCCATCACCCGCCGGGCCGACGCCCAGGAGATCGCGCCCGGCATCGGCAAGATGCTGGACCGGGTCGTCGCCGACGGCGGCCACCGCAGGGCCGTCGACCTGATCGTCACCCGCGCCCACGACTGGCTGGTCCTGCACGGCGACTCGGTGATGGACGCCGTACAGGGCGGGGCGCCCGGCTGGACGCCCCGGTTCGTCGACAAGCGGGTCGGCGAGCGCGTCTACAAGGAGCTGCTGCGTTTCGTCACCGAGATGCGCGACATGCCCGCCCACCCGGCGCGCGGCGCCCTGGACCGCTTCCTCACCGACTTCGCCGCCGACCTCCAGTCCGACACCGAGACCCGGGCCCGGGTGGAGCGGCTGAAGACGGACGTACTGGGCCGCGGCGAGGTCCAGGACCTGATCGCGTCCGCCTGGACGGCCGTACGATCCATGATCGTTTCGGCGGCCGAGGACGAGCGCAGCGAACTGCGCCTCAGGGTCCGTGCCTCGCTGCTGTCGCTGGGCGCCCGGATGGCCTCCGACACCAAGGTCCAGGGCAAGGTCGACCAGTGGGTGGAGGGCGCCGCCGTCTACGTCGTGACCACCTACCGCCGGGAGATCACCTCCCTGATCACCGACACGGTCGCGAGCTGGGACGCCGAGCACACCACCAAGAAGATCGAGGCCAACATCGGCCGCGACCTCCAGTTCATCCGCATCAACGGCACGGTGGTCGGCTCGCTCGCCGGGCTGCTGATCTACACGGTCTCGCGCATGCTGGGGGCGTGACCTCCCGGCGTGACTCCCCGGCGTGACTTCGAAGGACCAGGGCACAAGGGAGGCGTCGCTCGACGGAGAGGGAGCCCATGACAGCAGATTCGTCGCCGGCCCCGGTGCCCGCCTCCACCGGAACCGTCACCACGGCCGTCCCGGCCCGCCTGGACCGGCTGCCCTGGTCCCGCTGGCACTGGATGATCGTGATCGGCCTCGGCACCGTCTGGATCCTGGACGGCCTGGAGGTCACGATCGTCGGCAACGTGGCCGGCCGGATCGCCGAGGAAGGCAGCGGCCTGGACATCAGCGCCGCGCAGATCACCGGCATGGCCGCCGCCCTGTACGTGGCGGGCGCCTGCTCCGGCGCCCTGTTCTTCGGCTGGCTGACCGACCGCTACGGCCGCAAGAAGCTCTTCATGGCGACCCTGGTGGTCTACCTGGCGGCGACCGCGCTGACCGCGCTGTCCTTCGAGACCTGGTGGTTCTTCCTCTTCCGGTTCCTCACCGGGTTCGGCATCGGCGGCGAGTACGCGGCCATCAACTCCGCGATCGACGAGCTGATCCCCTCCCAGTACCGGGGCCGGGTCGACCTCATCATCAACGGCAGCTACTGGCTCGGCGCGATCGGCGGCTCCCTGCTGTCCATCGTCATGCTGGACACCGCGATCTTCCCCAAGGACCTCGGCTGGCGGCTGAGCTTCGCCCTCGGCGTCGTCCTGGGCCTGGTCATCCTGCTGGTACGGCGGCACGTACCGGAGAGCCCGCGCTGGCAGTTCATCCACGGGTACGGCGAGCAGGCCGACGGCCTGGTGACCTCCGTCGAGAAGGAGATCGAGCGGGAGAAGGGCGAGAAGCTGCCGCCCCCGGCCGGCGAGATCACCATCCACCAGCGCAAGAGCATCGGCTTCGGCCTGATCGCCAGGACGGTCTTCGGCAAGTACCCGCGCCGCGCGGTCCTCGGCCTCTCCCTCTTCATCGGCCAGGCGTTCCTCTACAACGCCATCACCTTCGGCTTCGGCACCATCCTCATCACCTTCTTCGACGTGCCGACCGGCCGGACCGGCTACTACTTCGCCGTCATCGCCGCGGGCAACTTCCTCGGCCCGCTGCTGCTGGGCAAGCTCTTCGACACGGTCGGCCGGCGGATCATGATCTCGTCGACGTACCTGCTGTCGGGCGTGCTCCTCTTCGGCACCGCCTGGCTCTTCGACCGGGGCTCGCTGACGGCGACGACGATGACGGCCTGCTGGTGCGTCGTCCTGTTCTTCGCCTCGGCCGGGGCGTCCAGCGCCTACCTGACCGTCTCCGAGGTCTTCCCGATGGAGACCCGCGCGATGGCCATCGCCTTCTTCTACGCCCTCGGCACCGCCGCCGGCGGCATCAGCGGCCCGATCCTCTTCGCCGACCTCACCGAGTCCGGCGTCGTCGGCGACACGGTGCTCGCCTTCCAGATCGGCGCCGGGCTGATGTGCGCGGCGGGCATCGTGGCCGCGTTCCTCGCGGTGAAGGCGGAACGGCGCTCCCTGGAGGACATCGCGGAGCCGCTGTCGGTGGCGGGGGCACGGACAGCGGCCGGGACGCCGGGGACACCCGGGTCGCCGGGGTCGCCTGGGGCGTCCGGAGCGGCGGCGGTGTAGGGCGTACGTGGGTCACGCGGGTGTGCGTACGCAGGTGTGTGGCGTACGCGGGGAAGGACGTGCGCGGGAAGCGCGGGGGCGAGGCTCAGCCCCGCCGGTCGGCCACCGCCCAGGACGCCAGCGCGACCGCGCCCGCGACGCCGCACACCGACGGCCAGGCGCCGACCTTCTTGGCCAGCGGGTGCGACCCGGCGAACGCCGCGACGTACGCGGCGCCGAGCGCCCCCGCCGCCTTGCCGCCCGCCCGCTGCCGCCACTGCGCCGCAGCGACCGTCCCGGCGGCGGCGAGCACGACGCCCCCGAGCTGACGCTTCTTGGTCCAGCGGGCGACGCCGTACCCGCCGACGAGTCCGCCGGCGGCGACCAGAGCACTGGGAATCCTTGGAGTCATGCCCCGAGGCTAACCCTCACCAGCGACAACCTGCGACAATCCCCATACCTGAGCCCAGGCTTGTCAACTTTCCTCCCGCGAGCTATATAAGAAGACGTACCGAGGGCATCGCACAGACCCTGTGGAGAGGAGAGAACTGTGATGCTCATGCGCACGGACCCGTTCCGCGAACTGGACCGGCTCACCCAGCAGGTCTTCAACACCACCGCCCGCCCGTCGGCGATGCCGATGGACGCCTACCGGTCCGGTGACGACTTCATCGTCCACTTCGACCTCCCCGGCATCGACCCCGAGTCGATCGAGCTGGACGTCGAACGCAACGTCCTCAACGTCCGCGCCGAGCGCAGGTCCCCCGCCCCCGAGGGCGCCGAGACCGTCGTCGCCGAGCGGCCCACCGGCACCTTCACCCGTCAGCTGTTCCTCGGCGAGACCCTCGACACGGAGCGCATCGACGCCTCGTACGACGCGGGCGTCCTCACCCTGCGCATCCCGGTCGCCGAGCAGGCCAAGCCGCGCCGCATCCAGATCACAGGCGGCGGCGACCGCAAGCAGATCAGCGGCTGACGACTCACGCGGCGTCCTGCGGGCATCCGATTCCTGGCGGCCCCGCGGGACGCCCCTCGCCGACCCCGCACCCGCCCGAAACGGAGGAGAAGCCCCCACATGACCGTGACGACGATGCCGAGCACGACCCCGGCCCCGGCCCCGGCCCCGGCCCCGACGGCCTCGACCCCGGCGGTGACCGTACCCCCGTCGTCCCGCCCCGCCTGGGCCGACCTGGTCGAGGAGGTACGCGAGGCCGGCCGCTACCCGACCCGGCCGGAGGCGGAACGCGTCACCCGCATCGTCCTCTCCGCCCTCGGCGGCCACGTCGTCGGCGACGAACGGGTCGACCTGGCCCGGGCCCTGCCGGAGGAGGCCGCCAGAGTGGTCGCCTCGCAGATCCCGGCCACCCGCCCGCTGACCGCCGCCGAGTTCGTCGACTCGGTCGCCGCGCGCATCGAGGGCGCGACCCCGGCCACCGCCCGCTGGGACGTCAGCTCCGTGCTCAGCGTCCTGCCGCCCCTGATCGGCGACGACCTGACCACCCGCATCCTGGACCGCCTCCCGCCCGGTTACGCCCTCCTCTTCGGCCGAGCGGACCTGACCCCTGCCGCCTGAACCGCCTCCCCGGGAAACCGGCCACCGTTCACCCTCCGCACACCGCGGGGCCGACGGTGGCCGCCGCCCGGCGCCGACGCGCCCCCCACCACCCGCCCGCGCGCTGCCACAGCCCCGCCGAACCACCCGTACGAGTGAACAAACTGGTGCACAGCGCATCCCTTGATCGTTGAACCTTCGGCGCGTCCATGTACCAGGACGTACGACGACGTACGAGGACGTACGACGACGCCGTGTACGACGACGAGGAGGCGGCATGCCCGCGCAGGAGACCGACATGAACGCGAACAGGGAAGGGCAGTGGGACCGGGGAGAGGGAGAGCGCCGCACGGCCGTGGTCGACGGCGCCCGCGTCGCCTACTGGCAGGCCGGCCCGCCCGATGCCGAACCGATCCTCCTCCTGCACGGCTACCCCGCCAACCACCGCTGCTGGCGCCACCAGATCCCGCCCCTGGCCCGCACCCACCGGGTCATCGCCCCCGACCTCCTCGGCTGGGGCGCCTCCGACCACCCCTTCCACCTGTCCTTCGACTACGTCACGGAGGTCGCCCGCGTGGGCCGCCTCCTGGACGCCCTCGGCATCGACTCCGTCAACCTCTTCGGTCACGACTACGGCGGCTTCCTCGCCCTCGGGTTCACCCAGGCCCACCCCTCCCGGGTCCGCCGCCTGGCCCTTCTCAACAGCCGCGCCCACTCCTCCTTCACCACCCCCTGGTACACCGTCTTCACCCTCCTCACGCTGGCCGGCCGCGTCCCCGCCCTGCGCTCCGTCGCCCGCCACCTCCCCTTCGCGGCCCTCCACCGCCTCGCCCTCACCCCCCTCCGGCGCGCCGGTCACCTGGACGAGGCGACGCTCGCCACCTACACCGACTGGATGCGCACCGCCGAGGGCCGCCGCCGGCTCCTGCACTTCTTCGCCGACTACCGCACGGCCACCCGCCCCGGGCTGCGCCGCCGCCTCGGCGAGATCACCTGCCCGACCGCGATCGTCTGGGGCCGCGAGGACACCTACCTCAGCCCCGCCATCGCCACCGAACTCGCCGCCCGCATCCCCCGGGCCGACCTCACGATGCTGCACGGCACCGGCCACTGGCTTCTGGACGAACGCCCCGGAGAGACGACGGCGGCCCTGAACCGCCTCCTCGCCCGAGCGACCCGGGAAAAGTGACACGGCCTGTCACACTCCCCGCGTCCCCTCCGTCATGTAGGTGTACCGACCGATGACACCGACCCGGAGGAACCCATGAACGCCGCCCGACTCGACCTGTTCGCCAACCCGGTCTCCAGGAAGCTCTTCGGCCACCTCAACGGGGCGGGCAAGGTCCTGACGGACTCGTCCCTCCCGCACACCACCCAGGAGCTGGTGAAGATCCGCGCCAGCCAGATCAACGGCTGCGGCTTCTGCACCGACATGCACACCAAGGACGCCACGGCGGCCGGCGAGACCCCGACCCGCCTCAACCTGATCGCCGCCTGGCGCGAGGCCACGGTCTTCACCGACGCCGAGCGCGCCGCCCTGGCCCTCACCGAGGAGGGCACCCGCCTCGCCGACTCGCCCACCGGCGTCAGCGACGAGACGTGGGCCGCGGCGGCCAAGCACTACGACGAGGACCAGCTCGCCGCCCTGATCTCCCTGATCGCGGTCATCAACGCCTACAACCGCGTCAACGTGATCGTCCGTCAGCCGGCCGGGAGCTACGAGCCCGGCATGTTCGGCTGAGGCGGCCGGTCGTCCACGACGCCTCGGGGGCGGCTCTCCTGATCGACGGGAGAGCCGCCCCCGAGGACGGCACGCGACGACCCTTCCGGGTCACCCGGAGGCCAGCTGCTCGGTGATCTCCTTGATCCAGTTGGCCTTCTGGTCCGGGTCGTTCAGGCTGTTCTCCCACGCCTCATCGGTCAGCTTGTGGTCGCCCGGACCGCACTTGAGCACCTTGAGGAGGTCCCGGGCGTCCTTCTGCGTCTTGGCGGCCGGGCCGGCGTTCTCGGGGAGGGTGGGACCCGCCGCCAGACGGTAGATGTCGCGCGCCTTGGCCTGGCGTGGGCCGTTCTCCACCTTCCGCCAGAACGCGAGGGCGTGCTTCCACGCCTCCTTCTCGGACGCGGCCTCCGGGAACTGCCCGTCCTCGTCCCGCTCCCCGTGCAGTTCGGGGTGGCGCTTCTCGTTGTAACGCCCCCTGACCGCCTTGACCCCCTTGTAACCGGCGAGGAGGAGCAGGAGACCACCGCCGCCCGCGGCGAGACCCCAGCCGACCGGGGTGCTCGCCAGCGCCCCCGCCGCGACGGCCACCCCCACGGCGCCGGCCGCGGCCTTGGTGGTCTCGCCCACGCCGCTGACCGATTCCTTGGCGATCCGGTACCCCGTTTTCTTGCGCGCGTACTTCTGCGCCGAGGACAGCGTCTCGACGTCCACGCTGGCCGCCTCGGCGCTCTCCAGTGCCAAGGCGGCCTCACGGGCGCGTTCCATTTCGAGTTTGAGCGCTTCGAAGTCCGCGAAGTACTCGGCGAAGTCCGCGGCGAAGTCCTCCTCGTGAGGTTCGGGACCGGTCCGCTCGGCCACCACCTTGGCGTTCGCCGCGGCCACCCTCTCCTTGGACACCCGCACGGCCTCCCGCAGCTCGGCCAGTGACGCCTCGTGGACGGTACGGGGATCTCCGAGCGCTTTCAGATCCTTGTACCTGCGGATGGCCCTCGTGACGCGCCGCGTCGAGCGGGCGCCCTTCGCCGTGCCGACGACCGCGCTGAGGGAACCGCTCGCCTCGGCGGACATCGCGGCGTTCGCCGCCTCCCTGAGCTTGTCCGCCTCCCTGGCGATGGCCGCGGCGTAGCTGCCCGAGTTGACGGTGGCGATGGCCGCGTCGGTCCCCTTGACCTTGGCCTTCTTCATCGCCGTGTGGTACTTGGCCCCCTTCCCGGCCTTCTTGGCGTCCTCAAGGGCCAGTGCGGCGTCCAAGGTGCTGAGGCCGGCGTTGCCGAGCTCCGCGGCGAGGTTCTCCGACCCGGCGGAGACACCCGAGGCGGCGGAGCCGTGCGCGGCGGTGGCGTCGCCCGCGGCGGTGGCCGTCTGGCTGACGCCCGCGTTGGTGGGGGTCTGCACGCCCTTGACCCAGGCGTCGAGTTGCTCGGCGTACTTCTTGTACCTGTCGACGAGAGGCTTCGCCCAGTCGCGCTTCCGCTTCTTCTTCTTGTCGGCCGCGCCACCGGTCCCGGCCGTCTGGGTTGCCGACGCCGCCGCCGGTGTCTCCGACGCCGCCGCCGGTGTCTCCGACGCCGCCGCCGGTGTCTCCGGCACCGGTGTCTCGGTCTCCGCCGGGGGCGCCTCCAGCGTCGAACTCCGGACGCGCTGCACCGCCGCCGTCGCGGCCCGGTTGCCGGCGCTGGACTGCATCTGCAACAGGGCGCGCTGCACCGGATTCCCGGAAGAACCCCCGTTCCGCTCCTGCTCCTGGCGCTGCCGGACCGCCGTCACGATGGCCGAGGACTGCCGTGTCGGGACACGATGGACCGGAGTGCTCATGGACATACCTCTCCTGTGCCGGACCGGGCGTGGCCGCGAAGGTAACCAGGTTCGGCTAACAGAAGCGGTGCGGTGGGGAAACTCTTCGCGGCTGCCGCGAGGCGTGTCGGCGCGGCCACTTTCCGTGCAGCGCCTTCTGGCCTGCCGTAACCTGCGCTCGTCGGCGGCCAGTTGCCCTCACCTGGCCTCAACTGCCGGGATACGTGACGTCCGTGAGCTCCTCGGAGACCCGCCACACCCGCCGCGCCTCCTCCGTGCCGCGCAGCCGCGAGTAGAGCTTCTGCTCCCCGGGCGCGCCGCCCAGGTGCCCCGGTCCCCGTGGCCCGTAGAACCCGCCCCGCTCGGCGTCGGGGGAGGTGGCGGCGTAGAGGGCGGGGAGCTGGGCGGTGCGGACCGTGCCGACGACGATGCCGCGGGCGGACAGCACCCGGATCAGCCGTACGCCCATCGTGTCCTTGGCGCGTCCGACCTCGGGGCGGGCGGCGAGCAGGCTGGTCGGGGCGACGCCGGGGTGGGAGAGGTTGCTGGTGATGCCCCAGCCGTGGGCCTGGCTGCGCCGGTCGAGTTCGAGGGCGAAGAGCCCGAACGCGATCTTCGACTGGCTGTACGCCTTCATGCCGTCGTAGGACCGTTCCCAGTTCAGATCGTCCCAGTTGATGGCGCCCTGGTTGGCCGCGACGCTGACCTGCGAGGTCACGCGTGCCTGGCCCGCGCGCAGCAGCGGCAGCAGGTGGGCGACCAGGGCGAAGTGGCCGAGGTGGTTGGTGCCGAACTGCAGCTCGAACCCGTCGGCGGTCGTCTGCCGGTCGGGCGGGGTCATGACGCCGGCGTTGTTGACGAGGAGGTGGACCGGCCGGCCCTCCTCCCGCAGCGTCTCGCCGAGGGCAGCGACGGAGGCGAGCGAGGACAGATCCAGCTCGCGCAGCGACACCTCCGCGTGCGGGACCGTACGCCGGATCGCGGCGAGCGCGGCCTCGCCCTTGCGCGGGTTGCGCACGGGCAGGACCACCTCGGCCCCGGCCGCCGCGAGCCGCGTCGCGATGCCGAGCCCGATGCCGTCGCTGGCTCCGGTGACGACGGCGCGCCTGCCGGACAGGTCGGGGACGGTGATGTCGATGGGGGTGCGTGGCATGGGCCCACTCCTGGCGCTCGGGTACGTCATCGAGCCTGGGACCGGCGCCGTGGCCGCGGCAACCGGTGAGAGGGGGATCGACGATCCGTGGCTGCCGGGACGCGCGGGCGATAGAAAGGGGACCGGAAGGACGAAGGACGTACGTATGGCGATGGAGGGAGGCACGCGTGGCGGCGATCGACCGGACCGGACTGGCGGAGTTCCTGCGGCGTCGCCGGGAGGCGCTGCAACCCGAGGACGTCGGCCTGCCCCGCGGCCGGCGCCGCCGGACGAGCGGGCTGCGCCGGGAGGAGGTCGCCGCGCTCTGCCACATGTCGACGGACTACTACGCGCGCCTCGAACGCGAGCGCGGCCCCCACCCCTCCGAGCAGATGATCGCCTCCATCGCGCAGGGCCTGCACCTCTCCCTCGACGAGCGCGACCACCTCTTCCGCCTCGCCGGACACACCCCGCCCCCGAGGGGCGCGGCCGGCGAGCACATCGCCCCCGGCCTCCTCCGCATCCTCGACCGCCTCCAGGACACCCCGGCCGAGATCGTCACCGAGCTGGGCGAGACGTTGCGGCAGACCCCGCTCGGCATCGCGCTCACCGGTGACCAGACCGTCCACAGCGGCCCGGCCCGCAGCCTCGGCTACCGCTGGTTCACCGACCCCGCCACGCGACAGCTGTACGCCCCCGAGGAGCACGCCTTCCTCACCCGCATGTTCGTCTCGGGCCTGCGCGGGGTGGTCACGCTCCGGGGCCCCGGCTCCCGCGCGGCCCACTACGCCGACCTGCTGCTGGCGCGGAGCGAGGAGTTCCGTCGGGTCTGGGACGACCACGAGGTCGGCATCCGTCCCAGGGAGGTCAAACACTTCGTTCACCCCGAGGTCGGACCCCTGGAACTGACCTGCCAGACCCTCCTCGACCCGGACCAGTCGCACTTCCTGCTCGTCTACACCGCCGTCCCCGGCAGCGAGAGCCACGAGAAGCTCCGCCTGCTGTCCGTCATCGGGGCCCAGGCACTGAGCTGAGCCCGGACGCCCGGGGCGGGGCGCCGCCGGACCGGGTCAGGCGCGCAGCGCGTCGACCGCGGTGTCGATCGCGGCCAGCGCGGCGGCCCGGTCGAGACCGGCCCTCGATACGAGCGACAGGCCCTGGACGACGTAGAGCAGGAGCTGCGCCTGGGCCTCGGGGCGGGCGCTGTCGGTGACCTCCCCGGCGGCCTGCGCGCGGCGCAGCGCTTCGGTGACGAGGTCGGTGAACCGGCGGTACGAGCGGCTGACGAGGTCCGTGGCTTCCTCGTCGGCGGGTACGAGTTCGGCGGTGGCGTTGCCGACCAGGCAGCCCTGCGGCACGCCCGCCTCGGAGACCAGCTCGTCCAGGCGTGCCGGGTGGGTCAGGATCTCGCGCAGCGCCGGCAGCAGCGGGGTGGTGTCGAGCGCGGCGGTCAGGTGCCGCTCGTACACGTCCCAGTAGAGCCGGACGGCGTCGAGGTAGAAGCGGCGCTTGTCGCCGAACGCCCCGTAGAGGCTGCCGCGTTCGACGCCCAGCGCGTCGACCAGGTCCTGGATCGATGTCGCCCCGTAGCCACGGGACCAGAACAGCTCCAGCGCGCGCGTCAGCGTCTGGTCCTTGTCGAACTCGCGGGGTCGTCCGGTGCGTGCCACGGTCCGACCCTACGACTTCTTGACGATGCGTTCAAGAAGTCGTAGCTTCCCTTCCGTACTTCTTGAACGGCTGCACAGAAGTTGCCGTCCCCGGCCGGCACGAAGGGCGACGCATGGAATTCGCAGGGAAGACAGCACTCATCACCGGCTCCGGCGCGATCGGCGGACTCGGGCACGCGACGGCCGTGATCCTGGCCTCGGCGGGCGCCGACCTGATCCTCACCGGCACCGACCCGCAGCGCGGCGCCCAGGTCGTGGCGGACCTGCGCGCCACCGCCGGCGAGTCCACCGGAACCGTGCGTTTCGTCGCGGCCGACCTCTCCGACCCGGCGGCCGTGCGGCGACTGGCCGAGGAGGCCGGGACCGTCGACATCCTGGTCAACAACGCGAGCCTCATGACGTTCGCCCCGACCACGGAGCAGGACCTCGCCGCCTACGACGCCGCCTTCGAGGTCAATGTGCGCGCGCCGTTCCTGCTCACCGCCCTGCTGGCGCCGAAGATGGCCGCGGCCGGCGGCGGCAGCGTCGTCAACGTCAGCTCCACCGCGGCCGGCCTCGGCATGCCGGGCATGGCCGTCTACGGCGCCACCAAGGCGGCGGTCGAGTCGCTGACCCGCACCTGGGCGGCGGAGTTCGCCGCGTCGAACGTACGGGTCAACGCCGTCGCCCCGGGCCCGATGCGCACCTCGAAGGTGGTCGCGGCGATGGGCCCGGACCTGGGCGGCATGGGCCTGACCACGGCGCTCAAGCGCACCTCCGACCCGGCCGAAGTGGCCCAGGTGATCGCCTTCCTCGCGAGCGACCGGGCCGGCTACATGACCGGCGCGACCGTCGCCGCCGACGGCGGCCGGACCGCGATATGAGCAGGGAGGACACCAACCCCATGGGCCGCCTAGCGGGCAAGCACGCACTGATCACCGGAGGGACGAGCGGCATCGGCCTGGAGACGGCCCGCGAGTTCCTCGCCGAGGGAGCCTCCGTCGCGATCACCGGCCGCTCACGGGAGCGGCTGGACGAGGCCGCCCGGCAGCTGAAGGACCGGGGCCCGCTGCTGACCTTCGTCAGCGACGCCGGCGACGTACCGGGCCAAGAGGTCCTCGCCGCACGGCTGCGCGAGGAGTGGCCGAAGCTCGACATCCTGATGAGCAACGCCGCCGACCTCACCCACCTCCCGTTCGAGGCATGGACCGAGGAGGCGTTCGACCGGCTCCTGGCCACCAACCTCAAAGCCCCCTTCTTCCTCATCAAATCCCTGCTGCCGCTCTTCTCGCCGCGGTCCTCGGTGATCCTCGTCGGTTCGGTCTCGGCCTTCGTCGGCCACGAGAACGCGACGGTCTACGGCGCGGCCAAGGCCGGCCTGCTGTCCTACGCCCGCGGACTGACCTACGAACTGAAGGACCGGGGCGTCCGCGTCAACGGCCTGAGCCCGGGCCCGACCGTCACCAACGCGTTCGCGCCCCTCGGCCCCGAACGCCAGGCCGCCCTCTACGAGGAACTCCGCCGCACCGTCCCCCTCCACCGCCTCGGCACCACCACCGAGCTGGCGAAGGCGGCCGTCTACCTCGCCTCCGACGAGTCCGCCTACACCGCGGGCACGGTGCTGCGCGTCGACGGCGGCGTGGGGGAACTCGCGTACTAGGACGGGGGCCGGCCCGCGTGGGGGTGTGAGTAGCCGATGACTCCGACGACTCCGACGACTCCACCCGCCACGCCCGTCGAGGGAGAGGAGACGGCGAACGCACTGGAGCTGGTTCACGCGCCCACGCTGCTGGTGACCGTCCCGGCCGGCCTGCACGAACGGGGCCGGCTGTCAGTCCCCCCTGCTTGGATGTGGCCCACGGCACGACGGCACTCCGCGGAGGACATTGCGATGGGCACCTGGGGCAGCGGGAACTTCGAGAGCGACACGGCGCTGGACCACCTGTCCCTCGTCATCGACCGGCTCGTCTCGGACGTCACCGGCGCCATGACCGGCGACCCGGTCGCCATCGAACCCGACGAGTACTGGGGCGTCGCCGTACCGTGCAACCTCGAACTCCTCCACACCCTCGCCGAAGCGGGCCACACCACCGGCCTGCCGGCCCCCGAGGTCATCGCGGCCTGGAAGCAGACCTTCCTGACCGTCTGGGAACGCACCATCGACGACCTGGGGCCTTCCCCGGCCTACAAGGAGGAGCGGCGGGCGGTGTTGAACCGTACGTTCGACCAACTGGCTGCCGTCGCGCGACAGGAGACGGCCGACTGACGGGCACTGGTGGAGGCCCGGGGCCTGATGATGTGGGCTTCCGTCGCACGCGGCGTATCCGGCCCGACTTCGTGTTCAACGGCAAGGCGTGGCCCAGGGCCAGGACGTGCAGAACATCCCCGACGGAACGCCCGACCCTCTACGCCGTACCGCGCCGCGCTCAGCGACCCTCGGGCCATTCCCGGCGCACCGCGTCCACGAAAGAGAGCCAGACCGGTGCCCGCACGCCCGTGATGAGCGCGTCCCCGACCTTCGTGTCGCGCAGCAGCACGCGGTCACCGACGCGGGCACACTCCACGCATTCGCCTCCCGCGCCATTGCTGTACGACGACCTGATCCACGAGCCGGGCGCCACGGCGCCGACGAGAGACCTGCTGCTCACCGCGCGTACTCCTTCACGACGCTCCTTCGCCCACTCGCTCCCTACCAGAGTCACCCCACTCTTACAGGGAACCCGGGGCCCTCACCAGGGGTTCTTCCGCCATAGGTCGACGGACTTTCTGAGCGGTCACGAACTGTTCCGAGATCCGAGCGGAAACCCTGAGCCAGGCGCCCTCCCGCTGGTGCGACAACGCTAATCACGACAAGCTCAAGGGTCACGCGGTTATTACTACATCCTGGCCGCGTGTCCCTGTGAGTTCTCGTCGGTTGATCGCTTGTATGAAGCAAAGCCAGGTGCTGGGCTGAAAATAAAGGGTCCGGCCATTCTTACACTTGGAGTCGCGTATTAGTGTTGCGCTATCACCGAGTGCGCATTCCACGCACTCGGTGCCGCTTCCGCCGCTGTATGAAGACTTGAACCAGTGGAGCTGAGGCATTTCCGTCATCCGCTGCACTCCTGCCTGACCTTGTCGATGAGTTCAGCACTGGATTCGAAGTCGAGTGCCTGGGCGCTGAGGTATTCGAACGCCAACGTGTAACGGTTCAACTCTTCCCGTTTTTCCATGAAGAGCCCTCCACCGAGGATGTCCACGTATACGACGTCCAGTTCGCGGGCCTGGCCGCGCAGGACGGCGAAGCTGCCGACAGCCGCAGCATGGGCGCCTCGTGCGAACGGGAGGACCTGGACGGTGATGTTCGACCGCTGGGACATAGCAAGGAGGTGCGTGAGCTGGTGCCGCATGACCTCGCGCCCGCCAACTTGCCTGCGGATCGCGGCCTCGTCGATCACACACCAAATGTGCGGCGGCTCCTCGCGTTCCAACAGCTCCTGCCGCTTCATGCGGATGTCGACCATGTGCTGCACCTCGCGTTCATCGCAGTGGATCTCTGAAGCGCGGTGTACCGCTTCCGCGTAGGCGCGGGTCTGAAGTAGGCCGGGCACGTACATGCAAGCGAAGTGGTCCTCGCGAACGACTTCGTCTTCGAGGGTGAGCATGAGGTTCATGGACTCGGGGATGGGGTCGGCGAGTGAGCGCCACCAACCCTGGATCTTCGCCCCCTTCGCCAACTCGACCAGTGCGAGGCGTTCTTCGTCCGAGGCGCCGTACTCGCGGCAGAGCGCGTCGACGGCCGGCCACTTCACCGTTCCTTCCTTCGTCTCGTAGCGGCTGAGCGTCGCTTTGGAGATGCCCACCCGCGCTCCTGCCTCCTCCAGGGTCAGTCCTTTCAGATCCCGGAGTCGACGTAGGTCGGCGCCCAGTTGGCGCCTGCGGGTAGTGGGTCCTGCTGCCATGCCGGTGGCCTTCCTGTCGGTGGGATAGATCGTCGTCGCCACCCGGTGCTACCGACAAGATGGCGTGCGCCGGGGCGCGTTCCGCTGTGTCGCGCTCCCGTTGGGCCGTTATGAGAGTTCCATTTTGAGAGTCTCAGTGCAACTCTTAGTGCTCATGGAGTCACTCACGGCGCATAGCGCCATCGTCAGAGCCGGTACGGGAGTAGCGGCTCCCACCCTGCGTAGTACGGGCCGCCCGTCGGGGCGTGTGTGGGCGCTTCCCTTCATCGCGGAAGCGCGGGACGTCGCAGCTCTACGGGACGCCATGCGTCTCCCCTTGGAGCTCTGGGGCCTGCAAGAGCTCGTCGAGGACGCTCAACTGTGTGTCAGCGAACTGGTCGCCAACGTCATTCAGCACGTTGGCCCGGGGACGCCGACGACGCTGGTCCTCGCGGCTGAAGGCGTCGGCCTACGCATCGAAGTGCACGACCCGGACCTCCGTGCGCTGCCCACGCTGACCAGTGCGGGACCCGACTCGGAGGCGGGGAGAGGCATGGCGCTCATTGGCGCCCTTGCCGACCGCTGGGGTGTCGACCTCACGCCGGAGCGCAAGGCGACATGGTGCGAACTCGGCACGGGAGTCGGCCCGTCCGATCAACGTGCCGCCTCTCGGGTAGAGGCGGCGTTGGAGCAAGAGGCAGTGATCGGAGTCGTCGTTGATCTCCTTCATCGACTCCGCCTACATGGGTGGGACCCGGACGAGGTGCTCGATCAGGCTCAGATCCGCTTCGAGTCCGATACCGGCGGGTGCTGAGCCTGAACGACGACTGTGGTCAGCTAGCCGCGACAGCAGCTGAGTACACCCACACATCGGCAGGCAACTCGTGCTTCAAGCGCCAGGTGACGGCCATCGGCTTGCTGCCGGTGTGGGTGTCGTACGTCGCTGGGCCAAGGAGCATCCACGGCTGGGATTTGCCTATGTCCGTGTTCTTGTAGCGACGCATGAACAGCAGAACGTGGCTGCCTCGCTGTTCATGCTGCTGGTAACGGAGGCCGGTTGGCGAACCCTCAGCCGTCGTGCTCTGAGACTCCCAGTGGAAGAGCGACGGGCTCAGCGCATAGTCCTTGTAGCGGACGGTGGGCGAGAAGTCCTTCTCGTCCTTCTCCGACGTGATGAGCAGGGCGTCCGTCTGCAGTTCGTCCACCCACAGCACACCCTGAGCGAAGGACCGGGGCATCTGGCCGCCGAAGCGTGCCACTCCGAGTGCGGCGAGGATCTCGGAGCGATTGTACGAGCTGTGGACCTTCAGCGGAACCTGGCCGAGAAGGCCGGTCAACGGGATCGGGAAGTGGTCCGCGCGCTCCATGACGTACGACAGCAACTGCCTCAACTCGTCGCGCAGTGCCTGTTGCGGACGCAGCGACTCAAGGCCCTCCTGGTAGCTGGTGAAGCCACCCGCATTGTCCCAGAGGTTGAAGAAAAGCATGCGAGCATAGACCTGATCAGCAGGGATCAGCTCGTCGTACCGCGGAGCGTCGTCGCTGAGCAGCTTGAGGTAAGCCTGGGCGCGTTCGGGGTCGTCCACGTGGAGGAAGGCGTGTACGCGCTTGAGGAGCGCTGCTTCCGCCGAGGGTGCAGGTTCGTCGATGAGCCCGGCTCGGCGCAGGATGGTCGTCCAGGAGTTGTCGCTCTTGTAGAGCTCCTTGATCTCCCGGCGGCTCTCGTGAAGGTACTCGGCAAGGCGTGGCGTGCGGTAAGCCCTGACTTCGTTCACGAGTGTCTTGACAGTGGCGCCCAGTTGAGCGCGGATGTTGTCGAGTACGAGTTCCTTGGACTTACCTTCCAGGATGATCTGGCAGCCGGATGGCAGTTGAGGGAAGTCGTTCTCGATGTGGTCGACCAGCCGGTTCCGCGACAGGTTGGTCAGTGCGCGGAACTGCTCCTCGAAGCGGAACTCTGCGCGGTGCTGCCCGATGAAGTCGAGCACGGTGAGTACCGGCTTGGAATCCGTGCGCCTGAGGCCCCGCCCCAACTGCTGAAGAAAGATCGTCGCGCTGTTGGTGGGGCGAAGGAGGAGCAGGGTGTCGACGTCGGGGATGTCGAGTCCCTCATTGAACAGGTCGACGGAAAAGATCACTTGAAGCTTGCCGTCACGCAGGTCGGTCAGCGCCTGGGCCCGTACGTCAGCGGGGGAGTTGCCGTCGAGTGCCACCGCCTGGAAGTTGGCTTGGCGGAAACACTCCGCCATGAAGCGGGCGTGTGCCCTGCTGACGCAGAAGCCGAGGGCGCGCATGGCCCCGGGGTTTGAGATCTTGTCCGCGATCTGCTTCACCACAATCCGAGCACGGGCGTCGTTGCCTGTATACAGGCTGTCCAGCTCCTGTTCGGTGTAGGTCCCCCGCTGCCAGCCGAGGTTTCGTAGGTCGGTGCCGTCCGGGATGCCGAAGTAGTGGAACGGGCAGAGCAGGTTGTTCTCCAGGGCCTCCCACAGTCGCATCTCAGCAGCGATGCGACCCCCGAAAAACTCGTCCTGGACGTTCTGCCCATCCATGCGCTCGGGCGTCGCGGTCAGCCCCAGCAGTTCTTTGGGCGTGAAGTGATCGATGACCCTGCGGTAGGTCGTGGCGGTGGCATGGTGGAACTCGTCGATGACGATCACGTCGAAGTGGTCGCGGGCCAACTGCTCCAACCGCTGGGCATTGAGCGACTGAACGCTGGCGAAGACGTGGGTCCACTCACGCGGGTCCTGGCCGGCGTGGAGCAACTCACCGAACGATGCGTCGTCCAGCACCTCGCGATAGGTGCGCAGCGACTGGCTGAGGATCTCCTTGCGGTGGGCTACGAACAGCAGCTTCGGTCGCTCACCTTGCGTCTGCCTGCACAGGTTCCGGTAGTCCAGTGCTGCCATGACGGTCTTGCCCGTGCCGGTGGCGGCGACGAGAAGATTCTGATGCCGGTCGCGGATTTCCCGTTCGACGCGCAGCCGCTCCAGCATGTCCTGCTGGTGTGGGTAGGGACGTACCTCAAGACCAGACAGATTGATCTTCAGGTCGGTCGCCGTGCCGGACCCGCTTGCCTGGGCCAAGGCTTCGTCCAGGCGCTGTCCGTGCAGGTCAGGGTCGTAGGTTTCGAAGGCGATGTCGTTCCAGTACGCGTCGAAGGTCGCTTCGAACTTGTCCAATACGGCGGGGGTGGCGACGGACGACAGACGCACGTTCCACTCCAGACCGTCGAGCAGGGCTGCCCTCGACAGGTTGGAACTACCGACGTAGGCGGTGTCGAAGCCTGTGTTACGCCGGAATAGCCATGCCTTCGCATGCAGGCGGGTGGACCGGATCTCGTAGTTCACCTTGACGGTGGCGCCGAAGTCACGGACCAGCCGGTCGAGTGCACGGCGATCGGTGGCACCCATGTAGGTGGTGGTGATGACTCGGATCGGCACCTTCCGCTTTTTGGCGGCGTGCAGAGCTTCTTCCAATACCCTTATGCCGTACCACTTTACGAACGCACACAGCAGGTCGATGCGGTCGGCAGTAGCAAGTTCGGCACGCAACTCTGCGCCGAGACTGAGGTCCTCCGGCGAGTTGGTGAGCAGAGAGGTCTCCGAGAGCGGGGTCAGCGGGCGGATGGCGTAGACGCCCGCCGCCTCCTGCTGCGCGAGAGCGAGGAGTTGTCGAGGGCCCTCGACAACCCTGCTTATCGGCTCGTCCTCGCTGCGGTCGGACCACGCCGCTGCCACGGAGTCCAGAACCTGATTGGCGAACGGCACCTGCTGGTCCGCCTGGAGTCGCTGGAGCCTGTGGGCTATCACCTCGCCGATGTGGCGGGCCAGCACATGGGGCGATGATTCCCCGCCGACCTCAGCGTCAATGGCCTTCCACCCCGCGGAGGCCAACTGCTCCAGCTCATCGTGCACGCTTTGCGTGATCAGCTTCTCGTACACTCCGGCGATCGGCTGCCCCGGATCTTTCTCTGCCGCCACCATGCCCCCTCAGACATAAGTCAGTGACTCTTGTTCTAGCAGGAGCCACTGACAAGCTACGCAGGGGCCGTGCCGCAACACCTCCCATATATGGACTTTGGGAGCTTCTGTTCCCTCGGGAGCAGACGGATCTCTCGTTCTGACGAAGAAGCGCCCCATAGCTGCTGTCGGGGTGCAGCCGTGAGGTGGGTGTGGAACTGGTGGCCGCCGAGCCCAGGCTGTCGCTACCGTCGGGCTTTCGGCCGGCCGTATCGGCGGTTGCCTCGTCTAGGAGCGTTTCCCGTGATCAACCGGCAAGTAACGACGACGCTGTGGCGTCCCACCGGTCCCGGAGAACTCGAGCTGGTGCGCGAGCTGGACTGGCGTGCCTGGCCGCCGCGGCTGCCTGAACAGCCGATCTTTTACCCGGTCCTCAACTAGGAGTACGCCGTCAAGATCGCGCGGGACTGGAACGTCAAGCACGACGGCGCCGGTTTTGTCACCCGCTTTGACGTCAAGTCCGATTTCCTGCGCAGGTACCCGGTTCAGCAGGCAGGCGGACGGGCGATCCTCGAGCTGTGAGTACCGGCCGAGGAACTCGACGAGTTCAACGCTCACATCGTTGGCAAGATCCAGTTGGTGCACGAGTTCCACTGAGCTGAGCTCTGTAGCCTCCGCGAGGCGGCTGGCTGCCTCGGTGCGGTGATCCTGCTGTGACCGCTGTGATCGCGACTCCGCCGTCGCCAAGGAACTCGACGAGGAATCCGTCACGAAGCCGCCGCCCGCACCAGCAGCGTCCCGATGTGGCCGGCGTGAGGTGGCTCGATGACCCGCGCGTCGGCCGTGGCGAAACCGGCCCGGGTGAGGAGGCGCTCCCACACGGCCGGGCGGTAGCTGTAGCGGTAGGTGAACATCGCCTTGCCCGTGAAGCCTCCCTTGTACATGCCCTGCGGTCCGTACGCGCCGGGGATGGCGGGAGGCTGCGAGAAGACGAGAACGCCCCCGGGCCGGAGCCGTCGGCGGACGAGAGGGAAGAGGCGGCTGGGGTCGGTGAACCAGGCCGCTCCGAAGATCGAGTAGACGGCGTCGTACTCGTCCTCGTGCTTGCTCAGGTACTCCAGGACTTCGGAGCACAGGATGTCCGCGCCGGTGCTTGCCCACTTCGCGGTGGCCTTCTCGACCATGACGGGCGACAGGTCGATGCCCCGGGCGGTGATGCCGTGCTGAGCGAGGTGGGCGAGGGCGCGGCCGGTGCCGCAGCCGATCTCCAGGACGGAACGCGGGTTCCCGAGCAGTTCCGGGCCTGGTCCGTGACCGGCGTACTGGGTCCAGCAGAAGCCGGGTTCCATGTCGTCCCTGAAGGCGGAGGCGGCGAAGGTGTCCCACAGTTCCGTCTCGGCGGCGATGTCGTGTGGTGCGGGCAAGGCGATTCCTCCTCGCAGGAGCCGCCGGCCCCTGTCCCGCGGAGGGCGAAGACAGGGGCGGGCGGGCCGGACCGTTCAGTGGCTGTCGGGGACCTTGTTGTCGCAGGGCGAGCAGTCCGTTCCGTCGATCGCCCACAACTCCTCGTCGACGTCGAAGCCGATGGACTTCAGGAAGTCTGCCGTACGCACGCACAGGCCGTCCCGGCGGCGCTCGGTGAACGGGGCGTGGTGCTTGTAACGGCCCTCGTTGTACACGTCGCACAGGGCCCACCACACCGGGGTGTCGAGAATCAGCTGGTGAACGCCGATGTCGACGAGCTTGCCGACGCCCAGGTGGATCTCGGGGTGCTCCATGCAACCGACGGTGTACATGACGGCGTTGCCGAGAACGCGTTCCGCCATGTCGCGGACCATGGTGTGGTCGCGCAGCAGCAAGGCGACCTCGCGGTCCCAGAGGGTCATGCCGCTGTCCAGCACGTTGATCGTCAGGTGTTGAATCTCGGGCTGGACGAGATTGAGAAGTTCCTTCGGGTCCCGCGTGCGGAGGGTTGTAGGTCGGTCGAGCGTGACGGTCATCAGCCGCTCCTTCGATGGCAGGTGGTGGCGTTCCCGTTCGGACTCGCCCCGCCCCGGCGTGCGGCGTCGTGCAGGGGTCCTGGCTGCGGTCCGGCCGGCAATGCGACGGTAGGGACGGTCATGAGCAGGGCGCACGAGAGTTGCGCGAAGTTGCTCGGCACGCCGGTGAGGTTGCGCGAGGTTGCTGATTCAGGGTGACCGGGGCACGCACGTCGGACGTGAGTCCTGGGAAAGCTTCGGGAGCCGGACCCCGAGGGAAGGACGCGATCATGACCCGACGACTGCGTTTCAACGGCACAGGCAGCGGCGTCAACGGATGCCCGTCCCTTCATGACGACCTCGACACAGGCGAGGTCATCATTCACGGCCCCCCACTCACCGACCCGGACGACATCGCACAGCTTCGTCACCTGAACGAGGGCGAGGTGCCCATCGTGGTGCCGCGCGAACTGCTGGTCGATTTCGGTCCGAAGGAGGTGGTGCGCGAGCCCGACATCATCGGGCTGGACGAGTTCGACCGGCTCTTCACACAGTTCGAGCACACGGCCTGGCGACTGGAGACACGCCGCCGCTACGCGTCGGACGAGCTCACCGACACCTACGCCCAGTTCATGCGCGGCGAGCCCGTCGACTGGGAGGGAGCCGACACCGACTGGTGCGCGGAGCGCCGCGAGCAGGTGGCTCTCGGCAAGCGGTTCGAGCGGGTCCGCGTGGTCGACGAGCCGCCCACGAGCGGCCAGCTCTACCTGCTCGACAACGCACGCCGCAACAGCGCTGTCGGCGAGGTGATCCACAATCTGCGGCGAGGGGATGCCGACCGCCTCGGCCTGCCCACCGAAGATTTCTGGATCTTCGATTCCCGGCTGGTCGCGCTGCTGAACTTCGATGACACTGATCACCTGTTCAGCGTGGAGCTGGTCACAGAGCCGGCTGCGGTGCTGCGGTACGTCAGAGCACGCGACGCGGCACTGCACCATGCCGTGCCGTACGAGGAGTTCGCGGCACGGCTGACCGCGAAGGAGGACTGAGGCAGGTGTGGAGCGGTGAGCACGGACTACCAGCAGGCACGGGAAGCACTCGGGGTACGGCTGCGCGAACTCCGGCTCTCCGCCCCTGGGGGCAGGCTCACCGGCGCTGAGCTCGCCGGCCGGTACGGGTGGAACAAATCCAAGGTCAGCAGGCTGGAAAACGGCAGGCAGACCCCGACGCCCGATGACTTGCGCAAGTGGGCGGAGGCAACCGGCCAGGCGGAGGCGTACGACGAGCTGGTCGCGCGCCTCCTCGGCTTCGAGTCCCACATCCGGTCATGGCGGCGTCAGCTCGCCTCGGGGCACAAGGCGGTCCAGGACACCCACCTGAGGGCCCATGCCGACGCCTCGGTCTTCCACGGCTGGGAGTCGTCGATGATCTTCGGGTTACTCCAGACTCCGGACTACGCCCGGGCGGTCTTCACGCAGTACGCGGAGCTACAGCGGTCGCCGCGCGACACAGAGGAAGCGGTCCGGTCCCGAATGAAGAGGCAGGAAGCGCTGTACGACTCCGCGAAGCGCTTTCACCTCATCTTGTGGGAAGCCGCCCTTCACTCCCTGGTCTGTCCGCCGTCGGTGCTCGCGGCCCAGCTCGACCGCCTGCTGGGGACCATTGGCCTGGACACGGTCGAACTGGGCGTCATCCCGTTGTCCGCCTCGCTCAAGATCCCTCCGGCCACCGCTTTCTGGATCTACGACGACCGTCAGGTGATCGTCGAGAACTGGCACGCGGAGTTGTGGATCGACGACGAGGCGAGCGTCGACACGTACCGGCGGACCTGGAGAACGCTGCGCGAGTCCGCGGTGTACGGCGTCGACGCGCAGAACGTCATCAACGGGGCGCGACGAGGGCTGCGTACTCGCTGAGGTGACAGCGTCCTGCCAGGAGGTCACCGCTCCGCAGCGGTGCTCGCTCCATGACAGTCGCCGTACGTCCGTCCCGACCCGCACCAACACTCAGCCCCCCGCTGCGGCGGCCAGGCAACCGCCCGCCCCCGCGCCCCCAAAGTCGTCGCGTACTGCGGCAACAGCGACGCGTCGGCCGGAGACGCCCCCTCCGACGCCGCGAACGCCTCGTAGGACGGGACCGTCCCCCGCACCACCCCCAGGTTCCGCGTCCCCGACGACTCCAGCTCCCTCAGTGCGTCCTCTATCGCCGCCAGGTGCTCCTCGTACGACGGGTACTCCGCGGAGAGGGACGGGTACGCCGACAGGAGTTCCGTCAGTTCTTCGGCGGGCCAGTGGAGCATGGCGACCGGGAAGGGGCGGGAGAGGGCCTCGCGGTAGGCGCCGAGTTCGGCGCGGAGGCGGGAGATCTCGGCCTCCAGCTCGGCCGGGTTGTCCGAGCCGAGGGACCATACGCGCTTGGGGTCGTGCAGTTCGTCCAGGGTGACCGGCATGGAGTGCAGGGTGTCGGCGAGGGTGTCCCAGTCGTCGTGCGGCAGGCCCAGCATGCGGCGGACGCGGTGGCGGCCGTAGAGGAGGGGGTGGGTCGGGCGCGGGGGCTCGGGGGCGTCGGCCAGCAGGAGTCGGGCGGCCTCGGTGAAGGTCTCGTGGGCCGACTCCAGCTCGTCGTGGGACTCCAGGGACTCCGCGACGATGACCCAGGGGGCCGGGTCCCTCGGGGACGCCGCGCGGACGCCCTCGATGATGGCCCTGGCCTCGGCCTCGTGGCCGTACTCCCAGAGGTTGGACGCCTTGAGGGCGCGGACCAGGGCCGGGTTCTCAAGGGTGCCGGGGGCGGAGAGCAGACGGTCGTAGAAGGCCGTCGCGGCGGGGCGCTCGCCGGCCAGCTCCAGATGGGCTGCGGCCCGCAGCAGCAGGGCCTCGGCGTCCTCCGGGTACAGGCCGGCGGTCCGCTCCAGGCGTGCCGCTTCGGCGGTGTGGTCGACGTTCTCGGCGGGCGTGTCGGGGCGCATGGGGGACACCGTACTGCTGGCTGGTGACAGAGGGGTACGAAGCCGGTCGGAGTACCGGTGGTCCTCGGTCTCGCGGCGTCGAAGGGTGGACGTCGATGCCTGCGCCGGGCGCCGAGGTCATCCCGCCGTCATTCGCAAGCCGACTGCGGCCAGTCGGCTCTGCGCCACAGCGCCTCGAAATGCTTCGGTGCGATGTGCAGCGCGGTGAACTCGATCTGCGCGTTCACATCATCGAGTTCACCGACGGGTACTTCGCTGAGGCCAATGTGCGAGGTTTCATGGTTCCGATCAGCCTTGAGGAGTCTGCCGTCGCGATATTTTTGGATCTTTCTCATCTCATAACCGTCGTCACCGATCTCGCTGAAGAAGGTTGTGGCCTCGTCGTTGAACTCATGGTGCCACTCCACTTGCCAGTATTGGATTGCATTCACCCGTGTTCGCCGTCGTCCAGTTCTTCAATCGACTTGGTGCGATCGATGCGTTGGTTCACGTCGCCTGCGGTGAGCGTTGTGGGAGTCGCCCTAGTGAAGGAAGAATGCGTAGCAATCACCACGCGTGGGAAACGGGCACGCCTGACGCCTCATCGGAGAAGGGCATTCCATTGCCCCAGGAAAAAATGTAGCGACGATTTGTGGTGTCGTACTCGACGCTGATACCTGCGGGCGTCAAGTCAAAGACTTCTCGCGTCCATCCCTCCATGACAAAAGCTGCTACCTCGGGTACGTAGTCACTGGTCGGGAAGGAGAGGTTTTGCACTTTGACGGTCAGACCCTGCGGATGCAGTCTGTTGAGGCTCTCGGAATGCAGGGACAGGCCGTACATCATCCATGCGGTATCACGCCAGTGCGGCCAGGAAGCTGGTGGTTCCATCCAAAGACTCCTGCCAATTTGTGTGGCGTGCCGAGGAATGGGTCCGGTCGCGTCGGCCGCCGCGGTGATGTCGGCGGCCAATCCGCCGAGTGGGCTGCGCTTTCTGTAGCGGAAGGTTTTCACTGATGAATGCAGCTCAATTCAAGGACTTTCTCTCTCCGTACCATGTATTGTGGTGGGTGAGATGGACCTGCTCGGCAGAAATTCTGGCTCGAGCCAATCACTTCGCCTCAGGTGTGAAGTGATGAGTCACAATCCAGTAGTCATACTCCTCCGTGGTTGCAGCGCAAAGACGGCAACCGTCGACCGACATCGCAATAAATTCCGGTGAATCCTGGTCTTGAAGGTGTGGAGACAGGCGGGCTGTTTGTGTCCACTGAACCGTAGTCCACCCCAGCCTCTCACCACCAGGACCAGCAGTGAATAGTAGAAATGTGTCAGCGGAGTCAAAGATTGAATTCTCGCGTGCCTGTTTGTACCATGCGCGATCAAGCGCTGTGATGGCGTCGGGAGAGTTCTGGCTGATGACCACTGCAGGCGCCACTTCCATGCTTGCAACACGTTGAATGGCCTCAAGCGCTGATGGGACATCGGGTGGTGATGGGGTATCGATAATGCGTAGTCCTGTCTTCGACAACATCCGCATGCGGGTTTCGAAAGCGTCATTCATTGTATGTCTTCTTTCTTACTCGCCGTAGAACAGGTGGTGATCGCCGCCGGGTTTGTTTATTTTCGCATACCTCTCCAATTTTCCATAGTCTCTGTTGTCCCAGCCAAAGTTGACCCATTCGCGAGTGCTGACGAATTTCGGCTTTCCCGCGTGGAAGTGGGGGCCGGCGGGATCGTGAGTGTGTTCCACTACCACGCGCGATCCCTGTGGCGTCTCATACTGACGAAAATTTCCCCAGTGCGAAGGTTCGCTTGAATAAATGAATCCCTCGATATGTTTCATTCTAATATCTCCCACGACCTGCCACTCCGCAAGTAGCTCAGCGTCAGGCCCGATGCCCGCCAGTTCATGCGCCGCTTTTTCTGCCTCGGCCCGCGACGAGAAAGGGTTGGTCCTTTCCCCGAGGGGTCCGTACGGTGCCAGTCCGAGGGGGTCGGTCCAGGTGTGGGGGTTGTGAACGTAGCTGGCTGGGTTGTCCGCAGGCGCCAGGCCCAGCGGGTCAGGCGTCAGATACCGAGCCGTCTCCGGATCGTAATGCCGGAAGTAGTTGTAATGAAGCCCGGTCTCCGGATCGAAATACTGTCCCGGAAATCGCAGTGGTGTGTACGCGGTGGCTGTGGGGTCCCAGGTTGTGGTGCCCCACAGGGTGGTGTGGGGGCGCCAGGCGATCGTGCCGGTGTCGTCGATCAGTTCCGTCGGCGTGCCGACCAAGTCCGTGACGATCGCGTAGAAGCGCCGGTCGATCTCCTCCTGAGAGGTGTCGGACGGGGTCCGGCGTTCCGTCTGGGTCAGTGGGCGCAGACCGTCGTGGTCCCAGGTGAGGGTTGTGGCCGGGGTGGGGGTGCCGGGATGGGTCGTGGTTTGTTCGGTGAGGGTCGTGCCGTCCCAGGTGAACGTCGTCCGTTCGGTGACCGTCGTGCCGTCAGGGGACAGGCGCTCTTTGGCTGTGCGGCGGCCCAACGGGTCGTACCCGTAGCGCCACGTCGTGCCGTCGGGGGTGGTGACGGAGGTGAGGCGGTCCTCGGCGTCCCAGGTGTAGCGCCAGGTGTCCGGCTTGCGGGAGAGGCGGGCCTTCTGGCGGAGGGTGACGCGGCCGGCGTCGTCGTGTTCGTAGCGGACCGTGCCCGCGCGGGTGATGCGGGTGCCGGTGTAGGTGCGGGGGCCGGTTGACTCCTGGCCGGGGAGGGAGGGCGGCCAGGTGGCGTGGGTCTGGTTGCCGGCCGTGTCGTAGGCGTAGGACTCCGTCCAGTTCGCGGCGTGGACGGCGGTGACGCGGCCGGTGGCGTCCAGGTCGAAGCGGCGGGTGCCGGAGAGGTGGTCGTCGATCGAGGTCAGGTTGCCGTCGGCGCGGTAGGTGTAGGCGCGGTGCTGGAGGAGGCGGTCGGCCGGGCCCGTGAGGTGCTGGGACGTGAGGCGGCCCAGCGGGTCGAAGGTCTGGGAGAGGGTCAGGGTGCCGTCGATGCGGCGGGTCAGCTCGCGGCCCGTGGGGTCGTGGGTGAAGGCGAGGGTGTGGGCGCCGGTGGTGAGGGTGGTGCGGTTGCCGGCCGCGTCGTAGGTCCAGGTGCTGGTCGCGCCGGTGGGGGTGGTGCGGCCGGTGCGGCGGCCCAGGGTGTCGTAGGTGTGGGTGAGGGTGCGGCCGTTGAGCGTTTCGGCCGTCACGCGGCCCGCCGCGTCTCGCTGCCAGGTCAGGGTCGCGTCCGGGTTCCTGGCGTGGGTCAGGGCGCCGGTCGCGTCGTACGCGTAGGTCGTGACCGTTCCGGCGGCGTCCTTGCTCGTCACGCGGCCCAGTACGTCCCGTTCGAAGCGGATGACCTGGCGAGCGGCGGTGGTCGTCGCGGTCAGCTGGCCCGCGGCGTCGTGCGCGTACGTCAGCGTGCGGTCGTCGAAGTCCGTCTCCGTGACGAGGCGTCCGGCGGGGTCGTAGGTGTAGGACCAGGTCAGGCCCTGGGGGTTGGTGACCTTGGTCAGGCGCAGTTCCGTGTCGTGGTCGAACTCGTAGCGGACGCCGTCGGGGCCGGTGCGGGCGGTGAGCAGGTCGAAGTGGGTGTATTCGAAGCGGGATACGGCGCCCAGCGCGTCGGTGTGGGTGGTGCAGTTGCCCTCGCCGTCGTAGGTCCAGGACTCCGTGGTGCCGTCCGGTGCGGTACGGCGGGACAGGCGGCCCTCGACGGTCCACTCCAGGCGGGTGGTGGCGCCCAGGGGGTCCGTGATGGTGGTCGGGCGGCCGAAGGCGTCGCGGGTGTAGTGGATCACGGCGCCCAGTGGGTCCGTGATCCGCAGCGGCAGGCCCGCCGGGTCGCAGTGGACGGTGGTCGTCGCGCCCGTCGCGTCCGTGATCGCGGACAGGTTGCCGAGGTCGTCGTAGGCGTAGCGGGTGGTGGTTCGGGTGGTGTGGTCCGTCAGGGCGGTGCGGTTGCCCCACTCGTCGAAGCGCTGGGTGACGTGGCTGCCGTCGGGGTTGGACATGGAGACCGGCAGGCCCTGGTCGTCGTAGCCGACGCTGGTGTAGCGGCCGTCGGGGCGGACGGCCATCAGCAGGCGGCCCGCCTCGTCGTAGGCGTAGCTCCGGGTGCGGCCGAGGGGGTCGGTGATGGTGACCGGGCGGTCCTCGCGGTCGTACGTCGTGCGGGTCGTCGCGCCGTCGGGGGCGGTCTCGGCCACCACCTGGAGGTCGCTGTTGACGTGGTAGCGGGTGCTGTGGCCCAGGGAGTCGGTCGCGGTGATCGTGCGCAGGCCGGTCGCCGGGTCGGGGTCGGCGTAGGTGAAGGTGTTGCGCAGGTGGCCGGCGTCGCCCGACTGGGAGGTGCAGCGGCCCTGGTCGTCGTAGACGTAGTGGTACGACGAGCCGTTCGTGTCGGTCCAGGTGGTGATGCGGCCGGAGGCGTCGTTGGTGAAGCGGAGGGGTCGGCCGGAGGAGTTCGTCACCGTCGCCAGGTGGCCGGCCTCGTCGTAGCCGAAGCGGACCAGTTCGACGGCGCCGCCGTCGGCGGTGGGGTCGGCCAGGTGCAGGGCGGTGACGCGGTCGCCGGCCGTGGTGAGGGTGAGGTGGTAGCCGGACGAGTGGGTGATCGCGGTGGGGGCGCCCTCGTCGTCGTACGCGAAGGCGATCCACTGGCCGCAGCGGTCGCTGATCTGTTCCAGCAGGGCGATGCCGTCGCCGTCGCCGCCCGGGGACGCGAAGTACCAGGTGCGGCCGGCGGCGGGGTCGGTGACGGTGTAGTCGCCGTGGGCGTCGACGGTCAGGGGGTAGCGGCCGCCCTGGAGGGGCAGGGTGGGGACGCCTGGGGCGGGGTGCGGGTAGGCCAGCAGGGCACCGTTGTCACGGACGAGTACGACACCCTCGGCGTCGATCTCCAGACGCTGGTCGGCGGTGGAGGTCCAGCTCGGGCCGAACCAGCGGCCCGCCCGGTAGGACGACTCGAACTGGCGGGAGAAGACCAGGGGGAACCTGGCGGGGAGCGTCACGTCGGTCTGGGGCAGGGCCATGCGGCCGGTGGCCATGTCGACCGGGTCGCCGAACCACTTGCACTTGTACTCCCGGGCGACGTCCTTGAGCGCCTGGCCGACGCTCTTGCGGGCGGCTCCGGTCGCCGCGCCCTTCGCGGCCCCGCGCGCCGCCCCGCGAGCGGCCCCGCGGGCCACGCCGCCCGCGCCCTTGCCGCCGATCAGGTTCGAGACGAGGACGCCTGCGGCTTCGCCCGGATCGCTGCGCCAGCCGCTGCCGAGGACGGCCGCGGGCAGGCGTTCGGGATGGGCGGCTGTGCCCACCAGGCCGGCCAGCAGCATGCTGGAGTTCTTCAGCCAGTCGCCGGGGTGGGTGATGTTGTAGGAGTCCAACGGGTTGACGGTGCGGGCGAGTTTGACCACGTCCGCGCCGCCCTTGAGGAGGCCGCCGATGACGTGGGCCTGGTTGAGCTGGGTGCCTACGAAGAGGTCCGCGGCGTCGGCGCCCAGCCGGCTGGTGAACTCCGGCTTCGGCGGCGCCGTCTCCAGGGCGGCGGCCACCCGGCGCTGGGCGTCGCGGGCGGCGTCGGTGCGCTGGCGGCGCGCCTCGGCCAGGATCTCCTCGGCCTCCCGCCGGCCCGCCGTCCCCGGATCGACGAAGGCGCCCGGCTCGGTGGGCCGCGCCCCCGGGTCGGCTCCCGCTGCGGCGGCCGCGTTGTACCGCTCGGCGGCCTGGTTGTACGCCGCCACCCGGGCGTTGTGCGCGTCCACCGCCCGCCGGCTGGTCTCCTGCGCGTCGCGGTAGGCGTCGATCGCCGCCTCCGCCTGCCGCTGCGCCCAGCGCACCGTGTCAGCGTACGCCTCCAGGGCGCCCGCCGCGCTCTCACAGGCGTCGGCGGCGGTCAGCCACTGCTTCGGGTGCAGGTCGAACTTCTGCCGGAAGGCGTCCGCGGCCTCGCCCTGCCACCCGTCGGTACCCAGCGAGCGCATCCCCTGGCCGACGGTCTCGAACGCCCTGGAGAAGTCGCGCAGGTGCCGGGCCCGCTCCTCCAGCGCCGGCGCGCTGCCGTGGACCAGTTCCTTCGGGTCCTCGCTCTCGCCCAGTTCGCGCTCGGCGACATCGCCGCCGAGCCGGTTGTGCACCCCCTCGCCGAAGTCGCGCACGCCTTCGGCCAGTCCGTCCGCGCCGACGGCGGCCAGACCGTCCGCGGCCTGGTCCGCACCCCAGTCGACGGCGCCGCCGACGCCCTCCTTGACGCCCTCGACGGCACTCTCCAGCCCGTCCCCGAGGCCGTTCACGACATCCCCCAGGCCCATCAGCGCTCAGCCTCCCCGGGCGACGCCTGGGACGGCCCGCCCCACTGCCAGTCCGTCCTCGGGTCGAACGGCGCGTCGGGGGTCACCGTCGAGGTCTCCACGTCCTGCTCGGCCTGCGCCCACGCCTGCCGGGCCGCCCGGTCCGCCTCCAGGACGGACTCCGCGCCGTAGTCCGGGTTCATGACGTGGGAGACGGAGTTGTCCTTCAGCGTCTGTGACCAGGACCGCTGCGCGACCTGCTCCTCGGTCAGGTACGGGTTGCCGGCGGCCGCCGTCCACAGCCCCTTGAGCGTGTTCGAGACGTACTGCTCCTGCTCGTGGTAGAGCCCGGCGGAGAGGTTCAGCCGCTGCGCGAACTCGTTGGCGTCCCGCACCAGCGAGCGCACTCCCCAGCCCCACCGCTCGCAGAAGTCGGCGAACACCTGGCACAGCGCGGCGTCGCCCACCTCCAGGTCCTTGAGCTCCAGGTCGTCGAAGCCGCGCCCCAGACCGGCCTCGATGTCGAAGCCCAGCTCCTTCAGCTCGGCCATCGCCAGGTCGATGCCCCGGGTGATCCGCTCCAGCGCCTCGGGATCGACCCGGTAACCGCCGCCGCTCACGCGTCCGTTCCTTCCGCGTCCGAGTCCGCGTCCGTGTCCGCGTCCGTGTCCGCGTCCGTGTCCGTGTCCGCGTCCGTGTCCAGCGCCGCCGCGTCCGGGACGACGCCCCGCACCGGGGGCAGCACCATGCCCGCCGGGCTGCCCGCGTCCAGGGCGATGCCCACCGGGGCGCCCGCCCGCGCCACCCACGGGACCACGTGATCCAGCAACCTCGCACCGTGCACCAGTACTTCGTCGAGCGCGGTCTCACCCCGCGCCCGGGCGAAGCGGTCCAGCGCCGTCGCGTCGGTGAAGGCGAAGAGCCAGCGGACGCCGCCCGCCTCGGCCGACAGCACCGAGCCGTCCACCACCGGCACCAGCACCTCGGTGCGCCGGAACTCACCCACCAGCGACCGGAGATCGCCCTGCCCGGTCGCCGCCAGGGCGGCCAGGCCTGATCGCAGCCGTGCGGCGTCGGTGCTCATGTCGGGCCCCCTGTCGTGCAGTTGATCGGTCATCGCGTGTGCGCACGAGCACGGTAGCCGTCGTACCTGAGTCCACCGAGGCGGCGCTCGGCGTCCGCGTTTCGGCCAGAGACGGCCTGCGGCCCCGTAGGCAACGGAACCGATCACCTCGGGGCCGCGTCTTCGGCGGCGGATGCGGTATAACCGGATGAGCGGAAGAAGAGTCGCACGGGTGAGCGGGGAGGGGGCGTCGATGGGCCGTAGTCGTACCGGCGCACGTTTCCGGGCCCTCGCCGTGCTGCTCCTCGCGGTGTTGGTGCAGTTCGCCCTGGTCGACGCCGGGGGGCTCTCCGTCACCGTCGCGCTGGCCGCCACCGCCGCGGTCGGTTCCGCGCTCAGCCTCTGCGCCCTCGCCGCCGCGCGCTGCGCGCCCGTCGTGCCGCCCACCCGGGTCCGTACGGCCATCCGCGACCGCGACCGGCGTACGGCCTTCCTGCCGCAACGCGATCCCGACGCCGCCGGCCGCCGCAGGCCCCGAGCACCCGGCCGCGCCCTCCCGGCGACCGCCGCGTAGGGCACACTTCCACCTCCCTGCTCACAGACCGCTCATCCGAGCGCCCCCTGAGCACCCGGTGCGCTTCTGCTCACCGTTTTCCGTGCCCCTACCCGGTCCGCCGGTCCCGCCGTTCCCCTCACCCGGCACGACGAGACCCCCGGAGGGCTCCTCACCATGTCCGTGTTCGCCGATCTGGTCGGCGGCCTCGCCGACCTGCTCCAGCCGCTGTTCGGCGCCGGCGCCGCTGCCGCCGCCATCGTCCTGTTCACCGCGCTCGTACGGCTCCTGCTCCATCCGCTGTCCCGGGCCGCCGCCCGCGGGCAGAAGGCCCGCACCGCACTTCAGCCGAAGATCGCCGAACTGCGCCGCACGTACGCCAAGCGCCCTGAGAAGTTGCAGCGGGCCGTACTCGACCTGCACGCCGAGGCGAAGGTGTCACCGCTGGCGGGCTGCCTGCCCGGCCTCGTGCAGCTGCCCGCCTTCTTCCTCCTCTACCACCTCTTCTCCAGCACCTCCCTCGGCGGACAGGCCAACCATCTGCTCGGCCACCAGCTGTTCGCCGCCCCGCTGGGCGGGAACTGGGGCGACGCGCTCGCGGGCGGCGGGCCGGCCGGCGGCGCCGGGCTCGTCTACGCGGGACTGTTCGCGCTCGTCACCGCCGTCGCCGCGGTCAGCTACCGGCTCACCCGGCGCACGATGGCCGGCCGGCCGGTGCTCCCCGCCGCCGGGCAGGAGCAGCCGCCGGGGGCGGGGGCCGTCACCGCGCTCACCAAGGCCATGCCGTTCATGTCCTTCCTCACCCTCGTCACCGTGGCCGTCGTCCCGCTCGCCGCCGCGCTCTACGTCGTCACCAGCACCACCTGGAGCGTCGTCGAACGGGCCGTCCTGTACCGGTGAGCCCCGGCAGGGTCTTGCGGAGCCGAACGTGACCTTGGAGGATCGACCAGTCCTCCGATGGATGGGCCGCCCGCCGCACCCGGGCGCCGCCCCGCCCCGTCGGACGGGCGGTCCGCGACCGAGGGAGAGAGAACATGAAGCTGCTGCGAGTCGGTACGGCCGGGGCGGAGCGGCCCGCGCTGCTCGACGCCGACGGCACCCTGCGCGACCTGTCGGGCGTGGTGCCGGACGTCGACGGGACGCTGCTCGCCGACGAGGCGGCGCTCGCCCGGGTCCGGGCCGCCGCCGACGCCGGCGACCTGCCCGTGCTCGACGGGACGGGGCTGCGGATCGGGCCGCCGCTGGGCCGCATCGGCAAGGTCGTGTGCATCGGGCTCAACTACCACGACCACGCCCGGGAGACCGGGGCCGAACCGCCCGCCGAACCCGTCGTCTTCTTCAAGGCGGCGGACACCGTGGTCGGGCCGTACGACACCGTGCTCGTACCGCGCGGGTCCGTGAAGACCGACTGGGAGGTGGAGCTGGCGGTCGTGATCGGGCGTACGGCCCGCTACCTGGAGTCGGCGGAGGAAGGGCTCGCCCGCGTCGCGGGGTACGCGGTCGCGCACGACGTCTCCGAGCGGGAGTTCCAGACCGAGCGCGGCGGGACCTGGGACAAGGGCAAGAACTGCGAGACGTTCAACCCGCTGGGGCCGTGGCTGGTGACGGCGGACGAGGTACCGGACCCGCAGGACCTGCGGCTGCGGCTGTGGGTCAACGGGGAGCTGAAGCAGGACGGGACGACCGCCGAGCAGATCTTCCCGGTGGCCGAGGTCGTGCGGTACGTCAGCCAGTTCATGACCCTGTACCCCGGTGACGTCATCAACACCGGGACACCGGCGGGGGTGGCCATGGGGCGGCCCGAACCCAAGCCGTACCTGCGGGCCGGGGACGTCGTGGAGCTGGAGATCGAAGGGCTCGGGCGGCAGCGGCAGGAACTGAAGGGCGCCTGAACAGGCGCCCCTCGTCACCGGAGCAGAGCGGCCAGGCGGCGCCAGCCCTCCCTCGGCAGGGACGTGGCCGGGCCGTCCTCCACCAGCTGGAGGGCGACGTGGTCGGCGCCCGCCTCGTGGAACTCCGCGATCCGGCGGCGGACCGTGTCGTCGCCGCCCCAGGCGAACACCGCGTCGATCAGACGGTCGCTGCCGCCGTCCGCGACATCCGCGTCGGTGAAACCGAGACGGAGGAAGTTGTTGGTGTAGTTGGGGAGCTGGAGGTAGCGGCCGAGGTAGCCGCGGGCCGTGGCACGGGCCCGCGCCGGGTCGGACTCCAGGACCACCTTGAACTCCGGGGCCAGCAGCGGGCCGTCGCCGAGGATCTCCCGGGCCTTCGCGGTGTGCTCGGGCGTGACCAGGTACGGGATCGCGCCCGCCGCCCGGTCCCGGGACAGCTCCAGCATCTTCGGGCCGAGCGCGGCCAGCAGCCGGCGGTGGTCCGGCACCCCGGCCCGGTCCAGCGCGTCGAGGTAGGCGACCATCGCCGAGTACGGACGCTCGTAGCCCTTCACCATCGGGCCGTGGCTGACGCCCAGGCCGAGCACGAAGCGGCCGGGGCGGGCCACCTCCAGCTCGGCGAAGCGGGCGGCGGCCTCGGACGCCTCGTGCTCCCAGATGCTCTGGATGCTGGTGCCGACGACGATCCGCGAGGTCGCCTCGATCAGCGGGACGGCGTGCTCGGCGAAGCTGTTGCCGCCCAGCCACAGGGCGCCGAAGCCCAGCTCCTCCAGTTCGGCCGAGGCCTCGGCGCGCGCGCCGCGCCCCTCGGCGTCCTCGGCGCGCAGGGCGGCGCTCCAGACGCCGTACCGTCCGACGGATTTCCTCAGGGCAGCCGCGGTGTCGCTCATCGGTTCCGGTCCCTCCGGTGGGGTGCGGTGACGATCACTCATCTACCGCGTGCCAACCGCTGCGAACCGGAGGTGATTCCCGGCGGACGGCCGGACGGGTGACCGGTCACCGCTCCAGGAACCGCTCCAGCGCCTCCACCACCAGCCGGTGGTCCTGGAGCTGCGGCAGCCCGGAGACCGTCACCGCGCCGACCACACCGACGCCCTCCACGGTGACCGGGAAGGAGCCGCCGTGCGCCGCGTAGGTGTCGGGGTCCAGCCGCGAGGACTCCTCGAACGTCGTGCCCTTGGCCCGGAACCGGGCGCCGACCAGGTACGACGCGTGGCCGTACCGCTCCACCACCCGGCGCTTGCGGGCGATCCAGGCGTCGTTGTCGGGCGTGGAGCCGGGCAGCGCGGCGTGGAAGAGCTGCTGTCCGGACCGGTGGATGTCGACGGCGACCGGCGCCTGGCGCTCACGGGCCAGCTCCACCAGGAGCGAACCCAGCGCCCACGCGTCGTCGTGGGTGAAGGAACGGAAGACCAGGCGGCGTTCCTGCGCCTCCAGCTCCGCCAGGCTCGGTGTCAGCTCGGGCTTCGTCGTCACAGCGCCACCACCGATCCGTCGCGGGCCGAACGCCGGGCCGCCTCCAGCACGTCCAGGGCGGCCGCCGCCTCCAGGGCGCCCACCGGGTCGGGCCCGCCCTTCAGCAGGGCCTCGGCCACCGCCGCGTAGTAGGCGGGGTAGTCACCCGGCAGGGACGGCACGGCCTGCCCGCCGCCGGTCATCGGGGACTCGCCGGAGCCCAGCCGGCCCCACAGCGACTCGTCCTCCTCGCCCCAGCCGGGCCCGGGCCGCTCGCCCGCGCGCAGCGCCGCCTCCTGCGGGTCCAGGCCGTACTTGACGTACCCGGCCCGCGAGCCCAGCACCCGGAAGCGGGGGCCGAGCTGGGCGGTGGTGGAGGAGACGTAGAGGTGGGAGCGGACCCCGTTCGCGTGGGTGAGCGCGAGGAACGTGTCGTCGTCGGCCTCCGCGCCCGCGCGCCGCACCAGCGACTCGGCGTACACCTGGGTGACCGGCCCGAAGAGCACCAGCGCCTGGTCGACGACATGGCTGCCGAGGTCGTACAGCAGACCTCCGATCTCTGCCGGGTCGCCGGACTCCCGCCAGCCGCCCTTGGGCTGGGGGCGCCAGCGTTCGAAACGGGACTCGAACCGCCATACGTCGCCCAGGGCGCCGTCGGCGAGGAGGCCCCGGAGGGTGAGGAAGTCGTTGTCCCAGCGGCGGTTCTGGAAGACCGAGAGCAGCAGGCCGCGCTCCTCGGCCAGCGACGCCAGCGCGCGTGCCTCGGCGGCGGTGCCCGCGAGGGGCTTGTCCACCACGACCGGCAGGCCGGCCTCCAGGGCCCGGGTGGCGAGCGGGACGTGCGTCTTGTTGGGGGAGGCGAGGACGACCAGGTCGAGTTCGCCGGCGCGTGCGAACAGTTCGTCCGGGGTGCCGGCGAGCCGCACGCCGGGGAACTCGGCGCGGGCCTGCCGCTGCCGCTCCGGGCTGGACGTGACCACCGTGTCCAGGGCGAGTCCCCCGGTGGCGGCGATCAGCGGGGCGTGGAAGACGGAGCCCGCGAGGCCGTAGCCGACGAGGCCGACGCGGAGGGGAGGAGTGCCAGTCATGCGTCCACTTTGGCAACCGTGTTGCCAAAGTGCAAGCAGCGGCGACAATGGCCGGGTGAACAGGACGAACGGCCCCGGACCCGAACCCGGCCCACCGGCCCCGCGCAGCCGCGGCACCGCCCTGGTGCTGGACCTGCTGCGCACGGCCGGGGCGGAGGGCATCAGCAGGCTGGAGCTGGCCGAGCGGACCGGGCTCACCCCGCAGGCGATCAGCAAGATCACCGCCCGGCTGCGGGCGGACGGCCTCGCCGCAGAGGCCGGGCACCGGGCGTCGACGGGCGGCAAGCCGCGCACGGTCCTGCGGCTGCTGCCGGAGGCCGGGCACGCGGTCGGCGTCCACCTGGACCGCGACGAACTGCGGGCCGTCCTGGTCGACCTGGCGGGCACGGTGGCGGGGGAGCGGCGGGCCCCGCTCGACCTGGGAGCGGGTTCCGAGGCCGTGCTGACGGAGGTGGCCCGCGAGGTGACCGACCTGGTCACGGACGTCCTCCGGGTGCCCGCTCCCCCCACCCTCCTCGGCGTCGGCGTCGCCCTCCCCGGCCCCCTGGACCACGCCCGGGGGGTGCTGCACCGGGTCACCGGATTCCCCGAGTGGGACGGCTTCCCGCTGCGGGACGCGCTGGCCGGGCGGCTCGGCGTGCCGGTCGTCGTCGACAAGGACACCAACGCGGCGGCGCTCGGCCTCGCGGTCGGCGGCGAGCGCGGCTCCTTCGCCTACCTGCACCTGGGGACCGGGCTCGGCGCGGGGCTGGTGTTCGACGGGACCGTGTACCGGGGGGCGCGGACGGGGGCGGGGGAGTTCGGGCACCAGGTGATCCAGCTCGACGGGCCGCCCTGTCCGTGCGGCGCCCGCGGCTGCGTCGAGGCACTGTGCCTGGCCGCCGTGGCCCGCGGCGACCTCGCCGAGGCGGCCCGCGTCCTGGGCGCGGGCGCCGCCAACCTGGCCGGGCTGCTCGACATCGACCTGGTCCTCCTCGGCGGCCGTACCGTCGCGGGCGCGCCGGACGCGTTCGTCGGCGGTGTCGGCGCGGTGCTGGACGCCCGCGCCCGGCGCGAGGGCGGGCAGGAGACCGCCGTGCCGGTACGGGCCGCGCCCGGCGGGGCACGCGCGATCGCGGAGGGCGCGGCCCACCTCGTACTGTCGCCGCTGTTCGGCCGGGGGGACGCGTGAGATCCGACGCCGGGGGCGGGCGGACCGGGGTCGGGAGCGGGTGGCGTCCGGACCCGTGATGCCGACGCCGCCGACCGCCGGGCGTACGACGCGGGCCACGTGACGCCGGACGGGCCACGCCTCGTCGCGGACGGCCGACCGCTGCCGCGTGACGCCGGGTGTCCGGTCCCGCGACGTGATGCCGGGCGCGTGATGTACGACGCGGGCCAGGTGGCGCCGGACGCGATGCCGGGCGTCCGTCATCCCATTGGCCGAGCGCCGGGCGCCGGGCGCGTGATGTACGACGCGGGCCAGGTGGCGCCGGACGCGATGCCGAGCGTCCGTCATCCCACCGGCCGGACGCCGGGCGCCGGGCGCCGGGCGCGTGACGTACGACGCGGGCCAGGTGGCGCCGGACGCGATGCCGAGCGTCCGTCATCCCACCGGCCGGACGCCGGACGCATGACGCCGCACGCGGGCCACGTGGCGCCGGACGCGCCGCGGAGCGGCCGGCACTCCACCGCCGGACGGCCCCCGCTGCGCCGGTCGGCGGCGCGGGGTACGCCCGTTCGGAGTGGGCGACGGAGTGGCACCCCCCATCCGTACGCGTGCGGAACGCTCATGTGTTCATGCGACTGTGTGCACCCGTGTCACCCTGCCTGGTGGCGGCAGCCGCCCTCCTCGCCGGCCCGGCCACCGCGCCGGCCCTGGCGTCCGCCGCCCCGGCCCGGGGCCCCGCCCCCCTCCCGGCCTGCGTCGCCCCCGACGACCACACCTTCCCGCTGACCACCCGCGTCCACGGCGGCCCCGGCGACTACGAGGCCGGCGGCGGCCCCGGCACCTGGTACCTGGACCTGACCAACACCACCGACCGCACCTGCGCGGGCATCCACCCCGTGGTCGTCCTCGTCGACGAACAGCGCGTGATGAAACCCACCCAGCCCCGCATGGAGTTCCACGACGGCGACGGCCGCCCGCACGCCGTCCGCTTCGAGGCGACCGACGCGGACGAACTGGTCGGCGTCCTCGCCGCCGACGCCGACGGCTTCCCCGGCTTCACCGTCGAAGCCGGGCGCACGCTCACCGTGCGGATCCGGCTCGCGCTCACCCCGGACACCGCGCCCGGCCAGGTCACCGCCAACGCCGCCGTCGTCCAGCGCCGCGAGGGCGACGGCGACTGGATCGGCCAGTCGAACGACTACCGCTTCCGCGTCACGCCCGGCGGCGCCCGGAGCGATACCGGCGGAACCGGCACCGAGAGCCCGGCCCCCTCCGGCCGCCTGCCGTTCGCCGACGAACTCGCCGGTACGGGACTGGGCCGGACCTACGCCGTACTGGCGGCCGCCGCACTGCTGGCCGCCGCCGGCGCCACCGCCGTCGCGCTGGCCCGCCGACGCCGCTGAGCCCCGGACGAGGACGTCAGACGAGATCCACCAGGTCCGCGATCGAGTCCACGATCTTCGTGGGCCGGTACGGGTACTGGTGGATGTCGGCCGTGGTCGTCAGCCCCGTCAGGACGAGGAAGGTCTCCATCCCGGCCTCCAGACCGGCCAGTACGTCGGTGTCCATCCGGTCACCGATCATGGCGCTGGACTCGGAGTGCGCGCCGATGACGTTCAGCCCGGTGCGCATCATCAGCGGGTTCGGCTTGCCGATGAAGTACGGGTCCTTCCCCGTGGCCTTGGTGATCAGCGCCGCCACCGAGCCCGTCGCGGGCAGCGCGCCCTCCGGGGACGGCCCGGTGTTGTCGGGGTTGGTCGCGATGAACCGGGCGCCGGCGTTGATCAGACGGATCGCCTTGGTCAGCGCCTCGAAGGAGTACGTCCGGGTCTCGCCCAGCACCACGAAGTCGGGGTCGGTGTCCGTCATCACGTACCCCGCCTCGTGCAGGGCGGTGGTCAGGCCGGCCTCGCCGATGACATAGGCGGTGCCGCCGGGGTGCTGCGTGTCCAGGAACTTCGCCGTGGCCAGCGCGGAGGTCCAGATGTTCTCGACCGGCACCTCCAGGCCGATCCGGTTCAGCCGGGCGTGCAGGTCGCGGGCGGTGTAGATCGAGTTGTTGGTGAGGACCAGGAACGGCCGCCCGGAGTCCCGCAGCTTCTTGATGAAGGCGTCGGCGCCGGGCACCGGCACGCCCTCGTGCATCAGCACCCCGTCCATGTCGGTGAGCCACGATTCGATGGGCTTGCGCTCTGTCATGGGGGCGGACTCCTGCCGTGCGTGGACCGGGGACGGACCTGGGGACGGGCCTGTGGACGACCATGCTAAGCACCAAACCCGTCGTGGCCCGTCGTCCCCCGTTCGGAGCAGCCCCGCGCCCGCACCGGATGCGGCTGCCCGGCGCCCGGGGGAGTCTCCAAGGTGACTGGAGGTGCACGATGGGCTCACTGAAAGCCACCCTCTGTGCCGGGACCGCGCTGCTCGCCGCGCTCGTCCCGGCGACGGCGTACGCGCAGAACACCGGCCGGGTGTCGGTGACCCCCGCGCACCCCGCCCCCGGCACGGACGTCACCCTCCGCGTGCCCGGCTGCGCCGAGAGGTCCGCGGTGGCCGCCTCGGCGGCCTTCGAGTCCGCCGTACGGCTCTCCCTGACCAGCAGCGACGGCGCGCTGGTCGGCGCCGCCCGGATCCGCGCCTCGGCCACGGCCGGCGCCCACGAGGTCGAGGTCCGCTGCGGCTCCCAGCGGCGCGAGGGCCGCCTCACCGTCACCGAGCGCCCCCGGCGGCCGGAGAGCGGACGCTCCGAGGCCCCGGCGGCCCCCGTCCACGCCTCGCCCGTCGCCCCCGTCGACGCGGGCGGCGGCGCCGCGCACCGCCTGGCCGCCACCGGCGCCGGGAACGGCCGCGCCCCCCAGGGCGAGAGCCGCCCGGCCGGACCCGGCACGGCCCACGCCGTCACCGGCCTGGTGCTGGCCGGCGTCGCCGCCGTGGCCGTCGCGCTGCGCAGCGCCCGCCGGAGCCGCGGAACGGACTGACCGACATGTCCGACCGGAATCACGACCGACAACACAGCCGGGACCACGACCGCCCCACCACCCCCACCCGCCTCGTGACCGGCATCGCCTGGACGGTGCTGCTCCTCGGCCTGTGGCTGTGGGGCCGCGACGCCACCGACGGCATATCCGGGCCGGCCACCGGCGACATGGCGGCGGCCGGCCGACCCCCGTACCTCTCCCTCCCGCCCGCCCACCACCCGCTGGTGGGCGACGCCGAGCCGCAGCGCCTCGACATACCCCGCCTCGGCATCCGGGCCCCGGTGACCGAGCGCGGCCTCGATGCCCAGGGCGCCCTGGAACCACCGCCGTTCACCAGCCCCGGCACGGTCGGCTGGTGGGCGGCCGGCACCACCCCGGGTGCGGCCGGCACCGCCCTGATGGTGGGCCACGTCGACACCGAGACCCGCCCCGCCGTCTTCTACCGGCTCAGCACCCTCGAACCCGGGGACACGATCAGGGTCCTGCGCGACCAGGACGGCCGGACCGCCGAGTTCACCGTGGACGACGTACAGGTCCTCCCCCGCGACGGCTTCGACGCCCGGCAGGCATACGGCCCCCGCCGCTCCGGACGGGCCGAGCTGCGGCTGATCACCTGCGGCGGCTCCTTCGACCGGGTCAGCAACACCTACACGGCGAACGTGGTCGTCTCGGCCTACCTCACCGGCACCGGCACCGGCACAGACACCGGCACAGGCACAGGCACCGGCACCTGACGGACACCTCGTGGGCGCCACTCCCGTATGTCAGGATTGACCCCTGGAACAGTGCACCCAGGGGGGTTGGATGTACGGCAGCAGGGGGGCCGGCGGTTTCGCCGGGACTTCCGCGGCGACACGCGTGTCCGCGGCGGTGCTGGGGGCGGCACTGCTGATCGCGGGATGTTCGTCGGGCGACGACGGGAAGGACGCCGACCAGGGCAAGGGCCAGGGCAAGGACGCCGGCGCCGGCATCACGCAACAGCCCAAGGAGACCGACCCGTTCTGGGTCAACCCGGACAGCACCGCGGCCCGGCAGCTCGCCGCCCTGGAGAAGGCCGGCAAGGACGCGGAGGCCGCGCAGGTCCGGAAGATCGCCGAGCAGCCCGTCGGCGAGTGGATCAGCCCGGAGAACCCCGAGGAACAGGCCCGCGGCTTCACCGAGGCCGCCGACGAGGCCGGCCGCACCGCGCTGCTCGTCCTCTACAACATCCCGCACCGCGACTGCGGCCAGTACTCCCAGGGCGGCGCCGCCGACGGCGACTCCTACCGCGCCTTCATCGACGCCGTGGCCCAGGGCATCGGCGACCGCTCGGCCACCGTGATACTCGAACCGGACGCGGTCCTGCACCTGGTCGACGGCTGCACCCCCGAGGAGTTCCACGAGGAACGCTACGACCTGCTGGGCGGCGCCGTCGACCAGCTCAAGGCGCTGAAGAACACCAAGGTCTACCTGGACGCGGGCAACGCGGGCTGGGGCAACCCCGACCAGATCCACGAGCCGCTGAAGTGGGCGGGCGTCGACCGGGCGGACGGCTTCGCGGTCAACGTCTCCAACTTCTACTCCACCGAGGACTCCATCGCCTACGGCAAGCAGCTCTCCGCCAAGGTCGGCGGCAAGCACTTCGTCATCGACACCAGCCGCAACGGCAACGGCCCCTACACCGGCGGCGACGAGGCGGAACGCTGGTGCAACCCGCCGGGCCGCGCCCTCGGCGAGACCCCGACGACCCGCACCGACGACCCGCTGGTCGACGCCTACCTGTGGGTCAAGCGGCCGGGGGAGTCCGACGGCGAGTGCAAGGGCGGCCCGAAGGCCGGGCAGTGGTGGGAGGAGTACGCCCTGGAACTGACCCGGGGCGCGAGCGGCTGACCCCCGGACGCCCCCACCGGTCGGGCGGGTGGTGCCGCCGCCCGGATGGCCGGTTCCGCCCGCCGCGACGTTTGTCCTCTTCCCCCGGCCGTCATACCTGTCGATGACCACGTCGACGGACGGCGGACGGAAGAGAGCTGCGGTGCGTATCGGAAAGAAGGCGGGCAGACGCGGGGCGGTGGCGACGGCGGCGCTGCTGCTGATCGGGGTGGCGGCCGGACGGCCCGCCGAGGCGGACACCGCGGCCCCGCCGCCGTCGGTGATCGCCCAGTGGGCGCAGCGGGTGTCGGAGACCGTGGACCCCACGGGAGAACTGATCGACCCCGAGGAAGCGGTGTGGCACGCGTACGTCTCGCTGGCCATGTACAACGCGGTGGTGGGCATCGAGGGGCGGTACGTCCCCTACCGCTGGCGCGGGGCGCGGGCCGCGCGCGGGGCGTCGGCCGAAGCGGCCGCCGCGACGGCGGCCTACCAGGTGCTGCGGGCCGGATTCCCACAGGCCGGGGCCACCCTGGAGAAGGCGTGGCAGGCGTCCTTGGCGAAGGTCCCGGACGGCCCCGGTGAGAAGGCGGGCGTGGCGTTCGGACAGCGGTCGGCGCGGCACATCATGGCGCTGCGCGCGGACGACGGACGCGGCGCCTCCGTGCCGTTCACACCCCCGCCCGCGCCCGGGGTGTGGCGGCCGACGCCGCCCGCCCACCAGGACTTCACGTCGGCGTGGATCGGCCGGCTGCGCCCGTTCCTGCTGGACGAGCCCGGCCAGTTCCGCCCCGGACCGCCTCCTCGGCTGACCTCGGCCCGGTACGCGCGGGACCTGGCGGAGGTGAAGGCGTACGGTGCGAAGACCGGCTCGCGCCGCAGCGCCTGGCAGACGGAGACGGCGCGGTTCGTGGCCCGGGTGGAGGTCCAGTACCCCCTGGGCGACCACGCCGCGCGGCACGGTTTCGACATCGTCGAGACGGCCCGTCTGTACGCCGCCGTGAACACCGTCATCATGGACGCCACGATCGCCGCCTGGGACGCCAAGCTCCACTACGGCACCTGGCGGCCGGTCACCGCCATCCGCGAGGCGGACACCGACGGCAACCCCGCGACCCGGGCCGACCCGACGTGGGAGCCCCTGCTCATCACGCCCGCGCACCCCGACTACCTCAGCGGCCACGCCACCTGGGGAGCAGCGTGGATGCGCACGCTGGAGAAGCTGCTGGGCACCTCCCGCGTCGACCTCGAGATGCGCGCGGCCGACACGGGCGCCATCCGGCACTACGAGTACGCCGAGGACTACGTCCGCGACGTCGTCGACGCCCGGGTGTGGGCCGGCATCCACACCAGGACCGCGGACGTCGCCGGCGCCGTCACCGGCGAGCGGGTGGCGTCATGGGCCATGAAACGGTACTTCTGGCACACCTAGGGCCTGGGGCGCTCGGCGCCGCCCCAGGCGTCACAAGACGTCACGGCACCTGAACCCACTGCGCCTTGCTCGGCACCCCGTCCCCGTCGGTCACGAACATCATGTACCAGCCGGACTGCACGAGGTTCTTGTTCTCCGGCACGGTCACCGTCACCTTGTCCCCGGAGACCTCGTAGTCCAGCGCGATGGACCGCTGGTCCACGTCCGTGACGTGTGTCGACGCGCTCGGCCGGATCAGCCGCACCTTCTTGACGGAGGCCGCCGCCTTCGAGGTGAACGTCCCCGACTCGCCCCGCTCGATGGTCTGCGGCCCGCCCGCGAGGTCGGGCCGCTCCCCGCCGTACAGGTACGGCGGCGTGTAGATCTCGATGCGCTGCTCGAACTTGCCCGGCTTGGTGTTGGCCTTGTCGCCGTAGAGCGAGTCCGACCCGAAGAACATCACCCGCCCGTCGGGCAGCAGGATCGAACCGGAGTGGTAGTTGCGCCCCACCAGCGGATCGGCGACCCGCTCGAAGGTGTTGCTCTCGGTGTCGTAGAGCCGCGCCTGGAGGATGTTGGAGTCGCTGCGCCCCCGGTAGTCCTCCGAACCGCCGGACACCAGCACGCTGTCGTCGGGCAGCACCGACGCCTGCGGGTACCGCGTCCCCTTCTCCAGCGAGGGCCCGTCCACGAACTTCGGACTGTCGGCCTTCAGGTCGACGATCCGCGTCTTCTCGCTCGACAGCCTGGACTCGCCGACCCCGCCGCCGCCGATCACCATGTACTTCTCGTCCTGCGCGGGCGGCAGCAGCACCGTGCCGGACGTCTCCATCATGTTCGCGTCGCTCAGCCCGGGGATCTCGTCGAACTCGTTGGTCTCCACGTCCCAGACGCCCGGCTCACGCCCGACGTCGTCGGGCCCGTACCCCGCGTTCGAACCCGAGTAGAACACCTTGCCGTTCTGCATCAGGAACAGCGCCGGGTACGTCGGGAACTGACGGGTCTTGTCGGTGTAGGTCCACTTCTTGGTGTCCGGGTCATAGATCTCGTTCTTGCCCGGGACGAGCTGGCCGATGTCGTCGAGGCCGGAGACGCTGAGGATCCTGCCGTCGCTCAGCGTGGTGAGCGTCGGGTACCAGCGGGCCTCGTGCATCGGGTCGACCTTGATGTACTTCTCTGCGACCGGGTCGAACTCGTAGGCGTCCCGGATGCCCTGGAAGTCCTTCTTGTCGAGGGCGAGCTTCTCGGCGATGCCGTACGTGTTGCGCGCGTCCGCCCCGGACAGCCCCTGCACCGTGTAGTTGTCCTGCGTCCCCGTCTCGTACTTCGAGCCGCTCTCCCGCGCCTCGACGTAGATCCGGCCGAGCCCCGGGTCGTTGCGCAGGAACTCGCCGGTCGCCTCGTCGAAGACCTTCTCGGCGCGCGGCACCAGCACCGGGTCCTTGGAGACGAAGGTCTTGCCGTTCTCCTTGCCGGTGAACCTGGTGCCGGCGGGCAGCGTGATCGGCTTGTCCGGGTTCTCGTTGTGCACCACCATCAGGCCGCCGGCCTTGGTGACGTCGCCCTTCAGCTTCTCGTACCGCTTGGTGCCGCCCGCGATCAGCAGATTGCCGTTGGCGAGCTGGGTGTGGCCGGTGCAGAACAGGTCGGTCGGGGTCGGCACCTTCTTGATCGTGCCCTTGACGGGGTCCCAGATCCGGGTGTCGAACTTCTTCGCGTCGAAGTTGTCCGCGTTGTTGCCCGACCCGGCGACGAGCAGCACCTTGCCGGTGCGCAGCAGCGCCGCGTGAATGGTGTTCTGCTTGTACTCGTCGGGGAAGTCGATGATCTCCCAGCGGCCGTTGGCGGCCTTGTACTCCGGCTGGTTGATCTTGTACTGGTGGTATTTCTCGGTGCCGAAGCGGTACAGCCACGGCCCGTTCATCCCGGCCAGCGCGAGTACCACCACCGTGCCTATCGCGAGTCGACGGGCCCGACGGCGGCCGGCCTGGTGCTTCATTCCTTACGTCCCCCAAGTCCGCCCAGGGCGATCTGCATGGTCTGGTCGTCGCCCCCGCCGGAGGCGGCCCACGTGGGGCGCTGCTGCGGGGCGTGCGGCCCCGGGTGCTGCGCCGGCGCCTGCGGCTCGGGCGCGGGAGCCGGCACCGGTGCCGACGGCCGGGGCTCGGCCGCGACGGGCGCCGCGACGGGCTCCTCCGGCGCGACGGAGCGCTTCGCCTTCCGCATCTGGTACCGCCACGCGAACATCGGCGACGCGGTGATCAGCAGCGCGAACGTCGCCCAGGTGATCATCGCGGGGTGCGCGTGGCCGTACACGAACCCGGCGGCCATCGAGGCGGCGAAGATCAGGATGAAGTACCAGTGGTAGCGGAAGGTGCCGAACCAGGTGTCCGGGCTGGCCGAGTCGCCCTTCGGGGTCACCACGAACTTGCTCTTGCGGCGCAGCACGGAGTCGATCAGCGCCTTGGCGTACAGCGGTGCCGACAGCGCCGACATCACCATGCCCGCGACACCGCCGGAGCCCTCGGGCTCGTGCGGGGAGATGTTGTGGCGGCGGTTCCAGACGTACAGGCCGATCTGGAGCGCGGAGGCGTTGCCGTAGAGCATCAGCCAGACCGCCGGGTCGATGTTGACGCCCGATGCGCCCAGGCCCAGGAACAGGGCGCAGCTCAGCGCCGCGAGTATCCAGTTCATGGCCGACATCGGATAGAAGATGATCATCATCGTGTAGTTGAAGAGCTTGCTCGGCGGCAGCGAGTACCAGCCCTTCCAGTACTGCTTGAGGATCGTCTCGTACGTCCCGCGCGACCAGCGCATCTGCTGGGTGAAGAAGTCCGTCCAGGCGTTGGGGCCCTCGCCGACCGCGAGCACGTCGGGGGTGTAGACCGAGCGCCACTTCCGGCCCGTCGCGGGGTTGCGGTGCCGGTGGATCTCGAAGCCGGTCGCCATGTCCTCGGTGATCGAGTCGTACAGGCCGCCGATCTGCTTGAGCGCCTTGATGCGCACCGCGTTGGAGGTGCCCACGAACATGGGGGAGCCGTAGCGGTTGCCGGCCCGCTGGATCAGCGCGTGGAAGAGGAACTGCTGCGACTCGGCGGCCTTGGTGACCGGGTTGTCGTAGTTGCCGTACACCTGGGGGCCGATGACGAAGCCGACGTCCGGATCGCGGAAGTAGCCGAGCATCCGCTCCAGGTAGTTCGGCAGCGGTACGTGGTCGGTGTCGACGGAGGCGAAGTAGTCGTAGTCGTCGCCGTGCGCGTCCAGCCAGGCGTTGTAGTTGCCGTGCTTGGTCTTGGCGCGGTGCGGGCCCTTGGCCTGGTTCCACTTGGCGACGCCCTTGCGGGAGAAGTGGTGCACGCCCAGGCGCGCGCAGACCTCCTTCACCTCCGGGTCGTCGCCCTCGTCGAGCAGCCAGACGTGCATCACGCCCCGGTGGCGGATCTTGACGGCCGCCTCCAGGGTCTTGGTCACCATCTCCAGCGGCTCCTTGCCGGGCACGAAGGAGGTGAGGAAGGCGACCCGGGTGCCGGACTCGGGCACCACCGGGACCGGGTCGCGGGCGACCAGGGTGGCGTGCGCGTTGGACAGCACGTTCAGGCAGCGGAACAGCTCGATCAGGCCGATCGAGACGAGCATCACGACGTCGAGCGCGGGCAGCCAGTCGAACGCCGGGTAGTCCCGCTCGGTCCAGTGTTCGGGCTGGAGCAGCCAGACCAGCAGCACCACCGACAGCAGCGGCGCCGCGGCCAGCATCAGCGCGACGCGGATGCGGTGCGGTTCCTGCGACAGCAGCGAGCGGTAGCGGACCTTGTAGGGCCGGTCCGGATCCTCGGGCTGGGTGAGGGGGCCGGCCAGCCGGCTGTAGTGCTCGTAGTCGTAGCGCGGCAGCGTCTTCTTTATCCGACGGAACGTGCCCGTGGTGGACATCCGGAGTGAGTCCACTCTCAGCTGGGTGGTCTCGGACGGATCGAAGTCCGGTCCGGCGCCCGGCGGCGTCGACGTCATGAGTCATCCCCCCACACGCAGGTCACGCGTGTTTCGTCGCGTACAGCGCCCGGTGCCGGTTCCCCTGGACCGTCACAGGCGTAACAGTGGTGGATCGCCGTCACCACATCGTCCACACCTTATAGACATGGAACGGCGTCCTTCCGGTTGCATGATGCCCCCTCGGCATCCGGGCCTCCTGCGGGCCCCTCACCCCGCAGTACCGCCAACCGGCTCCGTACCCCCTCGACCGACCAGGGTTCTACGCCGTTCGGCATGATCGCAAGACGGGAAACGAGGTGTTTACCGGCCATACGCGTCGATTGTGGCGTCTGTGGAGATCGCGTGGAGGGCCCGGAAACACCGAAGGCCCCTCGTTCACACGAGAGGCCTTCGACTGTCGGTGCGCCGCCAGGGACTCGAACCCCGGACCCGCTGATTAAGAGTCAGCTGCTCTAACCAACTGAGCTAGCGGCGCCTGCTGACTTCAACAACTTTACCCGACCCCGGAGGGTGCTCCCGACCACCTCCCGACCACCTCCCGACCACCTCCCGGCCGCCGGGCGCCGCGCAGGGGGCGCGCAGGGATGTCCGTACATCATTCGGACCGTCAACATGCGCGCCTCGCTGACCGTTGCGAAACTGACGCACGTGTACCGCAGCGGACATTTCCGGCCGGAGTGTGAGGGAGATCGCATGGAGACGCCGGTATTCGAGGAGATCGACCCGGCGAGCGACTGTGACTGCCCTGGCTGTCATCGCGGGCGCGGGGCCCTGCCGCTCTCCACCGCCGCCCCCGCCCGTCCGGCCGGCCGGCGTGCCCTCGTGGTGGCGGCCACCGCCTCCGCCGCGTTCGCCGCGGCGGCCTTCCCGGCGGCTGCCCACGCCCCGCAGCGTCCCGGCGCTCCGGCGGACGACACGCCCGCCGCCGCGGACCCGTCCGCCACGCCGTATCCG
>NZ_JAGGOO010000030.1 GCF_018614415.1 Streptomyces sp. ISL-12
GGGGCCCAGACCGTCCTCCGTCCCGACGGTCGCCCGGTCACCCCTTGTCGCCGGCCGGTGTCGCCGTCGTTCCGTCCGGTTGTCGCCGGGGTACCGGCAGGGCGGCGGTGTGGTCCCGGGCCGCCGGCCGGTCGGTCAGCCGCAGCAGTGGCTGGGTCAGCAGCGTGGTCGTCAGCGCCATGAAGACCAGGACCGTGTAGAGGGGGCCGCTCAGCAGCCCCGCCTGGCGGCCCGCGTCCAGGGCGATCAGCTCGGTCAGGCCGCGGGCGCTGAGCAGCACACCGACGGTCCGCGCGTCGTGCCGGTCGAGGCCGCCCAGCCGGGCCGCGACGGTCCCGGCGCCGACCTTCGTGGTCACCGCCAGCACCGTCACCACCAGCAGCGCGACCCAGCCGGTGGTGCCCAGGCCGGCCAGGGTCACCGACTGCCCCGAGATCACGAAGAAGAACGGCAGCAGCAGCGAGCCGACGTCGTGCAGCGGACGCAGCAGGTCCGGATCGAGCGTGCCGCCCTCCTCGCGCGGCGCCACCACCCCGGCGAGCAGCGCCCCGAAGATCACGTGCAGCCCGAGGGAGTGCGTCACCCACGCCGAGGCCAGGGCGAAACCGAGCAGCAGCGCCAGCCGCAGCGAGGGCTCCAGCCGCGTACGCCACAGCAGCCGCCGCAGTACCGGCCGGGCCGCGACCCCCATCACGGCCACGAACCCGGCGGCGAGCGCCACCCGCCACGGCCAGCCCAGCCCCTGTGCCCCGCCGCCGCGGTCGATCATCGCCCCGGCCAGCACCGTCCAGCCGATCACGTCCAGCACCCCGGCCGCCGAGACCGCCACCACGCCCGGCACCGACCGCGACAGGCCGTTCTCCCGCACGATCGCCGTCAGCACCGGCACCGCCGTGATCGACAGGGCCACCCCGGCGAAGACCACGGCGGCCGGCGGCAGGTCCCGGGGCATGCCCAGGTCGTGGAGCTGCTCCCGGAACAGCAGGGCGCAGCCGCTGCCCACCGCCATCGGCACCGCGAACGACGCCAGCGCCACCGTCACCGCCGTACGCGCCCGGTCGCCGAGCATCCGCAGATCCAGCTCGTAGCCCACGCCGAACAGGAACACCACCAGGGCGAGCTGCGCCAGCCCGGTCAGCGCCGGTCCGAGGGCCGCCGGGAAGAGCGCCGAGTACGCGTCGGGGGCGACCCCGCCCAGCAGCGACGGGCCGAGGGCGATGCCCGCGGCGAGCTGGCCGATGATGGAGGGCTGCCGGAGCCGCCGGGCCAGCCATCCGGCGGCGTGCGCGGCCACCAGAATCAGCGCCGACGCACCCACGAAGTGAGTGATCAGGGCGTCTTGGTCCACTGGTGTCTCCCGTTTCTCCCGTACCGCTCGCTGACGACCGTCCCAGCCTGAGGGGCACCGGGCGTCGCACCGCAGGTGGTACGCGCACTGCGCGCCCGAGCGGCGGGAGCACGGCCCGGCGGCCGACGGCGTCCGGCGCACGGGAGAGCGGCGTGCCGGGCTCCGCTGCGCCCGAGGGGCGCCCCCCGGCCGGAAAATGCGCCCGGCGGCCGGGTGAAGACGCGCCCGACTGGTCAGGATGGAGACATGGGATTCCACGTCGACTCCGAGGCCGGGCGGCTCGGCCGCGTCATCCTGCACCGGCCCGATCTGGAGCTGAAACGGCTCACGCCCAGCAACAAGGACGCGCTCCTCTTCGACGACGTGCTCTGGGTGCGCCGGGCGCGCGCGGAGCACGACGGTTTCGCCGACGTACTGCGCGACCGCGGGGTCGCCGTCCACCTCTTCGGCGACCTGCTCACCGAGACCCTCGACGTCCCGGCCGCCCGGGAACTGGTCCTGGACCGGGTCTTCGACGAGAAGGAGTACGGCGTCCTGGCCACCGACCACCTGAGGGCCGCCGTCGCGTCGCTGCCCGCCCGCGACCTGGCCGAGCTGTTGGTCGGCGGCATGACCAAGCGGGAGTTCCTGGAGGCGCACCCCGAGCCGGTCTCCGTGCGCTTCCACGTCATGGAGCTGGACGACTTCCTGCTGGACCCGCTGCCCAACCACCTGTTCACCCGGGACACCTCCGCCTGGATCTACGACGGCGTCTCCATCAACGCGATGCGCTGGCCCGCCCGGCAGCGCGAGACGGTCCACTTCGAGGCGATCTACCGGCACCACCCGCTCTTCCGGGCGGAGCGCTTCCCCCTCTGGTCCGAGGGCCAGGCCGACTACCCCTCCACCATCGAGGGCGGCGACGTCCTGGTCATCGGCAACGGCGCGGTCCTCATCGGCATGAGCGAGCGCACCACCCCGCAGGCCGTGGAGATGCTCGCGCACAAGCTGTTCGCGGCCGGCTCGGCCCGCACCATCGTCGCCCTCGACCTGCCGAAGTCCCGCGCCTTCATGCACCTCGACACCGTGATGACCATGCTCGACGGCGACACCTTCACCCAGTACGCCGGGCTCGGCATGCTGCGCTCCTACACCATCGAGCCCGGCACCGGGGACAAGGAGCTGAAGGTCACCGACCATCCGCCGGAGCACATGCACCGCGCGATCGCCGCCGCGCTGGGCCTGAGCGAGATCCGGGTACTGACCGCGACACAGGACGTCCACGCGGCCGAGCGGGAGCAGTGGGACGATGGCTGCAATGTGCTCGCCGTCGAACCCGGCGTCGTCGTCGCCTACGAACGCAACGTCACGACCAACACCCACCTGCGGAAACAAGGCATCGAGGTGATCGAGATCCCTGGTAGTGAACTGGGCCGGGGCAGGGGCGGCCCGCGGTGCATGAGCTGCCCGGTGGAGAGAGATCCCGTATAAGAATTCAGAGGGTCGTATAGTATTCCGTTAGTATTTCGTCGGTAACCCGTTCTTCGCTGTTCTCGTACCTCTGGAGCGCCCCCATGGCGACTGTCCCGACCGCCCTCGCCGGCCGGCCCTTCCTCAAGGAGCTGGACTTCACCGCCGAGGAGTTCCGCGGCCTGGTCGAGCTGGCCGCCGAGCTGAAGGCCGCCAAGAAGGCCGGGACCGAGACCCGGTACCTGCGCGGCAAGAACATCGCGCTGATCTTCGAGAAGACCTCCACGCGCACCCGCTGCGCCTTCGAGGTCGCCGCCGCCGACCAGGGCGCCTCCACCACCTACCTGGACCCGTCCGGCTCGCAGATCGGCCACAAGGAGTCGGTGAAGGACACCGCGCGGGTCCTGGGCCGGATGTACGACGGGATCGAGTACCGCGGCGACAGCCAGGCCAAGGTCGAGGAACTGGCCGCCTTCGCCGGCGTCCCCGTCTTCAACGGCCTCACCGACGACTGGCACCCCACCCAGATGCTGGCCGACGTGCTCACCATGACCGAGCACAGCGACAAGCCCCTGGCCGAGATCGCTTTCGCCTACCTCGGCGACGCCCGCTTCAACATGGGCAACTCCTACCTGATCACCGGCGCCCTGCTCGGCATGGACGTCCGGATCGTCGCCCCCAAGAGCTACTGGCCCGCCCAGGAGGTCGTCGACCGGGCCCGCGAGCTGGCCGTCACCAGCGGCGCGCGGATCACGCTGACCGAGACCCTGGCCGAGGGCGTGCGCGGCGCCGACTTCGTCGCCACCGACGTGTGGGTCTCCATGGGCGAGCCCAAGGAGGTCTGGGCCGAGCGGATCGCCGCGCTGGCCCCGTACGCGGTGACCATGGACGTGCTGCGCGCCACCGGCAACCCGGACGTGAGGTTCCTGCACTGCCTGCCCGCCTTCCATGATCTGGGCACCAAGGTCGGCCAGGACATCCACGACGCCCACGGCCTGGACTCCCTGGAGGTCACGGACGAGGTCTTCGAGTCGCCGTACTCGGTCGTCTTCGACGAGGCCGAGAACCGGCTGCACACCATCAAGGCCGTCCTGGTCGCCACCCTGGCCTGACCACCCCCCACTCCGTCCGGCGGCACCGGAACCACCCCTCCCGGCGCCGCCGCGCGCGACCACCCTCGCGCCCCGCACCACCGCGCACCACCAGAAACGAGCACCACCCGCATGCCCCGCATCAAGTCCCCCCACCTCCTCGTGGCCGAATCCGGCGCCGACCGGGCCGGCCACAGCCTGAAGCGCACGATGGGGCTGTTCCAGCTCGTCTGCTTCGGCGTCGGCGCGATCGTCGGCACCGGCATCTTCGTCGGCCTGTCCGACTCGGTCGGCGAGGCCGGCCCGGCCGTCGTGATCTCCTTCGTCCTCGCCGCGATCACCTGCGTGCTCACCGCGTTCGCCTTCGCCGAGCTGGGCGGCGCGATCCCGGTCTCCGGCTCCTCGTACTCCTTCGCCTACGCCGGCCTCGGCGAGACCACCGCCTTCCTGGTCGGCTGGTGCCTGCTCCTGGAGTACGGCGTCTCGGTCTCCGCGGTCGCGGTCGGCTGGAGCCAGTACGTCAACGAACTGCTGGACGGCGTCCTCGGCGTCCAGCTCCCCGACGCGCTGTCCGCCGGACCCGGCGACGGCGGCGCGATCAACCTCCCCGCCGTGATCGTCATCGCCCTGGCCTGCGTCCTGCTGGTCCGGGGCGTCCGCGAGAGCGCCCGTGCCACCGCCGCGATGGCGGTGCTGAAGCTCGCCGTCCTGGTCGCCTTCTGCGCCATCGGCTACACCGCGTTCAAGGACGGCAACCTCACCCCGTTCTCCCCGGCCGGCCTCGGCGGCATCGGCGCCGGCACCACGGCCGCGTTCTTCTCGTACATCGGCTTCGACGCGATCACCACCGCCGGCGAGGAGGCGAAGAACCCGCGCCGGGACATCCCGGTCGCCATCCTGGTCTGCATCGGCCTGGTCACCCTGCTGTACTGCGCGGTCGCCCTCGCGGCCATCGGCGCCATCGGCGGCGACGCCGTCGGCGACCGCCCCGCCGCCCTCTCCTACGTCGTCGACCAGGTCACCGGCTCCGCCGTCGGCGGCACGATCGTCGCCTTCGGCGCGGTGGTCGCCATCGCCTCCGTCGTCCTGGCCGTGATGTACGGGCAGACCCGCATCCTGATGTCCATGTCCCGGGACGGTCTGATCCCGCGCGTCTTCGAGAAGGTCTCCCCGCGCACCGCCACCCCGGTCGCCGGCACCTGGATCGTGGGCCTGGTCTTCGCCCTCCCGGCGGCCTTCGCGTCGCTCGACTCGGTGGTCAACCTGTGCACCATCGGCACCCTCGCCACCATGGCCGTCGTCAACGTCGCGGTCCTCGCCCTGCGCCGCCGCGAACCGGGCCTCGCCCGCACCTTCCGGGTGCCGCTCTACCCGGTCACCCCCCTGCTGGGCATCGCCTTCTGCCTCTACCTGATCTACGAGACGGGCAGCGCGACCTGGATCCAGTTCGCCGTGTTCCTCGCGGCGGGCCTGCTGGTCTACGCCGGCTACGGGCGCCGCAACTCCCGGCTGGCCCGCGCCGGGGCCGACGTCACGCCGGACGCCGCTGAGCGGGGACCGCGGGGAGCCTGAACCAGACCGCCTTGCCGGAACCGGTGGGGCGGTGCCCGCAGGAGGAGCTGAGGGCGCGGATCAGCAGCAGTCCGCGCCCGCCCTCCTGCATGGGGTCGGGCTCGGGCGGACTCGGGACGGTGAGACCGGCGGGCGGCGCCGGGTCCGGGTCGTGCACCTCGACCCGGCAGCCGGTCGGCAGCAGCTCCACCACCAGCTCGATCGGCGTCTCGCCGGCGGTGTGCTCGACGGCGTTGGCGACCAGCTCGGCCGTCAGCAGCTCCGCCGTGTCGCAGTCGGCGGCGTGCCGCAGCTCGGCCAGCGCCGTACGCACCAGGGCACGGGCGACCGGCACGGCCGCGGCGGTGTGCGGCAGAGCTACGCGCCAGGAGGCGGAGGCGGGAGTGGAATCGTGCACGACGGTTTCCGTTCGTGGAACAGGCGGCCCTGTCCGGCTTTCAACTTCATGAATGGTACGGCGCCGCCCGGCAGGACCTCGACGGGCACCGGGCGGGACCCGGCCGGGACCCGCCCGGACCTGTATAGCGCACCCGTGACGACAGTCACATACCAGTGATAACTTCGTCATGTCCCCGCATGAGGAGGCCGCCGTCATGAGTCCCTTCACCGGCTCCGCCGCCCGCACCCCCTCCTGGCGGCACCTGCGCGTCGACCTCGCCGACGGCGTCGCCACCGTCACCCTGGCCCGCCCCGACCGGCTCAACGCCCTCACCTTCGGCGCCTACGCCGACCTGCGCGACCTGCTCGCCGAGCTGTCCAGGGAACGGAGGGTGCGGGCCCTGGTGCTGGCCGGCGAGGGCCGCGGCTTCTGCTCCGGCGGCGACGTCGACGAGATCATCGGCGCGACCCTGTCCATGGACACCGCCCGCCTCCTCGACTTCAACCGGATGACCGGCCAGGTCGTCCGCGCCGTCCGCGAGTGTCCGTTCCCGGTGATCGCCGCCGTCCACGGCGTCGCGGCGGGCGCCGGCGCCGTCCTCGCGCTGGCCGCCGACTTCCGGATCGCCGACCCCGGCGCCCGCTTCGTCTTCCTCTTCACCCGCGTCGGCCTCTCCGGCGGCGACATGGGCGCCGCCTATCTGCTGCCCCGCGTCGTCGGCCTCGGGCACGCCACCCGCCTGCTGATGCTCGGCGAACCCGTCCGGGCCAGGGAGGCCGAGCGGATCGGCCTGATCAGCGAGCTGACGGACGAGGGCCGCGCCGACGAGGCCGCCCACGCCCTCGCCCGCCGCCTGGCCGACGGCCCCGCCCTGGCCCACGCCCAGACCAAGGCCCTGCTCACGGCGGAACTGGACATGCCCTTGTCGGCAGCGGTCGAACTGGACGGGACGACCCAGGCCCTGCTGATGACGGGGGAGGACTACAGGGAGTTCCACACGGCCCACCAGGAAAAACGCCCCCCGAAATGGAGCGGACGGTGACCGTGGCGCCCCCGGAGACCAGCCACCCCCACCGCACAGCCGTCCTCGGCGGCGGCCCCGGCGGCCTCTGCACCGCCGCCCTCCTCAAACGCCTCGACCCCACCCGGGACATCACCGTCTGGGAACGCAACCCGGAGACAGAGACCTTCGGCTTCGGCGTCGTCCTCTCCGACGAAACCCTCGGCGGCATCGAACACGCCGACCCACAGGTCTACGAGGCCCTGGAACAGCACTTCGTCCGCTGGGACACCATCGACATCATCCACCGGGGCACCCGCCAGACCTCTGGAGGGCACCGCTTCGCCGCCCTGGCCAGAAGCCGCCTGCTCGCCGTCCTCCACGCCCGCTGCCGCGCCCTCGGCGTGGACCTCCGCTTCCGCACCGAGGCCCCGCCCGCCGCCGAACTGGCCCGGAGCCACGACCTGGTCGTCGCCGCCGACGGCGTACACAGCGCCACGCGCGCCACGTACGCCGCCACCTTCCGCCCCTGGATCACCGAGCACCGCTGCCGCTACATCTGGCTGGCGACGGACTTCCCGTTCGACGCCTTCCGTTTCGAGTTCGCCGAGACCGAGCACGGCGTCATGCAGCTGCACGGCTACCCGTACGCGCCCGACGCCTCCACCGTGATCGTCGAGATGCGCGACGAGGTCTGGCGCGCGGCCGGCTTCGACGGACTCGACGTCGCCGAATCCACCGCCCGCTGCGCGAAGATCTTCGCGAACGCCCTCCGGGGCCGCCCCCTGCGGTCGGACAACTCCGCCTGGACCACGTTCCGCACGGTCGTCAACGACCGCTGGTCGCACGGCAACACCGTCCTCCTCGGCGACGCCGCGCACACCGCCCACTTCTCCATCGGCTCCGGCACCAAACTCGCCGTCGAGGACGCCCTCGCCCTCGCCGTCTGCCTGGTGGAACAGCCCACCACCGAGCGGGCCCTGGCCGCCTACGAGGCCGAACGCCGTCCCGTCGTCGCCTCCGTCCAGCGCGCCGCCCGCGCCAGCCTGGAGTGGTTCGAGAGCCCGGCCCGGCATCTCGGCCGCCCGCCCCGCCAGTTCGCCTTCGACCTGCTCACCCGCAGCCGCCGCGTCACCCACGCCAACCTGCGGCTGCGCGACCCCCGCTTCACCGAGTCCGTCGAGCGCGAGTTCGGCTGCCCGCCCGGCACGCCCCCGATGTTCACCCCGCTGCGGCTGCGCGGCCTCACCCTGCGCAACCGGGTCGTCGTCTCCCCGATGGACATGTACTCCGCCGTCGACGGCGTCCCCGGCGACTTCCACCTCGTCCACCTCGGCGCCCGCGCGCTCGGCGGCGCCGCGCTGGTGATGACCGAGATGGTCTGCGTCAGCCCCGAGGGCCGCATCACCCCGGGCTGTACGGGCCTGTACACCGCCCGGCAGACGGAGGCGTGGCGGCGGATCACCGACTTCGCGCACGCCCACGCCCCCGGCACCGCGCTCGGTGTCCAGCTCGGCCACAGCGGACGCAAGGGCTCCACCCGCCTGATGTGGGAGGGCATGGACGAACCCCTCCCCGACGGCAACTGGCCGCTCGTCGCCGCCTCGGCGCTGCCCTACACGCCGCACAGCCAGATCCCGCGCGCCCTGTCCCGGGCACAACTCACCGACATCCGCGAACAGTTCACCGCCGCCGCCTCCCGCGCCGCCCGGGCCGGCTTCGACCTGCTCGAACTGCACTGCGCCCACGGCTATCTGCTCTCCGGGTTCCTCTCCCCGCTCACCAACCACCGCACCGACGCCTACGGCGGCACCCTGGCCAAGCGGCTCCGGTTCCCGCTGGAGGTCTTCGACGCCGTACGCGCGGTGTGGCCCGAGGAGCGGCCGATGACCGTCCGCATCTCCGCCACCGACTGGGCCGAGGGCGGCACCAGCGCCGACGACGCCGTGGAGATCGCCCGCGCCTTCGCCGCGCACGGCGCCGACGCGATCGACGTGTCCACCGGACAGGTCACGGCCGACGAACGCCCGGAGTTCGGGCGCTCGTACCAGACGCCGTACGCCGAGCGCGTCCGGCACGAGGCCCGCGTCCCGGTGATCGCGGTCGGCGCCATCTCCTCCTGGGACGACGTCAACTCCCTGATCCTCGCCGGACGCGCCGACCTCTGCGCCCTCGGCCGCCCGCACCTGTACGACCCGCACTGGACGCTGCACGCGGCGGCCGAGCAGGGCTACGACGGTCCGGGCGCCGTCTGGCCCGCCCCGTACCGGGCGGGCAGCCGGCGCCCGCCGACCGGACGCACGGACGCCCCGCGTCCCCGGCTCACGCCGGGTCGCTGAGCGCCACCATCCCGGCGGTGAGCGTCGCCCCGTCGGCCGGGTCGATCAGCAGGAACGCGCCGGTGCGCCGGGAGACCGCGTAGTCGTCCAGCGGCAGCGGCTCGGCGGTGCGCAGCACGATCCGGCCGAGGTCGTTGGCGGCCAGGGAGTCCACCCCCGCCAGATCCTTGACGATCGCCTTCACGGTCCGGGTCGTGTGGCGCAGCAGCACCCGGTCCCCGACCCGCAGCTCACGGTCGGCGAGGTGGCAGACGGCGGCCCGCACGTCCTGGGTGAGCGTCGGCGCGTCCACCCCGGCGGTGATCATGTCCCCGCGGGAGACGTCCCGCTGGTCGGCGAGGCGCAGGCTGACCGACTGCGGGGCGTACGCCGTGTCGGCCGGGGTGCCGAGCACGTCGATGCCGGCGATCTGGGAGACCTCCCCGGACGGATGCACCGTCACGCGGTCGCCCACCCGCAGGGCGCCCGACACCAGCTGGCCCGCGTAGTGGCGGTCCTCGCCGTGCCGGATCACGTACTGCACGGGGAAGCGGGCCGGCGCGGCGACCGGGCCGACGGCGACCGGCACGGTCTCCAGGAACTCCAGCAGGGCCGGCCCCTGGTACCAGTCCATGTGCGCCGAGCGCTCCACCACGTTGTCCCCGGCGAGCGCGGACACCGGGATCGGCGTGAAGGACGGCAGCCCCAGCTCGGCCGCGAGCGCGGCGAACTCCTCGCCGATGTACTCGAAGACCTTCTCCTCGTACCCCACGAGGTCCATCTTGTTGACGGCGAGCACGACGTGCGGGACGCGCAGCAGGGCGGCGATGGCGGCGTGCCGGCGGGTCTGCTCGACGACGCCGTTGCGGGCGTCGACGAGGATGACCGTCAGCTCGGCCGTCGAGGCACCCGTGACCATGTTGCGGGTGTACTGCACGTGCCCGGGGGTGTCGGCGAGGATGAACCGCCTGCGCGGGGTGGCGAAGTAGCGGTAGGCGACGTCGATGGTGATGCCCTGCTCCCGCTCGGCGCGCAGGCCGTCGGTCAGCAGCGCCAGATCGGGCGCGGCACCCCGGGACGCGCGCTCCACGGCCTCCAACTGGTCGGCCAGGACCGACTTGGAGTCGTGCAGCAGCCGTCCCACCAGGGTGGACTTGCCGTCGTCGACCGACCCGGCGGTCGCGAGCCGCAAAGTGTCTACGGTGCTCATGTCTAGAAGTAC
>NZ_JAGGOO010000031.1 GCF_018614415.1 Streptomyces sp. ISL-12
CGATCGCTTTGACAGGTTCCGCGTCGAGCGTCTACGTGGTGCTCATCGGACTGCTCATGGCCCAGTACACGTTCACCGGCTACGACGCCTCCGCCCACATGACCGAGGAGACCATCGACGCCTCCACCGCCGGTCCCAAGGGCATCGTCCGCTCGATCCTCGTCTCACTCGCCGCCGGCTTCGTCCTGCTGTTCGGCTTCACCTACGCCATCCACTCCTACTCGGGCGCGCTCGAGTCCACCACGGGGGTGCCACCGGCGCAGATCCTGATGGACGCCCTCGGCGCGGCGGCCGGCAAGTGGCTGCTGCTGGTCATCATCGTCGCCCAGCTCTTCTGCGGCATGGCCTCGGTGACCGCCAACTCCCGGATGATCTACGCCTTCTCCCGCGACGGCGCGCTCCCCTTCTCCAGGACGTGGCACAAGCTCAACCCGGCCACTCGTACCCCCACGAACGCCGTCTGGCTCGCCACCGGTGGAGCCTTCGCTCTCGGCCTGCCCTACCTGTGGAACAGCACCGCGTACGCGGCTGTCACCTCCATCGCCACCATCGGTCTCTACATCGCCTACGTGATCCCCACCTTCCTCCGACTGCGCCAAGGCGACAGGTTTGAGCGCGGCCCCTGGCACCTCGGCTCCTGGTCCACCATCGTCGGCACGATCGCCATCGCCTGGGTCTTGGTGATCACTGTGCTGTTCATGCTGCCGCAGACGTCCCCGATCACCGCGCGCACCTTCAACTACGCGCCCGTCGCAGTTGGCGTCGTCGTGGCCTTCTGCGGCGCCTGGTGGCTGGCCTCCGCTCGTAAGTGGTTCCTCAACCCGGCGCACTCTCGCAGTTCGGGCTTCAGTCGAGAAGCTCGTGGACAGGAGCCCCACCGCCTATAGGCTCCGTCCGGCAGCCCGGCCGCAGCGTCGCGGTCTGCTCATGCGAGCCGTTTGTGCGCAGCATGTGGACACCAAGACAGCTCCCCAGTGGACGCACACCGCGACGCTCAGCCATCTGATCACGAACGACTGACCTTAACTGGGACCGGGCTCCGGCTCACGGGCGCGGCAAACGTTCGAGGTCATGCCACCCCCGGCTCACCCTCGTGGCACCCCTCATCCTGGATCTGCCGGGGCACCGCCCTGTTGCGACACGGACCGTTGGCTGGACTTACCCCTGCGGCCAGCACGCGAAGGTGCAGGTCAGCCACATTATTCACGGTTCCGTCGAGGGAAGCCGACCGGAGCAGACCGTACGGCATGCCCCTGGATCGGGTGCGGGGCTCAGCCAGCGACGTATGCGATGGCGTCGTGGCTATGGATGCTTTCTAGGTTGCGGACCTTCACCGAGTGACGAAGACCCCGCTCGCGGCAGACGTGGCTGACCTCCCGCGCCATATCCTCCACGAATACAGGGTGGTCGTACGCCTGCATCGTCAGCACACGTTCATCCGGACGCTTTACCAAGGGCACGATAGGAGCGGACGCACACCGTTCGAGAAGCCGTACGGCCTCCTGCACCCCAAACGGATAGGGCGTGTCGCCATGCCCTGTCACGGACAGGGTGACACGACTGCGCTGGTTGTGGGCACCGTAGTCAGAGATCGCTTTCGAACACGGGCACAGGCTCGTGACCTCGGTGGTCACCGATGTGATCAACGTCGTGTCTCCGCCATCCCAGCGGCCGTCAAACCGGACGTCGTGAACCTGGCACGACTCGGCACCGCTCGCAGGCGCGATCACAGTCGTGCTCAATGGGACGGCAACGGACACCGCGAGCGCCGGCGCATCAAGAAGATCCGCCCCGACTTTCAGGACGTACGGCAGCTTCCGCGGATCGAACCGGCGCAGATGTTCGTGGACGAGAGCCACCATGCGGCTCATGTGAGTGCCACGGCGGTCATGCTGGAGCCGCACGGTCACCTCGATCTCGGCAATGCCCTCCTGGCGGAGGTGACCGTCCTCGAAGTACAGGGGATACCGCAGACCGCTGATGCCGACATCGTCGAGCTCGATGCCGCGAGAGTCTGTCTCGTTCTGAATATCGTGCATCGCTCACTCGCCCCGATAGGTGCAGCCAGACGTGCACGTCTCGCGGACGGTGAGGGCCGAGAGTGCAGGCAGGGTCGGCTGCAGCCGCTCCCAGATCCAGCGAGCGAGGACCTCGCTAGTCGGGTTCTCCAGGCCCTCGATGTCGTTGAGGTAGTAGTGGTCGAGCCGTGCTTCGAGAGGCTTGAAGACCTTCTTGAGGTCGCCGAAGTCCATGACCCAGCCGGTCCCAGGGTCGACCGGAGCCTCGACGTGGACAATGACCTTATAGGAGTGACCGTGCAGACGGGCGCACTTGTGACCCTCGGGCACGTTGGGCAGGCGATGTGCAGCTTCGAAGGTGAACTCGCGAAAGATTTCCATTACTGAATTCCCAGATACTTGTGCGTCTGGAGAGAGAGGGTCCAGCGCGGGTTCTTCATGCAGTACTCAACGGTCGCCCTGGTGTTGGCTTCGGCGTCCGGGCCGTCCATGGGCTGGAGCCTGAAGTGCCGAAAATCCAGGTGCTCGAACTGGCGAGGGTCTCCACCCAACTGGGGGTACACCAACTTCAGTTCGTCCCCGCGGGTGACGACCACCTCGGAGCCGATCTTGGGGCTGACGCAGATCCAGTCGATGCCCTTGGGCGGTACACGGGTGCCGTTCGTCTCGACTGCCACCTCGAAGCCGCGGGCATGCAGCGCGTCGATCGCTGCTCCGTCGAGTTGCAGGAGCGGCTCGCCGCCCGTGCACACCACGAAGCGGTGCTCTCTGGAGGACAACGGCCAAGCGTTCTCGACTGCCTGAGCGAGGTCGTCCGGGCTCCGAAACTTACCGCCACCTTCTCCGTCGGTTCCGACGAAATCTGTGTCGCAGAACTGGCAGATCGCACGGTGGCGATCCTTCTCCAGGCCCGTCCACAGGTTGCACCGGGAGAAGCGGCAGAAGACGGCCGGACGGCCCGCGTGGCTCCCTTCGCCTTGCAGGGTGTAGAAGATCTCCTTGACCAGGTAGGTCATTCTCACGCGCCCTGGTACTGCACAGGGTCGGTGACGCCAGCCTCGGCGAAACCCTTGAGACGGAGCAGACAGGTCTCGCAGTGCCCGCAGGCCCACCCCTGCTCGTCCGGGTCGTAGCACGAGGACGTCAGGGAGTAGTCCACGCCAAGGCGCAGGCCTTCACGGACGATGTCGGCCTTCGACATGGAGATGAGCGGGGAGTGCAGCTTGAGCTTCTGCGTGCCCTCGACCCCGGCGCGAGTGGCCAGGTTCGCCATCTGCTCGTACGCCTCCATGTACTCAGGCCGGCAGTCCGGGTAGCCGCTGTAGTCGACCGCCGTCACGCCCGTGAAGATGTCACTCGCCCCGACCGTCTCCGCGAAGGCCAGCGCGAAGGACAGGAAGATCGTGTTGCGTGCCGGAACGTAGGTGATGGGCACGCTGCTGTCGATGCCCTTGTCGTCAGCGACATCCAGGGACTCGTGCTTCGGAACCTCGATGTCCGACGTGAGGGCCGAGCCACCGAAAACTCGCAGGTCGATGTCCGCGATCACGTGACGCGCAGCCCCCTGGGCCGCGGCCACGCGCTTCGCGGCCTCAAGCTCCACACTGTGCCGCTGGCCGTAGCGGAAGCTCAGCGCGTACGGCGTGTAGCCCTGGTCCTTGGCGATCGCCAGGACAGTCGTCGAGTCCAGCCCGCCACTCAGTAGAACGATCGCGGGACGCTCCGCCATGCCTGCTCCTAGTTAGATCTCACGTGTACGGTTGAACACTAGCGTGAAAACTGGCAGGTAGAGTAACGGCAACAAACTTCTAGTTATACTCGTCGGGGAGTAGGGGCTGCGTGAAGCAACTAACGCTGGTCGTCACATGCACGGACCGCAAGGCGGCTGTGCCGGAGACCGAACTGCAGGCGAGGCAGCTTCCCGCAGGACCCGTGAAGGAGCGCGCCACGCTCTGGAGCGAGCGCATTAACAGTGCCGCTCACACCCACTCGCTCGCCGAGCTCTACCGCGGCGACCATTGGACCCAGGCGCGTCGGCTCACCGAAGCGACTGCTCAGGCCGGATTCAAGGCCGACCTCTGGGTGGCCTCCGCCGGCCTCGGCCTTCAGCCGGTATCTGCCTCCGCCCCCTCCTACGCGGCAACCTTCAGCACCCGACATGCCGACTCGGTAGCCACCACCGCAGAAGACGGCGCCCTGTGGTGGAGTCAACTCCAAGAAGGAACCGGCCGGGCAACGCTGCAGGAACTCGGCAAAGCCAGCCCTATCCTCTTGGTCCTCTCCGAAACCTACGCAAAAGCCATGGAAGCGGAACTCCGCGCCCTGGCCGACGTCGCCAGCGAGGCACTCCTCTTCGGCGGAGTGGAAGTCGCCGGCATCCAAAGAGTCCCCGCCGATGCAGGGTTGAGGCGCAGCTTGGGCGGAACGCTGACGAGCCTGAATGTACGCATGGCCGCGTCGTGGCTCCAGCACTGCCAGGACGGTCAACTCACCTCAACGGCCACCAGCGACTCCTGGAACAAGTGGGCCGCTACTGAGTCGAGGCCTGAGCAACACAACCGCCGACCGATGACCGACGAGCAGGTGATCGCCTTCATCCGAAAGCAGACCTCGTCCCATCCCGGCATCTCGCGGACGCGACTCCTTCGTCTGCTTCGAGACGGGGGTCAGGCCTGTGAACAGAGCCGGTTCGCCACCCTGTACATCAAGACCATGGGGAAGCAGTGACAGAGAACCTCATCCGGCGCAGAGCCCTGCGCATCGAGCAGAACCCCAGCATCCCCCTCTACCTCTTCGCCCTCGAAGCCGGAGAGGTAGATCGTGTGGCTGACGTCGCCCGAATCTCCCGTGACGAGGCGGGCAAGCTGCTCGGCTACCAGCGCCCTGAGAAGAAGCAGCACGTCAAGCAGATTCTTGATTACCTGGACGGCGAGGACGTCCTGTTCCCTAACGGTCTCATCCTCGCTCTCCCCTCCTCGGTCCGCTTCAAGGGAAGCCGAGGGCCCAATAGCACAGACGGGCTGGCAACAATCGGGACTATCGAGATTCCGCTGCCGGCCTCCGACGAAGCACCCCGCCCCGCTCTGATCGTGGATGGGCAACAGCGAAGCCTCGCTCTTGCACGCACGAAAAAGTCGAAGCTTCCCGTCACCGTTGCGGGGTTCGTCGCTGAAGACCTCGAGGTCCAACGCGACCAGTTCCTCCGGGTCAATACCGTGTCGCCGCTTCCCACCAACCTGGTGGCAGAACTCCTGCCTGAGGTCAACACCAAGCTCCCCACCAGGCTGTCCGCTCGGAAACTTCCGTCCACCCTTGTCAATGCGCTGAACCAGGACAGCGACTCACCGTTTAGAGGGCTCATCAAGCAGGCTTCGACGACCGGCGATAGAAAGTCAGAAGCCGTCGTCAAGGACAACAGCCTCATCTCCGCGATCGAAGAGTCACTCGCTCCTTCCGGGGTGCTCTTCCCATACAAGAACCTTTCTAACGGCACCACCGACACCGCAGCGATGAGAGATATTCTTGTCGTCTACTGGACTGCCGTCAGGGACACCTTCCCAGAGGCTTGGGGGCTCTCGCCGGCAAAGAGTCGCCTCATGCATGGCGTCGGAATTAGGTCAATGGGGCGCCTCATGGACCGGATAATGGACCGTGTGCTGTTGAGTGCAGAAGTCGGGTCGAAAGACGCCTACGACAAGGCCATGGCAGAACTGGAACTGGTCAAGCCTCACTGTCACTGGACCAAGGGGCGCTGGCCAGAACTCAACATCCCTTGGAACGACTTGCAAAATACACCCCGCCATATCAGCACTCTGTCAAACGTCTTGATCCGGATCTACCTTCAGTCGAGGATGAGCGCGTCGTGAAGTTCTATTTCCCAGACAGTCAGGACCAAATCAGCCCTGGGTACGATTTCATCAACGATGAATACCCGTATCATCGGGTCCGACAGAGGGATGATCTGTACGCCCATCAAGCGGTGAGCCCGGCACCGTACGACGGGATACTGGTCAGCAAGGCCATCGTAGACGGAACGGTAAACGGCGCCGGAAAATACGCCGGAAAGTACACTACTGGACAGCGGGACCGACTCTACCGAGACGGAGTGAGCCACTTCTTTGGGCTGCCCGACACGATGAGAAGCCTCGGCGACTGCGGGGCATTCAACTACATTGACCAAGAGTACCCGCCGTACAGCATTGATGAAGTCCTCGACTTCTACTATAAATGCGGATTCGACTCGGGAATCAGCATTGACCACGTGATCTTTGGTTACAAGCCCGACCTTCCCGAGGAGGACGCCGATCCGGCATGGGTTAAGCGTCGCGAGATTTCACTTGATCTGGCGGAAAAGTTCATCAAGGCTGTCAAGAGCCGCAACAAGCTGATGCCGGAGGGGAAGAAGAGACTTGAGCCAGTGGGTGCGGCTCAGGGATGGAGCCCGGACAGCTACGCGGACAGTGTCTCCAGGCTTCAAGAGATGGGATACAAGAGGATCGCGCTAGGTGGCATGGTCCCCCTGAAGACGCCGGAAATCATTGCATGCCTCGAGCGAATCTCTGACGTTCGCCAGGACGGCGTTGAATTTCATCTGCTCGGAATCACTCGCGTCGATAGCATGGAACGGTTCGTCAAATTCCATGTCACCAGCTTCGACAGCACATCGGCGTTCCGTCAAGCCTTCATGGACGAGCGGAACAACTATCACACAGCCGACCGCTCATACATGGCGATCAGAGTTCCCCAGGTCGATGGAAATCTCGCACTCAAGCGACTGATTCTGGCGGGGGTGGTTTCGCAATCCGAGGCCATCAAGGCTGAACGAGAATGCCTCAAGTTGCTTCGCCGCTACGACGCAGACGACGGCGTCGAAGTTCAGGAAGTCATGGATGCGCTGCGCGCGTACCAGTCCCTTCTTGGCGACGAGAAGAAGCTGAAGAAGGTCGAGAAGTACGAGGCCACCCTCACTGACCGTCCCTGGCGGCGCTGCCCATGCGATCTGTGCAGGCAGCACAAGATCGAGATGGTTATTTTCCGTGGAACGGAGCGAAACAAGCGCCGCGGATTCCATAACATGACGGTACTCGAAGCCAAGATGCGCAAGCTGCCGCTCACATAATCGCCCAGATCGCGCATAGCACTCAAAGTAACTCAAACAGGAGATGATGTGGCCGACCGCTACGTGTTGAAGGTTCCCGCGCTCAAGGTGCTCCAAGGCAGCAAGGAGATCTACTGCTTCGCTGTCGACGGCAAGAAACTGCACGACTTCGCCTCCGTATCGCGTATCCGCCGTGACGGCCAGAAGCAGTTGCAGGGATACCAGCGGCCCGAGGCCCTCAGCCACATCCGCTCGATCCGCCGCTACCTCGAGTCAGAGGGAGCGATGCTTCCCAACGCTGTGGTGCTGGCCTTCGACGAGCGGGTGACGTTCGAACCGGCCGTCCGCAGTAGCGACGTGAAGTACTCCGTCCCCGGCGAGCTGGTCATCCCAGTCGATGAGTCACTTGCTGACGACCAGAAGCCGGCCTGGCTGGTGGACGGGCAGCAGCGCAGTGCCGCCATCAGGGACGCCGACCTCGCAGAGTTCCCAGTCGCAGCCGTCGGCTTCATCGCGTCACAGGAGGAGCAGCGGTCGCAGTTCATCCTGGTCAACTCGACCAAGCCGCTCCCCAAGGGGCTTGTGTACGAACTACTGCCCGAGACCACCGGCCAGTTGCCGCGTTCGTACGCGCGACGCCAACTCGCCGCCCGGCTCATGGTCCTCCTGAACATGAGCGACGGACCCTTTGGCGGCAGGATCAGCAGTCCTACGTCGCCGAATGGCAACATCAAGGACAACAGCGTCCTGAAGATGCTGGAGTACAGCATCTACGAAGGCGCCTTGTACCAGTACCGCAACGCCACCGACGGTACGGGCGACGAAGAGCGGATGCTGGCTCACCTGACGGCCTTCTGGACGCCAGTGGCAGACATCTTCGAGGACGCGTGGGGGAAGCCTCCCAAGGAGTCGAGGCTGACCCACGGTGTCGGCATCCAGGCCATGGGCTTCGTCATGGACCGGCTGACTTCGGGCACCCCGGTCGAAAAGGTTAAATGGGACAAGGTTCGGCGCACCCTCCGAGCCCTGGAGGACCACGTGGCCTGGACCTCCGGCACCTGGAAGTTCTCGGATGGCCAGGAGTACGGCTGGAACAGCCTCCAGAACACCATGAGCCACGTACGTCTGCTCAGCAGCCACCTTCAGGCTCTGGTCACGAAGTAGTACCCGACGGCACTCCCCGATGGCGGCCGCCCCACCTTTGTGGGGCGGCCGCCCCGCCGTCACGACGCTGCAGCAGCAGCGCGAAGAGCGTCGACGGCAGCACGAAGAAGAGAAGCCGACCCACTGCCATTCGCGTATCCGATGTGCTCGGTCTCCGCGTTCTGATCGATGAAGCCGGTTGCAGCGTGCTTCGCACAGCGCGTCGCCAAGACGATCACATCCGCTGAACGGGCCTTCTGTCGGAGTTGCGGCGAACCGACGTGATCCGCGGCCGTCACGACCTTCACCGCCGGCGCCAGTTGCTTGACCTCCTCCTGGCAGCGGGTGAGGACGGATTCATCCAGCGAGTACAGCAGGAGCGTCAGCGGCGGGATGGCAGTCGCCGGCTCGTCATCGGCTTCACCACCGGCAGGCGCCTCCCACGCAAACTCGATGCCGAGTTCTTGGGAGAGGCGCTTGGCGAACGCCAAGTCAGCTGTGTCGAGCCGTTGCTGATGCAGCCACAGAGGCTCCAACAGCGCATACGCCAGGTTGCTGCGAGCATCCTCGCTGGGACATGCCGCAAGGAAGAGCCGGTCGACGAAGTCGAGGGCGATTGCTGCCCGCTCGGCAGCCACCCACCTGCTCCGCTCCGACCCAATCTCCTCCAGCAGGTCCCTGTACTCGGCCTCAGTGGGAGCCGCTCGTAGAGCAATCTCCATCAGGGCCTGGAGGACCACAAGATCCCCCGGGCCGAACCGGTCGAAGGTCAGCGCATTGCGAATGAAGGCGTGGGCCGTACGCCCTGCGGGTGCTTCATACCCAATGGCATCGATGAAGGCGCCTACCACACTCCACACACGGTCTGCCTCATGGTCCTGCAAGCCGTCCAGGAACTCAGCGAGCGCCGCATCTTCGGTTGCCGGACTGGGCCAGTCCACCCATCTGCGATCCTCCAGGACGGCCTGGGCCTCGGGAGTTCCCCCTGCGATCGCCTTCAAGAGCGCGCCCCAGGACTCGACCGGTACGTGAGATTCCAGCGCACGCGCGACTGTTGACTCGACCAAAGTTGGCTGCTGTTCGGGAAGCAGGCCTGCTGACGCCTCGGCCGTCTTCTCCTGCTCCAGCAGTTCCACGACGTGCTTCCACACGGACGACGGGATTTCGCTGTCATGGCCGCTGTGCTGGGTGGCGGCTACAAGGCGTTGCAAGACCGCCATGTCCTCACGGACTCTGGCGGCAAGCAACAACACCGTCATGGCCTGGGGCCCAAAACTGCTGAACTCGCCGGAGAGTAGATCTGGGATCACCCTGCCAGATTCGATCAGGCTGCTCTTCGCGGCATCTAGATCGTTCTCCGTTAGCGGCTTCTCCAACGCCACCGAATAGATAGCATTAAGAATCGCTTCCCGGACTGGAGCAGGCGGGTTCTGGCGAACAATGTCAAGAAGTCCGGGGAATGCAAGTACATCTGCACTGCGCCCCAACCGGTCCAGCCTCTTGATGTGCAAGTTGGCCAGATTGGTTGCAGTAATGCCACCGGTTGCGGCCAATTGCTCCAGCACATCAAGAGATGCCGACTCGCCACCCGCTGACAGCGACGCGTCGAACTCGGCCAAGAGCCGTCCCATGGGCTTGGCGAGTCGCCACAACCTGGGCGGCCGGTTTGCGACTGTCCGCTGCATGAGTTGGAGTGCCTCAGCCAGGTTCGTGCGGTGCTGAGGAGTCTTGCCGGTGGTGAGACGGAAAGTTACCCCGGGCCCGAAGTGGTCGAGGATGGCCTTCTCGATGGGATCATCGGGGTCGAGTTCGGCGGGACGCAGGCCCCACAGCGGGTTGTAGGCGATGTACGTCGGGCCGGCGAAAGCACGGATCAACTCAGCCGTCTTCGCCGCGTCCACTGTGTCTCTCGCGATGACGTACATCACGAACCGACGATCCCCGCTTGGGTACGTGCGGGGCAGCACGATGGGAGCATCGTCGCCGCGCCGAAACGCCTGCACGAAGGGTAGGGTCCGGTGGCCGTGGCGGTATTCCGGGTCGAGGTTCGGCCAGACCCCGTTTCCTTCCCCGAAGAACATCTGCAAAAAGTGCTCGGACTGCTCACGTGTGCGCTGCTGGATCTGATTCACGCGCCGGCACCCCACCTCTGCCTCAGGTCCAGCCGGGCCTGGCTTGCCTCTGGACCGCCGACTTTGTACGTGACCGATTCATCGTTGACCGCCATGCCACGGACCGTGTAGTTCATCGATCCAGTCAGAATCCATTCGTCACCGCACATTGTCTTTTCATGCACATCCGGGTTCAGCACGATATGGATGAAGTCGCGTTCCGTTGACGACTCCAACCTTCGTAGGAAGGGTGCATTGTGGGGGTCTGGTCGCGTCACCACGTGGACGCCTGTCCCTCTGCTCGCGATCTGAATCAAGGCCTCAGACAACCGCCAGTCCAACGGAGGCACATCGCCGAAGAACGAGTCGTATGCGCCTTGGCTGTTGTCCAGAACCTGGATATCAGTGATCCACGGCGAAACCAGCCAGATCTCGTTGCTTGGGTTCACCACTTCGGCGATCAAAGCGGACGACAGCATTGCATCGATCCGAAGGCCCGTACCCGCTCCGATGCGGACCGTCCGTTCCAGGACGCTCACTGCGCTGCCTCCCGAAGTTCCACTCGAACTTGAAGTTGGTCGCCTTGGCGGGCGAAGCCGCGGATCTCGCCGTACACCCGCAGGACATCGCGGTCTACTGGCAGGGCTGGCACGCGTACGAGGGCCTGTGCCATCGCTGAGCCTTCCCGCGCAGGACACACGAGGTGTACCGCAGCGCCTTCTGACATCGCTTTCTGATACGTCAGGGCCCAGTCGGTCTCGGTTACATCGATCTGCGGGATACGCTCGTCGTGCGCGACCTGCACGAGAAGCCGATCGAGCACGGGCGACCCTACGTAGGGCTGGTAGTGCTGGAGATCTTGAGTTCGAGCCTGTCGTCCGCGAGGCCACATCAGGCTGAACGCCTGGTCCGCAGTTACCTGGGAACTGGGCAGCGAGAGGCGGCCCTTCCCGGCTGCGTATGCCACAACGCGGGCGTCGACCTCGACGCCGAGCCGGCGTTCCAACTCGTTCCAGGCGTCGACGAGGCCCAGCGCCACCGCGTCCGTATGGGGGCTTGAGCCCGGGCGCAGGAGCCGTGTCGACATGGCCGACACCGCCGTGCGCCTCGGCGGACCGTCCAGGCGCTCCCAAGCTGACCGAAGCCTCTGGAGCGCAGCAGCCGCTGCCGTCGAATCATGAGCACCGCGAAGAGCCCTTATCGCGTCGGCGGCCTCGCCGCCGGGTTCCTGAATGAGGTGCTGTAGGAGACGAGTCAGCGTCGCGTCGACGTACTCGTAATCGCTGGGGGCCAGCGCACTGGCAACGAGCCCCCAGAAGCGGCGTGGGTCTTCGGTGTAGTACTGCACGAGGTGCTCGACGACGCCCAGGCCCCCGATGGACGTCTCACTCAGCCACACAGTAGCCGGGTCACCCGGGCCGTCTCCGGGGAGCACGTCGACGATCAAGTCGCCTTCCTGCGCGTCGGGGCAGGCGCGCTGCGCCGCGCTGGCTATTGCAGCGGCGAGGGTGTCTCGGTACGCCCGCTGAGCCAGTTCTTCGGTCAGGTCAGCCACGTCGGGTGCCACCAGGAGTTCCGCGGCCCTGTCGAGGGCGGCGATCACACGATCGTCGTGGGACAACTCCAGAAGGGCAGTGACGAGACGATCACCGTCCACGGGCTGTTCAGAGTCGCTGTTGTCCCGGTAGAGGACCTTGAAGATCTCAGCGAGATTATGACTCCATGATCCATTGGCGAGCGAAGCCCGCACCTGCTCGCCAGTACGCATACCGTCGAGACCAGCCAAGGCGAACGCTGTCAAATAAACCTGGGCCAGCCACTCACGCTGGAACGTGTTCGTGATTTCGGCGAGTGTTGGATCTTCAGAGACTGCCTGCGAAAACGCCAGCGACCGCCATTGAGGACGGGCGAGATACGCACGGATAGCAGGATCCGCGAGGTCCAGCGGCCGCAGCCTGACGTGGAACGCATCGACATCAAGCCGGAACCCGAGGGCCGCTGGCTGACCGTTCACTTCGTAACGCACGGTTCGCTTCTCACTCCCGCCGCGCTTACGAACGACCTCGCAGTCTGCACCCATCGTCATACGTCGAACCTCGATGGGGTTGCCACCGGCATGCGTCGCAAAATTCACCGAAACGACGCGCTGAGACCACAGAGATGGGTAGGGAACAGCTGCCGGGCTCAGCGGCACGTCCTGGGAGGCAACGATCTGCGTGCCCCAACGGGGAACGCCCTGAGATCGGGTGTCGATCTCCTGCGGAGGTTGATCGAGGATGAGTTGATGCGGGCGGAAGACCTCAACAGAGGAGTCTTCTCCGTGAGGGTGCCAGGTCCCCTCGGGATCGTGACCGCGGACGATGTCAGTGAGCGGCAGGGTGTTCGTACCGTCGGGAGGCAGCGGAAGCCACGTGCGATGCTCGTCGCGACGGTAACCATAACGGCGGCTGACCCGCCCCGGCACCGCCTCGCGCAGAGCCCGGGCGATGGGCAACTGCTCGACGCTGTCGCCCTCGGAGAACGGAAGCAGCAGGTCCACCTCTGGCAGATTCAGAGGCGCGAACAACGACTGGGTGACGAACTCTGGCAGGAGAGAACCTTCCCTTGCCCCCGAGTCTTCACGCAGAGGGTGCCACCGGCTCCGCAAACGACGCAGGGCTGTCGGTACTACGGCCAAGAGCAGTGAGCGGGGCTGCTCCCACAGCAGTGCCTGAGCTTCGTCTGCGCTGATCTGGAGGGCCTTCACCAAATGATTGGCGAGGTCATCCTGGAGTCCGGAATCGTCGAGGAGCGCCTGGAGCAGATCTGCGAGCAGGTCTTCGGATGCCGGGTCCCGCTTCTGCGTGGCATTGCTGTATGGAGCCTCCAGCAGCTTTCGAGGATCGGCCCACGGGTTCCGACGGCGGAGCTTCCGGGCCGTCCAGTCAAGAAGAGCCTGCGCACCTTGGATCTTCAGGACGAACCGGTTACCCACGGGCAGTGTTCGGGCCGGCACCTCGGGGGCGAACAGGGTCTCGTAAGCCTGGTAGGCAAGGCGGTCACGACCGTAGTCTGACAGCGTGACCACAGTGATGGGACGAGTCCCGCGCTGACGTCCGGCCCGACCGCGGCGCTGGATGAACGCGGCGGCATCCCGGGGCGCCTTGTGCTGCAAGACCAGACCGACGCGCGGGTCGTTGAAGCCGACCTCCAGCGAGGCAGTGGCCACTGTGAGATCCGCGTCGTGGTCGACGCCCGCGTCCTGCGATGACGTACGGCCGATGCGCAAATGATGGAGGCGGAGGCTGGGATCGAGGTCGTGGCCGATCTTTTCGACGAGATCCCAGGACTGTCCCTCGCGGTACCGGGCACCGTGCTCGTCTCGATCCGGGGAGCGAAGGCCTGCGAGCACGGGGTCCCAACCGTTACGGCGGCCGGACCGGGTCTGGCCGCCTTCGGCATCACGGAGGTCGTCGTAGAAGCGGTTGGTGACGTCGAGGTCATCGGTGAACAGGAAGCCCTTGGAGCCGTATAGGAAGCGGTCGCTTTCGAGGTCCAGCACCCGCCCGTAGAGCATCGCTGTCTGGATCGATGCCGACAGCAGGCTCGCCCCGGCGACGGGGTCCCCGCGGAGGGCGATGGCGTATTCGCGGCCTTCGGCTTCCAACTCAGCTTCAGCCGGCTCGATCGACTCGATGTCGCCCGGACGCAGCCCCGTGAGCTGCGCGAAGAAGTGCTTGGCGTCTCGCAGTGTGGCGCTCAGCCCGACGAACGTGACGGGCCGATCGACCGCATCCCGCCAGCGGCGGAGGAGGAGGGCGACCTGCGCACCGTGCACACCGGTGTAGGTGTGGACCTCGTCGAGCAGGACAAGGGCGGGACCGGGGTTGCCGCCGCACCAGCCAAGAAGCCGCTCAAGGTTGCTGTTACTGCTGGCCTGGTTGAGCGTTTCCGTGGTGGTGAAGAGGAGGTCAGGCTCCTTGTCCTTCAGCGAGTCTCGCGTCAGTGCCAGGCGACCGTCCTTGATCGTGTAGCCGCACTTCGCATTCGCACAGGTGAGCCGTTCGCGGCGCTGGAGCCGGTCACTGTCTGACCACACCAGGTCACCCGTCCCGCAATCGGGGTTGGGGCAGGCTAGGTACGGGCAGATGGCCCCGTCTGCGGTTCGCGCCCAGGCTCCGCGAGCCTGGCTCCCAGGCTGCAACTTGGGATCGTTGATGCTCCATGGCGTGCTGCCGTAGAGTGCGCCGATTCGCAGGGGACGGCGTCCTTGGGCACGCAGGGCGGGCTCTACGCCTTCAGCCGCGCGAACCGCGTCCCGAAGTTGATCGCGAAGCAGTTCCAATCGTGGGTAGAGCGCGAGGGTATGCACCCGCGGTTTTGTGCCTGGGCGTGCGTGCTCTGCCATGGCGGCGAACGCCGGCAGGTAGAAGGCGAGCGTCTTGCCGCTACCGGTGCCGGCGCCGACGATGATTCCCGCTGAGCGCCGACCGCCAAGCGCCGTAAACACGGCACGGGTCGCTTTCAACTGGAAGTTTGCCAGCTTGTAGCTTCCGACGTGGGCCGCTGCGACGGAATGCTGGAGGTCGCGCCAGTGATCAAGATTGGCCAGTTCAGCCAGGGCGACGTCCGCGGGGATGTCACGGCGGGGGTAGCGGCGTGGGGCTACGTGGAGCCGGTAGTCGGCAATCAGTCGCTTCTGCTGTCGCCACCAGCCTCGTTCCGGCGGCGAGGACCATCCGCCGCGTACGAAGAGTTGCCGGAGCCCGGCCGTCAGCCTCAAGGTCTCTGCCATGCGGGTCCGGTACCGCGGCGGAGAAACGACGGGCACCGGTACCTCGAGTAGCAGGGCCCGCTCGAGGCACTCCTCAAGAACCTCGTCGGGTGAGGCGCCGGATGGTGCGTCTTGCCGTGTGAGAAGTAGTTCGTCGATGGTCTCCAGAACCTCGGCCTCGGAAAGCGAGCCTTCCGTTACACCCCATGAGAGCAGCGGGAGTTCGCGATCCTCGAGTCGGTTGAGGAGAGCATTGGCGAATCCTTGACCGAAAAGCTGTGTCACGCGCCCTTCCTTGTCAGTGAGACCTGGCCGTCCATGGCGAATTCGCGCAGGAGGGCGATTTCCTGATCTGTGATGTCACGGAGTGTCGGTGCGGGCCGACTGTCGAGGCGTTCGAGGAGCGCGAGTAGTTCAACTGGAGGCTCCTTTGCATCGCGCAGCGACTCGGCAAGAGACTCCCACTTGGTCACGAACAGCGTGATGTCGCCCGTGGTCACCGTTTTGGCTGATGCCGCCCGTTCCAGGTCCACGCGACGTGACCGAGCCGATGCTTGCTCTTGCGGAGGCAGCATCGGAATCCTGGCCAGGGGAAGAGCGGCGAGACGTCGACCAGACCACTCGGCCCACGCCGCTAGATTCTCTTCACGGATGGCCGTGGCTGCTTCCTGCACCTTGCGCTTGGCCGTATTGAAGGCTTGGTCGCCGGGCCATCCGTTCTCAGCCCGCCGAGTGAACGGCTCCAGTCCATCGCTGGCTGCCGGCAGGCTCGCTACGACTGCTGCGCCCTGGTCCTTCAAGGCAAGCGCCACAGTGACTTCCCTGCGAAGCTCTGCCAGGCGTGCCGTCAATTCGCTGATACGTGACGCAACCCGGGCTGCTTCCTTCTCCCCAGCCGCGCCCTCAGACAACTGCCGGGCACGGTCCTGTAGTTGCAGCGCCATCTCGTAGACGGGTCTTTGTGTCATTCGTTATCCCCCTCCTGCGCGACGGGAGCCTCGGTCGTCTTCCAAGAGGCAGAGGCGAGGTGCGCTACCTCACTCCATTCACCGAGCACCGTTTGCATGGCGAGAGAGACGCTGTCGATGGCAGTGGTACCCGCTCGCGCTTCAGCCCTTCTCAGCGCAGCTTCCAGCCACGATTCGCTCTCGGAGAGCAGGAGAAGGATGTCTTGTATGCTTGTGCCGCGATCCTGCGCTGCCGCAGCAAAGCGAGCGGCCTGGCGGACACGGTCGGTTCGACTTTCATCTGATGCCCGGGCGAGGTCGTCTTCCAGTTCGGAGACCTTGCTCCATTCGGCCTGCCTGCCTCGCTCAAGAAATTCCTCGAAACGGAGTGTCTGATCAACTCCGAGGGGCATCAGCCCATTGACCTCCTTGGCCGCGGCGAGAGCGCCCTCAATTGCGGAGAGGGTGTGTGCGCTGTTGGTTCCACGAGGGTGACGGCTCCGGATCTCGCCCAACAGCCGTTCGAATTCGGCGAGTTGAGCGTCCACCAGCGTCGGAAGCGAGGCGAAGCCAGTTACTGCCTTCTGGACCCAAGACGGAACCTGCGTCCGGTCGACCGTCCATTCCCACTGAGACGCCGCTTGCCTCAGCAGGGGAAGCACTCGGGCAGCGTCGATCATCCTCACCGCTCCGGTCACACCCTGGGCGACACCCACGGCTTCCTTGAGTCGATCTACGAGAGCAGGACGCGCATCGAGGTGACGCTTCAAGGCGTCGTTCCACTGCTTTGTGCGCAGCGCGACGTCTGTCCGCTCCCATCCCTGGCCTTCGTCAAGGACCGCAGTCAGTAGAGCAGCGGTCTCCATCCCTGGGTACGCCTGACCAGCGAGCATCGCTCCCAGCAGGGAAGCACGTAGACCGAGCACCAACTGCTCGTCGGTGATCTCTAGGTGGCGCTGAACACGGGAAGTAAGGGCTGGTCCGTGCTGGTCGGCGTACGTTGCGAGACGCCGAATGTCCTGGCTCCTGACCTGACCCTTTCCCGCCTCTGCACACAACAGGCTCTCAAAGAAGTAACTGTCCTTCGCTGTACGCCCAAAGCGGATAGGTGCGTCAGCAGCGCCAGCCAGCCGTTCATCCGCCCCAGTTACTGAAACCACGGTCGCATTATTAGGCCAGGCCTTATCTGTCACCTTCTTTGGCTGCTCATGCATGAGCGGTGATTCCCAGCGGTATCGCTGGAGCACGGCCGTTGCAATTATGGAGCGGACATTATGAGCCGTCGCGTTGTCGAGAACCTCTTCCTTTGTCAGCCAGACCTTGACGGTTTCCAGTTTCCGCTTCAGGGACCGGGGAATATTATCCGCATCGATGGTGGACTCGGGCTCTTTATCCGGTTTCTCAGCCTTTCGATCTGCCGTGGAGATTGTTGACGTTGCTGCCGGAATCCTTCGACTTTTCCCATCCAAGGGAGGCAAGGAGAATGCTTCCAGGATTGTTTCATCGATCTCATTGGCGTCCGCAGGAGCGTCTCCCCAAAATAGCAGGAGGGTTTTTCGGCGTTCAGGATCGACGCGGTCATGGTCGTCGATGAAGGCATGCGCATCTCGCCCCAGTTCCTTGTCGATTTCGGCTCTCGGGAACCGACGTCGAAATTCAGAGTCGGGGAATTCTCCTCGGCGGATTTGGTCGGCGTGATTGATCAGAAGGGGGCGTACGACACTGCCCAGGACGGTCCGGGGGACGAACGACCAGGGTTTCGTTGAGTCAGCGGTAGAGTGGACGGTTCTGACAAGCGCGGAAGCGTTGAAGGGGAACAAGCCGTAGCCCTGCGGTGTCACGCCGAAGGCCTCGTGACAGCGTTCCCGTAGAGTGCATCCGTCACACGCGTTAGGCGTCTCCCCGTCACGTGCTGTCTCCAGAGCGTTTCGGCCCACGCGGGCCGCATTGAGATAGCGTCCGACGAATGAGGCGATTTCTTGGCTGCCGGTGTCAGTTTGACTGAATGGGACATCCAGGTTGTAGACGTATCCTGCTGTGGCTCGAATGCGGCTCAGCGCGGTCTCTGGAATTTGTTCAAGGTAGCCCGGGGTGACAGCCATAAGCGTGCGGATTGGGGCGAGCGATGTCCTTCCGTCTCGGTTCGCTGCTTCGATAACTGCGTCCAGGAGGTCCTGTTGGACGCCTTGGATGAGAGCAAAGTCCTCAATTAGAAGAATGATTTCCTTGCCAAGTCGCTGATACTCCGCGCGTACCTGCATCATGGCGTCTAGGAGACGTCCTGCGCCAAGGTTGGCCGCGTTCTTGACCGCAGCTTCCAAATTCCTGTTGAGTAGATCCACGGCCGTGGCCTGTAGGTCGTCTCGCGTAGCAATCTGATTAAGCAGCCGGGCGACCATATCTGAAGCGGCGTTGTCATAATCGACGTCTAGGGGCAAGTCCTCAATGGTGAAGCTCTCGGGACGCTCGTCTTGCCCGCTACGACGATCCTTGAGGAGTTGAGCCGCGAGTCGCGGAACAAACTTCCCTTCCGACAGCATGTGCTGCCGAATGAACGGGTCATGCAGCATCGCTGCCAGTCTGCCGGGGCCGGCAAGGACCCGTCCTGGCCCAGGGATCTCCTTCGGTGGCGTCGAAGAGAGGCGCTCACTCAGTTCATTGAGGATTCGGCGGCCAAGCGACTCTTGATCAATTTCGGCAGTGAACCTGTCGACATCATCCCTGAGCTGTGCTAGCTCGCTGCTGTCTGCCTTGGCGATGAGAGCCTTGACCACTGCCTTGAGACTGGTCATAGAGCGTTCGAGATAGATGACCTCGTGGGTGGCCGAGTCGGGAATGAACTCCGGGAGTTTCTCGCGCACCCATCGAATCAGATGGGACTTCCCGGACCCGGTGTCTCCGAGGACCAACATCAGGAGAGCGCCTGAGTCCGACTTCTTCGTGACGAAGTCGTCTATCACCGACCGCTCATTGATCAGGTCGCCGATGGGCTGGACCTGCTTGTCCTCCGAGACCAAGGCGCGCTTGATACGCAAGGGTGCATGCGTGGCAAGGAATACGGACCGGTGCGGGCTGATGGCCTCGGTGTTGATCGTGGCAGTTGCGGTCGCTGGATCCCAGCAGAGGTCGCGGAAGTCAGCCATTGACGGCCTCCAAGATGGTGATGGCGCTGACCGGCCGTGCAGATGACCTATCCGGGTCGTGCACCTGGAGAACGTGTTGAGCATCGTCATCGTGCTCCAGCCGCAACCACTTCTCGTCTTCACCGCGAAGCAGCGCATATGAGAGAGCTGCGCCGGCTGCGGTGTCTCCCGGTGAGCGGAGTCCCACCGCTCGTGAGTGAGCACCACCTGGCAGTACAGGGAGCTGTTCGCGGATTGTACGCAAGAGCTCCACTGCGTTTATCCTCACGTCGGTTTGCTGTAGTTCGGCAAGGGTTTGTCTCACGGCGACTGTGCAGTCAGGGACAAGCCGGTTTGCGTTGCCTTCCTCGATTTGGAATAGAGGCGCTCCCGCTAGACCCAGAGGTGGCGCCCAGTAGTTGAAGCGAAGCCAACGAGTGTGATTGGAGAAAACGGGTCCTGCCTCAGGACGCAAGGCCTCTCTCTGCTCGTTCTGCGCCCTGAGCCAGTCCATTGGATCTGTGGGATCAAACGTGAGCAGCCACGCCAGAGCTCTGGTGAGGTCGCGAGGTCCGGTTTGGTCAGGTGAGTCGCCAAGCGATGTGTTCTTGGCAGGATCGAGGATCGCGCGTCGGAGTGCGGAGCCGAACGCAGATACGTCCTGGCCGTCGAGGTCAACAGCCTGGCCAGCGAGAAACAGTTGCTGATCTTTCCCTTCGATCCGAATTAGGTCCAACTCTTCCAATGTGCTGATTGCCTTATCGAAGGCGGGCTTGTCCTGTGTCTTCTCGCCGCGGATTGAAGGTGGAGACAACAGAGCACGCGCTTCTTCCAAAAGGGGTGCCTTCTCAAGGCAGGCGAGCAGCCGCACCACGGCCCATGCTTGTGATGGCAGGGCTGCGCCTACGTTTAGGAGAGTCATCAGAGTTCCTCCAAGGCACGGAAGACCGGAAGCTTGGCTCGGTGAATATCGATCAGCAGGTCACTGGCCCGGTCTGGGTGTCGAGTTTGGTGCGGGTGGAGGAGGTATGTGACGTCCTCCGAACTGAACCGTGCGGCGGTGTCGTAGTCGAGTGACGCCGAATCGTCCAAGATCCAAACCACGGGGCCGGCCCATGACTTCAGCAACTCTGCATCCTCGTCGAGTACAACAGGGTGTGTACGTGCTGCCTTCTGGAGCACCTCTCGGCATTGTGCCGTGACACCAGGACCACCAACGATGGTCATGTCCCGCCGGACCAGCCGCTCCAGGAGGCGGGGCACGTAGAGCCGCAGTTCCTGCTCGTCCTCCCACCACAAACTCAGACACGATAGGCCGTCACGGTAGTGGGCCAGCGGGTCTTTCACGGGAGGTGCCGGGAAACGCAGCCACGGCCGAGGCTCACCCGCGAGTCGGTAGAAGCCAGACTTGTCGGGGTGCCCAGTTGCCCTGCAGTTCGGGCATCCGCGGCAGGTCACACGGGTTGGCAAGGAAGCTTGGTCTCGACGCAGGCGGTAGTACTCCCCGAGGACATCACCAATGCACTGACTTCCACCAAGCGCCTCTTGGAGACCCTTGAGGGATTTCTTCTGCTCATCAAGAAGTTTCTTGCGCTCTGCCTCGAAACGATCAGCGAAACGCTCCGTAGTGTTGACTTGCGGGTCTTTGATTGTGACCTCAGCTTGTGTCGCCACGCGCTTCTTGAACTCCTCAACGCGCTCCTCCCAGGCGGATTCGAGTTCCTCACCTTGGCGCTGAGGAGGTTGCGGCACGTGGAGTTCGATCAGCTTCGCGCGAACCATGAGATTCAAAACCCGAACGTTCCACGACCTATTAGTTTCAGAATCCTCGCTGACGTGGCTGGGGCGGGAGTCTAGATTGAGCCTGTAGCGGCTGCCGCCGAGTTGCTGTTCTCGTCGGAACATGGCATCCCAGCGTTTCCACGCTTTCTCAGAGGAGATGACTGGTTCGCTACCGAGGGTTTCGGCGATGTCCCGGTCACCGGGTGCTGTCACCATGTAGGCGACTGACGGGTTTCCGTCGCGGCCGCCTCGGCCGATCTCCTGGTAGTACCGGTCAACGGTTTCGGGTAGGCATGCGTGTAGCACGGTCCGAACGTCCGGCAGATCTACACCCAGCCCGAATGCCGAAGTGCCGACGACAATGTCGTACCTGGTGGAGACTCTGCTGTCGGCCTCGGTGGATTTACCGCCCCAGCCCTCCACTGCATCGCGTCGGTCCTGGTCACTTGAGTCCCCGGTTACATGAGTGACTCGATGAAAGCCAGCAGTTTTAAGGCGCCTCGTCCATTCTTTTGCGTCTGCCACTGTCGAGACGTACAAGGCCATGGGTTTAGGCAGGAGCGACACAGCCTCAAGAATGGAGTTCTCGCGGCGTTGAGTGGTCGCGGACGCGTTGATGTAATAGGTAGGTTCGTGACGAAGTTGGGAAGCCCAGATAATCTGAGCTTTGTCTGGTCCTGCAAAGAGATCTTCAAGCGTGCTGACTTGCTGTGTGGTGAGGGTGGCACTCATGGCGACCGTGACGGGTGCCAGACCTTCGGGAGCCTTGCTCAACCAGGTGCGACGATGGCTGGACATGGTCTGGAACTCGGGTCGGAATCCGTTGCCCCACTGTTCCACGAGGTGGGCTTCGTCGATGACGAAGTACTTGAGCAGACCAGCTCCTGCCGCGTCTTCAAGCGGCTTGCGCAGACTCCGGACAAGAGCCTCAGGTGAGGTGAATACGAGGCGCTGCCGGCCCGTGCGGATGTCATCGCGCATCTGCTGCTTGACGTCGTCCGGCAGGCCACCGACATAGGCATAGCGTCCCGTAGGACTAGTCCGCCCTTGCGCCTCCATCAGAGGGCGGGTACGGCGCTCCATGTCGAGGGCAAGGACGACGGTAGGCACGACCACCACTGAGACGCCGGCGCTTCGACTCGCGAGCAGCGCAGGTGCCTGGATGACTGCGGTCTTGCCGTGCCCCGTGGGCAGGCAGATGATCACGCTGCTGCCTGGTTGCGCGAGCGCGACGGCCCGCGCAGCCTGCCTTTGACCGAAGGACAAGTACTGCTCGTGCGTCGCACCGAGCGCCGCCGTCCAGAACGGGTCCGCCGGGTGGGGTTCCCGGCGGCGACGGTGTTCGGCCGCTTCTCCTAGGTACACCTGCCGCAGATCCTCGCGAGCTACTGCCGCCGCATCGTTCTCTTCCACCGGTGGATGCCAGGGCTTCGCTGTGATGTACAAGCCCCGCTCGTGTGGCATCGCATCGCAGTGCAGTTGTGACCATTGCTCTTGGGAGGGCAGTACAGGGTGTTTGGGGACAACCAGGCCGTTGTGGACCCCGCGGGCCTGGGCTTCAAGCAGGACTTGACGGATGAGGGCCGCCGCATCTCGCCATCCCGACGACCCGTTGTCCAGTCCGACGAGGGCGTCGCGGAGGCGTCGCAGGGTGCCTTGGCTGTCGTCCATGGGCGGAACCGAGGGCCAGGAACGCAGAAGTTCGTCGGCTCCTGTCCAACTGTCAATGTTTAGAGCAGCTTTGGACAGGGAGGTGCTGCTTGCGTCAGGAGCCATGCCGCACCCTCCTATACCCGCTCTTCACGATGCACGTGGCCGCGACCAGTCGCACTGTTGGCTGGGTGAGTCCCTCGACAAGGGCGTCCGCGACGGACACGTCCGTTATGTAACTCTCGGTATCTCCCAGGAGGTGGCTGGCTGCCCCACGAGACTTGGCCTGGGCTGCAGCTACCGCGAGGCGACGGCGGGCCGCCTTCTGTGCGCGGTCGCACATGGCAGGGAGTTTGGTTACCTGCTCAAGCTCTTCGAGGGCGATTACGTTGGCTGATTTTGCTGCGGCTGCGTAGTACTTCCACCCTCCGAAGATGTCGGTGAGTTCATGGATCAGTTTCGGGTTGTAGTTGTGGTCCTTGTTGTTGTCGTAGGGCTTCTCCAGCCATACGAGGGTCTGCTCGTCGGTAACGGCCTTCGTGCTGCCTGCTGCGACCCACACCTTGAGGGCGAAGGGGGGAAGGATCCGGTCTGCCTGTCGGCGGAGCGCGAGGCGGGCCTTCTCCGCGCCCACATCGTTGACCAGGGCGACGGCGCCGTTGATGTTGGCTTCTACCACGAAGTCGAAGCCGAAGTAGGGCTCCAGTTCGCCCCGGTGGTTGGGGGCGAGTCTCCAGAAGGCCGTGGCCTGCCCTCGGTCATCGGTGTAGATGACCGAGGTCAGCATGTCGACGAGCGGGTTGCCGATACGGAACAGGCGGGTGCCGGAGGAGCGCAGTGCGTCGGCCCGGAAGAACGTGGCCTCAGCGGCTTCGGCCGGCACTTTGGTCTTCAGCCTCTGGTAGAGGTGCGGGGAGACCAGCGGCTGGGCCTCGAGGTTGAATTTGTGGCGGATGCAGCCGTTCACCGAGCGTGTCCAGTGTGGCAGCTTGATGCCGGAGGATCCGTCGCCGGCGTAGTTGAGCAAGGCATCTTCGATCTTGCGGCGCGGCTGCTCGAATTTTGCGATTTCGGCAGCAACGTCTGTCTGGTAGGTGGCGGACTCGTGGACGGCCTCGACTCGTTCGAATTTGGCGATGGCAGCCCGAGCGTCCTTCAACTGGGACGCGACGTGTGGCGATGAGTTGGCCAGTCCGTCCGGTCCTTCAACGAGGGCGGTGCACCACACGCCCGCGAGATCCCTTGCAATGGCGTCCTGCAGGGTGGAGACCGACCCGGAGAAGATCTGGTAGCCGTCTTTCAGTAGAGCCTGCCAGGCCCCGGTGAACTCGCCGGCCTCGGCAAGGACGAACTGAGTGGCGGGGTCCTGACCGGTCTCCCCGAAGTCGGGGTATCGGTCGAAGCGGCCGAGTCGTTGCTCCAGACGGTTCGGTGACCAGGGAAGCCGCAGGTGTACCGCTGTGTTGGTGGTTTGCAAGTTCAGGCCGTCGTCAGCCGAGTCGTCCATGACGAGTACGCGAGGCAGCTTCTCAGCCCCACGAGCATCCCGAGGGTTCTTCGGATAGGGAGCCCGCCATGCCTCTACGGCCTTGTGTGACGCTTCCGATCCGGCGTGACGGGTGTGCTCGGCAACGAGCACGTCGGGGAGGCGACGCTGCAGTTCTGCGGCCAGATTCGATGCGAGCGAACCGGCTCCCGCGAAGATCGCGGTTCTTCCGCTCTGGGCCACGATGGGCAGGAGGACGGCAGTGAGCTCGTCCGTTTCCTCTTTGAGGAGGTCCTGTTCGAGCTTCGCTTCGAGCCGCTCCAGGAGAGTCGACTCGTGCGTGAGCAGCGGCGGGCCGGCCAGCAGGTCGCGCTCCTGGCTCGTCAGGCCAGCACGACCTGCTGCCTGCGTGTCTTGGCGCACGCGCCACCGCAGGGAGTCCAGGAAGTCGTTGGAGGGACCGCCGAGTCGCGAGACAAGGATGCCGAGAACGAGACCGTACGCGGATCGTTGTTCATCGAGGTTCTCGTCAAGGAGACGATCCCACGTTTCACGCTGCCAGGTCCGTGCAGTCTCCGTGGCAATGGAGTGCAGCGTCCCGTCACCGAGGAGTTGGGGGAGGGCTCGACCGCGTACGACATAGGGGACGAGGTCGGAGTCTTCGTCGTCACGCAGGACACGGGCTCGGCGGTGACGGATCACTCGGCGGTCGAGCCGGTACGTCTCGCTGATGTGAGCACGGAGCGCCTCGACACGCAGGGCGAGTTCGGGCGTGTTCGCTTCGTCGGCGAGCTCGTCGTACTCGTCGAGGAGTTCGAGGATTTGCGGGGCCAGCTCCTCGAAGAGCGGGTCTTCGGGGATGACGTCCCGGATGCGGTCGATGGTGGAGGGCAGAAGGGGAGGGAACTTCTCATCGAGGCCGGAGACGCGGTCCGCGAGCTTCTCACGCATCTCGTGACGACGCGCGAAGGCGTCCCGGTCTTCCCAGCTGTAGAGGGCGGGGTCGAGGAGGTGTAGAAGGGCCAACTGAGCTGTCGGTCCGGCTGTGATCGGTGTGGCTGACAGCAAGAGAAGCTTGGGGGCGGCGTGGACCAGGGCGCACAGTTCGCGGTACCGGGGGTCATTATTATCGGCGTTGTGCACCAGTTCGTGAGCCTCGTCCACGACGACGAGTTCGCTGTCGTGGTACTCGGCCCAGTTCTCCGGCGTCTCGTGGGATGAGTACCGCACGCGGCGGTCAACGAAGTCGCTGATGAAGAACTTCTCGCGCAGTTCGCTCAGCCACTGCCGCCGCAAAATCTCCGGCGTGATGATCGTGATCCGGGCGCTCGGGTTGTCGATCAAGGTCTGCCGAATGACGTAGCCAGCCTGGATGGTTTTCCCCAGACCGACTTCGTCGGCGAGGAGATACCGCTGGACCGGATCGGAGAGCACGGTCAGGGCCGCGTGGATCTGGTGGGGGTAGATCTCGACCGCGGACGACAGCAGGGCGGGTGTGCTGGCACAGGCTGCCCGCTGGCCGATGAGGTTGTGAAGCAGCGGTAGCCGAGTGTTGTGGTAGTAGCCGGATTCGTTGCCCCCCGAGACCAGCACTTGGAGCGGGTCGCGCACAGGTTTGTCCCACCGGACGCGAAGCTCGGTCTCCTGCACCGGCAGGTCTGACTGGGTGTTCGGGAAGTGGACGAAATACGTGGGACGCCGGGCCAGTTGTACTCGCCCAGCGAGCCACGCTCCCGTGTTCGGGTTGCGCCAGAAAACGCGAGTCTCCCGCTTGAGCACGGCGGGCCGGCATGCAGTCGCTGGAACCGTGCGCGACTCGACTTCTGGCTCGGCGACGGACTCGAAGAAGTCGATGCGGAGAGTACCCCCGTCGACAGCCCCCACTCGGCCGATTCCGGGCGCTCCTGTGAACGTGACAAGGTGCCCGACCTCGAAGTCCGGAGACATCCTTCTGCTCGCCCCCCACCTGCTGATTCAACAACTGGCACGAGCTTAAGCGCACCCACTGACAACACAGTCGACGGAGCAGACCGCGAATTCGCACGCACTTTCGGTACTGGACGGTAGGCACTCCTGCGGCGCCCTCTTGCGACGCCCCATATCTCCCTAATGTGAACTAACTGAACTTATCGGGCGGCTTTGCTGTGTGCATCGCGGCGTAAAATTCGGCCGAAACGACGTCTTGCTTAGGGATGGCGGCGCTGTCGCAGGGAGCCGTGCACGGCAACGAGACTCTTGCCGTCGCCGGGGGATGACCTCCGCCTGACCTGCGTCTGCATGCTCGAGACGCGCTGCCTTGTATGCCCGGATGCGGCCGACTCGTGCCGACGTGATGTGCATATGCCTCCGGCAGTGCACTCAATCCCGGACAGAGTCTCCAAGATCAGGAGCGGTGCCGATGTCAGTGGCCTGGGATGTACTGTCTGGGCGTTCGCCTCGCTGTCCGTCCGCGGCGTGGTATCGGCGCAACAGCTACATCACCGAGAGAGAAAGAAGCCTGTGAACGTCCCCGCCCCTGCCGGTATCGCGACCCTCGTCGCTTACATCGCCACCATCCCGGCTGCCAACCTCGCTGTCACCCACTTCGGAGCAGTCCCCGTCGGCTTCGGCTATGCCGCCCCCGCCGGCGTCTACATGGTCGGCCTCGCCCTGGTCCTTCGAGACCTCGCTCGTGAATCCGCTGGACGAGGAGCTGTCCTCGCGGCCATAGCCGTCGGAACCGTGCTGTCGTACTTCCTCTCCACCCCTGCGCTCGCTGTCGCTTCGGCATCTGCCTTCGCGGTCGCCGAGATCATGGACTTCGCCGTCTACGAGCCCCTCCGCAAGCGCGGCCTGCTGATCGCGATGCTCGCCTCGAACGCGGTCGGTTTGCTCGCGGACAGCATTCTCTTCCTCAAGCTGGCCTTCGGCTCTTTCGACTACCTGCCCGGTCAGATCCTTGGCAAGGCATGGATGACCCTGGCCGCGATCACTGTTCTGACACTACTCCGACGCCGTAAGCAGGCGACCGTCTGAGCGAACCATAGTTCTGTGCGCTCTGGTGGGTCGGCCTGATCGACGGGTTGGTCGAGCCAATCGCGATTGCTTCAAGATCGCAGGTGGGCAGATACCCGTGTAGAGACAGAACCCAGCGATCGCTACCACCACGCTGCGAGCCGCACGGCTACTTTCACCAGGCCCCAACAACGCCTCGGAGTCAACTTGCCTTGCTGCTAGCCCCTTCGATACGGTCGCGTCATCAATGAGGGCCCCACCATGCCTAGGTCTGGTGGGGCCCTTTTGTGTCCCCTCGAACCCCGCGGGGACCGAGTGTCGCGTGCCACCGTCTCCTTCAGGTTTGGCGGCCAGGGGGACGGCGGCCGTGCTCATGCGAAAAGGACAACTCTTGAGTAGACACCATGGCACAGGTTCCAGCCAGCAGTCACCCGGGGATGGCCCCGTGGACGACGCCTGGGCGGAGGCTCCCCCATCGACGTCCTCCCACGTACGACGCGCCAACGTACAACTGCTGGTCGGTGGCCGTACCATCTTCGCGGTGTACGTCTCGCCTGCGATTGTGGCAGGCGCAACAGGTGCGGCCCTGGTACTCGGGGCGGTGAGTTGGGGCCACTGGCCTTGGCTGTAGAACCGTGAGACAGGCCGCGGGGGATACGTGCTCCCGCGGCCTTCGGCCCGTCAGTGGAAGGCACAGACGGAGTGCTGCAGTGTCTCGCTGGCGTGGGGCCCCGGGCTATCTGTAGCGGCGGGTCGGCACGAGCCGGGCCATGGCCAGAGCTTCGCTTGTCTTGTCTTCGTCCTCTGGCGGGTCGTCGGGCGCAGGTACCTGCCGTGTGACTTCCATTTGCCGCTCAATGCCGCGCAGGTTCTCCTGCAGGTCCATGGTCACCACACCATCAACCGAGACCTTCAGTGGGTCAGCGAGCAGCTTCGCGCGACGCTCGCCCAGGACCTCGAGAGCGACGGCCCGTACCGACCGCAGCCGGAAGAAGCGGCGTTCCAGGCCGGCCGGGTCGGTGTCCGGGCCGAGCTGCGCGAGGAGCCACGACCGCTGGAACTCGTCCATTCACATCCCTCGATACGAGGCACGGCCCGGAGCCAGACGGGGGAGCCAGCTCCGGGCCGTACAGGTGAGCGTATTACGCGGAGGACGAGCGTGTCCGCCGCGACGTCGACTTCTTTGCACCGACGCCGTCGGCCTCGCCCTGCTCCTGGTCCGGCGTGCCCGCGGTCGGGCCTGGCCCGCCGGCCGCGGTCGGTTCCGGCTCGGCGTCGTCGGGCGACGGCGCATCCCAGGCATTCGGATTCGTCACCTCTGCGGCGATCTCCGGTGCCGGGCTCTCGCCGGGCAGCAGGATCAGGTCCTCGTGGGTCTCCGGGTCCTTCACGTACACGGCAGCGATCAATCGGCGCACGGGCATCACAGGACCTTCGCCACGATGTGCGCGTCCGGGGTGTGCATGACGGGCATACCCACCGCGGCACCCTTGGTCCAGATCTGCACGGGGTCATCCTGCACCCCGCGGGTGATGAGCAGGCCAGGAGCGTCCTCACGGATGATCTCCGGGTTCGACCCGCGCGACAGCACCAGGGCCTCCGCCGTCACCCCGTACATGGTCTGCGCCCACTTCTCCCGCTCCGGCGGCACCAGAATCCACAGGTCCTCGGGCAGCACCTTGCGGGGCTTGCCGTCCACCCGCACCTGGGCCTTGTAGAACTGGATCGGCGGCAGGCTGTAGTTGCCGCGCACCACGTTGATCTGCTGTGGGGTGAGCGTCGCGGTCGGCGTGGTCGACGGGTTCACGCTGCCGTAGTAGGCCGCCCTGTAGGCGTTGTTCGCCGCCAGGTAGCTGAACGCCTTCCGGCTGGTGATCACCAGCTCCGGCTCCGGTGCGCCGATGTCGTCCAGGTGCTGGATCCACCGCAGCTCGTCCGCGATCGGGTCGGAGGCCGGGTCCGACCACGGTATGCGGGCGACCGGCATGTTCTCGGCGGGGACGTTCCAGTCCACCTCCAGCGTCAGGCCGTTCTCCTGCTCCAGCGTGAACCGGCCGTCCGTGAGCACGTCGCCGGCCGCCAGCTCCAGCCGGGAGCGGATGGCCTCGACGTGGCGTTCCACGTCGTCGTACAGCAGCTCGATCAGCCGGTCCTGGTCCGAGCCGTGCGACGCCTCCAGCAGGATCTGCTCCTGCTCGGAGACGACGAGCTTCTGCCCCAGCGCGGGCAGCGCGCCCTCGCGGGAGGTCTGCCACGCCTCACGGGTCGCGAACGGGACGCTCGCGTTGAACGCGCGGTACTTGGCGACGTTGACGTACCGGCCCGAGTCCTTCGTACGCCACTTCACCTCGCGCATCTCCACGGTCGGGAAGATGGTCTGGGTGAGGAGGAAGTCCTTCGGGGACGGGATAGCCCTGGCGAACGCCGTCAGGTCCATGACCGAGACGTCCTTGAGCAGGTACTGAATCGTCACAGCTCAGCCCCCGCTCAGACGAAGCGGATCTGCGCGGCACGCGGGTGCCACACGAGCTGGGACACGTCGATGCCGCCCGGCACCTTCGACGCCTTCACCGCGCCGTGCCACAGCAGAGCGGCCGGAACGCGGGTCTGCCCCGGAGCGAACGGGGCCTCGGCGATCACGAAGCCGCGCAGGATCTGGCGGCCGCAGTGCGCCTCGGGGTCGTACGGGCCGTACAGGCCGGACTCCGCGACCCTGCCGACCGGCACGCCGGAGAGCACCCGGCCGTACGGGTCGCAGCCGTCGCCGCACACGTAGTGCGTGCCCTCGCTGAACAGGGTGAGGTCGAGGGTGATCGTATCGACGGAGTCGGTGCCGTGCAGGGACGCCAGCCACTCACGGTTGGCGGTGGTGTACTCGGACGTCGAGACGGGCTGGATGGTCATGTGCGTGTCTCCATGGACGCTGCGGTCAGAATCCGCACACCGCCCACGGAGGCGATGCCGTCCACGAAGTTCAGGGGGCGTGGTCCCCCAAGGTCTGGGCCCGGACTATCGGGCGGCGGAGTCGCTGAACTCCGGGATCAGCCCGCGCCGCCTGGCCATCTCCAGCCCGGCCGAACCGGGCTTGGACACCGGGGCGGTACGGGTCGGGCCACGCCCCGCCGGTGCTCCCGCGGGTGCCGCCGGCACCGGGGTGCGGACCTCACCGAACAGCTCGGGACGGCGTGCGCGCAGGGCCTCGGCCGCCGCCTGGATCCCAGCTTCGTCCGCGTCCTCGTCGTCTACGGCAAGCAGACGCTCCGCGTCCACCAGGTCATCGCCCTTCGCGCCGAGCGCCACCAGCGCGGCCCGGCGCAGTGCCGCCCGCTCCCTCTCGGCGGCCTGCTCCTCCCGGCGCGCGGCCTGCAACTCGCGCTCGGCCGCCGCCTGTTCGCGGCGCTCCACCTCCGACAGGGCGGCCTGTTCGGCCTCCCGCTGCGCGGTCACGAACTCGCTCAGCGCCTTCGGGGAGTCGAACCCGAGCTGGGACAACAGGCGCTTGATCCCCGCCCGTTCGCCCTGCGCCTTTTCACGGGTGAGCATCTTGCCCAGCCGGTCCTGGGTGAACGTGACCTGCTGCTCCTGGCCGCTGTCCGTGGCGTCGTCCAGCTGGTCGTTCGTCTCGTCCTCAGAGGAGGCACCGAGAATCGGGTAGATCGGCCGCCCGTCACGACGGAAGCCGACAGGACGGCGAAGCGGCAGGGGCTGGACCATACATCTCCTCCAGAGCGCGCCCCCGCGCTGCCGGCCAGTTTAGCCACCTGCACCGACACGACCACGAGCCCCTGTCCGACCGCCCCCACAGGATGGCGTCGAACAAGGAGGTATCCCCCCATGACGCTCAACCCCTACACCGCCGTCGGGCTCATCCCCGAGATCACCGAGATCCAGCAGCGCGACGACATCGCCACCAACCTCGACCACCTGTACGCCCTCACCCGGACCGCGGTCTCCCTCGGCGGCCTCGACCACCCCGTCCGGCTGGTCGTCCTGCCCGAAGGGGCACTCCAGGGCTTCACCGACGAAATCCACGACCTCGACCACGCCACCTACGCCCGCACCTGCGCCATCAGCCTGCCCGGCGCCGAAACTGAAGAGCTCGGCCGCTGGGCCCGCGAGTTCAATGTCCACATCATGGCCCAGGCCAAGGCCCTCTACCCGGCCTTCCCCAACCGCTACTTCAACGTCGGCTTCGTCATCAACCCCGACGGCGAGATCGTCCTGCGGCACTACAAGCTCACACCGCTGCCGCCTATGGAACACAGCGTCAGCCCACACGACGTCCTCGACCAGTGGACCCGGCTCCACGGGCGCAACCCCGAGGCGTTCTGGCCCGTTGCCGACACCGCCATCGGCCGCCTCGGCGTCATGATGGCCAACGAAGCGTCGTACCCGGAGAACGCCCGCGGCCTCGCCCTCGGAGGCTGCGAGATCGCCTACCGCACCAGCTACCCGCTGCCCGGCGTCACCTCCGACGCCTTCGACATCCAGAACCGGGCCCGCGCCCTCGACAACACCATGTACGTCCTCGCCCCCAACCCGGCCTCCTACACCGGCGTCGACGGGCAGCGCGTCGACTTCTTCGGCGGCCACTCCACCATCACGGACTACACCGGCCGCACCGTCGGCCACCTCGACCACGGCGGTGTCGCCACCTTCGTCACCGCCACCATTGACCTGCCCGCCCTCCGCCGCCAGCGCACCTCCGCCGCGTGGACCAACTGGGCCAAGGACCTGCGCACCGAGCTGTTCGCGACCCTGTACGACCAGCCCATCTACCCGGCGAACCTCTACGCCGATCGCCCGCCGTACGACCACGCTGAGTACCGCGAGCACGTCACCGAACCCCAGATCGACCTGATGCGCGCCCGCGGAATCTGGCGCTGACCTTCGCCTCACGCACCCGGAGGCCGCGTCACCGGCTCGCCTCCACCAGCTCCCGCTCGCTCCCTTTCTCGACCAGCCTCTTCGACCCGGCCGAACCCGGCCCGGCCCCCTCCTGGTCCTCGTCCTCCTCGTCTCGCGCGCGACGCGCGGCGGCCTCCGCCATCCGCACCGCGGCCTCCTGCTCCGCCTTCGCCCTGATCCGCTCCACCTCCTGCGAGGCGTCCTTGATCGGGTACCCGGCCTCCAGCAGCATCGCCACCGCCGTCTCCAGCGACAGCACCCCCGCCCCGTACGCCTTGACAACCTCCTCCAGCACCGCGCCCCGGTCCGTCGGCGTGTGCGGCGCCCACGCCAGCCGCGCCGGCAGCGTCTCCCCAGCCGTCCATCCCTCCGCCCGGCCCGCCTGGTACAACCGCTGCACCATCTTGAACAGCAGCCGGTACTTGTGCTCCCGTGCGAGCCGCATCATGCCGATCAGCCCGTCCAACGGGCCCAGCGCGAGCTTCAACGCGTACCCCGACGGCACCTCCGTCGCGTCCAGCGTCCCGAGCCCGGCCGCCGTCACCCGGCTGTTCGCCGCGATCCGCTCCAGCAGGTGATCCACCCGCGCCCGCAACTCGGCCAGCTGCGGGGACGTGTCCAACGCGTCCATACGCCCGGTCTCGCCGAGCTGCCACACCGCACCCGCCTTCACCTCCAACTCCTGCGGCCTACCCGTCGCCCGGTCCACCGGCAGGCGCGCCCCCGCGAGCCCGATGATCGGCGTGCCCGTCGTCGCCGACGCCGCCGAGCTGTCCGAGTCGGTGGCCGCGAGCTCGTCGAGCGCCTGCAGAACCCGTGCAAGAACCGAGCGACCCCAGTGCTCCCCACCGTCGGGGATCGTGTTCGCGATGTGCACCACCGGCACGAAGTCGATCATCAGATCCAGCCGGTTCAGCTCCGTGCCGTCCGGCCGCACCCGGTACGCGGCCTTGTCCATCGGCAGCCGGTCCAGCGTCTCGCCGTTCTTCAGGTCCTCCAGCAGCCACTCGCCGTCAGTGAGGTAGCAGGTCACGTTGGACGTCCGGCCCGGCTCCCACGGGTACTGCCGACCACCGGCCACAAGCCCATCGTCGCCGGGCTCGCCATACTCGGAGATCGGCCCCAGCTCGTACGTCACCCGCCGCACCCTGGCCTTCAGCCCGGCGTCATCGTCCGCCGGCAGCTCCCACGCCAGGTGCACCCGACGGGGGAAGTCCTCGTCCTCGTCGTCCCACTGCGGGAAGAAGAACCCCGGATCGTAGACCCGCAACGTCGGCCGCTGCTTCTCCGGGTTCCACGCCAGCACCATCACGCTGTCCCCGAGGAGCACCGCCGCCCGCTCCGCCTGCTGGACCCGGAACGTCAGCAACTCCTTGTCCGCCCACTTCCGCAGCCGGTCCTGCACCGCCGCAGCCTCCGCCGCCCCTGGCGTTGGTGTCTCCTCGTCGGCGTGCTCCGCGCCCTCCACTACGACCTTCTGCTCCGAGCCGAGCAGGTAACCGAGCGCGGTGTCCACCAGGTTCGCCGCGTCGCCCAGCTCCCGCCGCTCCAGCGCGCTCTCGTCGCCACCGACCGCCGATAGCTGCCCGGCCTGGTTGTTGTCGTACGCCGCGAGCACCTTGTATGCGGCCAGCCGCCGTAGCTCCTGCGGCGGGACCCACGTCTTGGCCAGCTCCGGAAACGCGCGGCTGCCGGGACGCCCGGCATCGGCCATCACGGGCTTGTAGTTCAGCCACGACCACGCATCGATCACAAGTTGACGCAGGCCCACAGTCTCCTCCGGACGTCGGCCCCGCGCCGTTGATCAGCCTATAGTCCAGCGAACCCCACGACCCGGCTACGTGAGACTGGCCGCCCAGGTGGCATGTCGTTCTGCCGCCACCTTGCGCAGGCGTTCGGTAAGCGCGGCCCGCTCCGCGCCGTGCGTCTTGTTGCTGTGGCAGTTCGGGCACAGGGCGATCATCGCCGCCGGGTGATCCCGACCGCCGCCAGCGTGGTCATCGATGTGGTCGACTTCCAGTAGCGGCTCCCCGGCCTTCGTCCGGTACGGGAGGTCTGGCAGCAAGCACTCTGGGTTCTCGCACCTTCCCCCGCTTCGGATGACCACCGCCCGACGTGCTGCGGGATTCCGGACACGTCGGTCTCCCGCCACGGCCCGCCGCTCCTGATCCCGCCCGGACTCCTCCCATTCCGCCGCCCTCATACACAACGCCCGGTACGCGGCTTCCGGGGGGGGCGAGCACGCAACCGTCGGGGTGCGTACGGCTCGGGAACCAGACGGAAGCTGTCCGGTGCGGCCTGATCACCTGCCACCTCATCCAGCCCAGCCCATGCGGCCTGCAGCTGTGCTTCGACCGCCTCCTGTTCGGCACGGTCCTTGACCACGAGCGTCAGCTTCTGGCCCTGCCTGGCCATCTCGATCGCCACCGCCACAGCGGTCGCGGTCTTACCCGTCCCGGTGGGCAGACGCATCACGCTCTTCATGCCCACTCCGAACCGGCCGAGCATGCCCTCACGGCGAGATCTCATCTTGCGAGCGTCCACGACCAACGCCACGACCGGGACCCCAACGGTCCGGCCGCTCTCCAGCCATGCCGGCATCTCCCGAGCTTCCCCCGCCATCCCCGACTCCCTGCCTGTCCATCGCCGATCACCTCGCAACGCTGCCACAGCCCACTGACAACGGCCTTGGCTCAACTACCGCCGACCAGCGAGCCGCTGGTCATCCCCACCACGCGGAGGCGGCATCGTCGGATCCAGGAACAGGTCCCACAACGCCCACACCGCCGAGTCCAGCAGGTCGGGCGAGTCCTCCGTCTCGCCCTGGCCGACAAACGTCGTCATCTGCTCCTCCAGCTCCGCGAACCGCCGGGCCGGACCGACATGCGACACCCTGGCCTGCTCGTACAGCTGCGCCGCTGGCGCCGCCCGCGCCCGCTTCCCGCGCGTGGCGTGAACGATCCGCCAGTTCACCGTCGGGTCCACCTGCTCCAGGAGAGCGGGCAGGTAGTCGCCGCCATTGTTCGCCTCGATGACCACGCAGTCCGCCCGGTGCTCGTGGTACAGCGTGGCGGCCCGCTTCATCGCCTGCGTCGGCGTGTGCCGGTCCTGCTCGCAGTGCAGCAGGTACCCGCGGGGCCGGTCGTCCCCGAACATCGTCTCCACGGCGAACCCGCGCCCCGCCACGGTGAACGCGGTCATGTCCGCGTTCTCGTGCGACTTGGTGGCCGGATCGACGGAGACCACCACGCGCTGGAGGTCCGGCAGATGCTCGGGGCGGGGCCGGAAGCCCTCGACCTCCAGCATCCAGCCCTTCCACAGCGCGCCCTCCACGTCCTCGAGTAGCTCGCCGGACAGCTCCTGCCGCCCCAGCCGGGTGCCGGCATACTCCTCCTCCAGCTCCTCTCGGGCCGCCGCCGACAGGTTCGCGTCGTTCTCCCGCATGTGCCCTCGGGTTAGCACCACCCGCGGCGGCGCCCCGCCCTCCAGGTGCGCCTTCTCCTGGGCACGGCCACGCTCGACCAGCCGCTTGACGTGCGGGAGCGGCTTCGGCGTCGTGGAGATGACGACCTGCGGGGTGTCCGCCTCACGCAGGCAGAACCACAGCATGTCGTAGACCTCTTGCGCGGTGTGCCGCGACCAGGCCGCGTACTCGTCGCACCACGCCTTGTCGAATGCCCAGCCGCGCAGGTTGTCCGGCGTCTCCGCGCCGAATCCCCGGATCAGCGTGCCGTTCGTCAGCCGGAGCGTCGTCTCGCCCAGGCTGGAGTTGTACTTCGCCACCTCCTCCGGCGGGAACACCGACAGCAGCCCCGACTTCGGGGACTCGAAGCAGATGTCCCGCACCAGCGTGGCGTTCTTCGCCACCACCGCGATCTGAAGACCTGGTGTCTGCGCCCACTCCCTCACCGTCTCCGCCGCCGTCCGGGACTTGCCCCAGCCACGGCCGGTGAGCAGCATCCACACGGTCCACAGCCACAGCGGCTGACGCTGCGCCGCACGGGCATGGTGGTGCAGCCAGCCCGCGTGGGGCAGACCGTCGCAGTTCGGGACCTCGCACGCCCACCGCCGCGCCGACAGCTCATCAGCCCGCACGAGTGCCGCGACCTCGGCCTTCAACTGCTCGTCGCTCATCACCGATGGATCCGCGAAACCCTCGATCACGCGGCGCTTCGCCCGGCCCCGGCTCACTGCGTGCCCTCCGACAACCGGCGCTCCAGCTCCCGTCGCAGCTGATCCATCCGTGCCCGACGCTCCTCGTCCGACAAGGAGGCCACGTCCACGCCCTGGTCCCGGTCCTCGACCGTCCCCGCCGCCGGGGCCTCGCCCACGGCCCGCCGTTCGATCTCCGCCGCGACCTGGATGTAGCGCAGCAGCTCCGACGGCGACAGCTCCCGCGGGTCCAGTGACTGGAGCCGGGCCACCGCCTTGCTCTGTACGGCCTGTGCCAACTTCGCGTGCCTGCGGGCGATGTCCCGGCGCGCCTGCGCCTGCTCCGCGAGGAACAGCCGGTCCTGCTCCCGGTCGTAGGCCGCCGCCCTCATGACCCATGCGAACTGCCGCGACCACCGGCCCAACAGGGACCGAGACTTATCCAACTCCTGTGCCGCCTTCGTGACACTCCGCGCCGGGCCGAGATCGCGGTACACAGCGAACGCCTCGAACGCCTGGACCGACTCCCCGCTCTGCCGCTCCCAGGACTCCACGGTGCCCTCGGCCACCGCTCACCTCCTGGCCGACGGCCGACTAGGACTTGTCCGGCCGAT
>NZ_JAGGOO010000032.1 GCF_018614415.1 Streptomyces sp. ISL-12
CAAGCGCCCCGTCCCCACCCCGGGCGAGGTCTTCCCCCGCCGCAAGCCGGCCCCGCCCCCCGGCGCCGGCACCCCGGGGCAGCACCTCGCGGCAGGCTGACCCGGCCCGGTGGCTACCCTGGGGTCATGGACTACGTCTCCGCGCTCCTGCCCCCGGTCGTCATGGCCGTGCTCTTCGTCGCCGTGATCAGGGTGATCGTGAAGACCCAGGGCGGCGCCAACAAGGCCAAGGAGGACGCGGCCGTCGACGCCGCCATCGCGCAGGCGGAGGGCGCCCGCCGGACCGAGGCCTGAGCCGCCCCTTCTCGTCCCATTTGCCGGTGAAAGCGCACGTCCAGCACGCCCCGGGCGGAATCTCCCACTAGTGTGCTGAACGTGCCTCGCCCATTGGGAGAACTCGAAGACGCGGTCATGACCCGGGTGTGGAAGTGGAACCGCCCGGTGACCGTACGAGAAGTCCTTGAAGATCTCCAGCAGGAACGGTCGATCGCCTACACCACGGTGATGACCGTTTTGGACAATCTCCATCAGAAGGGCTGGGTCCGCCGGGAGGCCGAAGGCCGGGCCTATCGATATGAGGCGGTCTCCACCCGCGCCGCCTACGCCGCCGCCCTGATGAACGACGCGTGGTCCCAGAGCGACAACCCGGCCGCCGCCCTCATCGCCTTCTTCGGCATGATGAGCGAGGAACAGCGGCAGGCCCTCAGGGACGCCATCCGCATCGCCCAGGGACCCGAAACACCCGAGCCCCGGAACCTCCCGCAGAACCCTCCCCAGAACCCCGGCTCCGCACCCGGACCCGATGAGCGATAGCGTCCGCTCATGTCAGCAGTGAGCCCCGAAGTCACCGCAAAAGCCATCACCGTACGCCGGGCCCGCACCAGCGATGTCCCCTCCGTCCGCCGGCTCCTCGACGCGTACGTACGCGGCCGCATCCTGCTCGACAAAGCGACGGTGACGCTTTACGAGGACATCCAGGAGTTCTGGGTCGCGGAGCGGGACGACAACGCCGAGGTGGTCGGCTGCGGAGCCCTGCACGTGATGTGGGAAGACCTCGCGGAAGTACGGACTCTCGCGGTGAAGCCCGGCCTGAAGGGCGCGGGCGTCGGTCATCAGTTGCTGGAGAAGTTGCTGGAGACCGCGCGCTGGCTCGGCGTTCGCCGGGTTTTCTGTCTGACCTTCGAAGTCGACTTCTTCGGCAAGCACGGCTTCGTGGAGATCGGCGAGACGCCGGTCGACACCGATGTCTATGCGGAGCTGCTCCGTTCCTATGACGAGGGCGTCGCGGAGTTCCTGGGCCTCGAACGAGTGAAACCGAACACCTTGGGCAACAGCCGGATGCTTCTGCATCTGTGATCGTCACCGCCGGGCCTCCCGCATCTCCCGGTTCTGCCGCACGGGATCCGCACACATCCGCCAGGTTTATTCCCCCTGGGCGACCCTTCACGGGTGCCCTTTGTCCGAAACGCGTATGTTCCGGCCCTGGTGTGGGGTCGCTGCTCTCCGCCGGGGGTTTGTGTTTTTCCGGCAAAAGCGGTTTGCTTTCCGACGTACTGCAGTACTGCATATAACAAGGGGCGGCGATACGGCGGACCCCGGCGGACCCCGGCCCTCAAGTTATCGATGAAAGGAAATCCGGTGGCACAGAAGGTTCAGGTCCTTCTTGTCGATGACCTCGACGGCGGCGAGGCAGACGAGACCGTGACGTTCGCGCTCGACGGCAAGACGTACGAGATCGATCTCACCACTGCCAATGCGGACAAGCTCCGTGACCTTCTCGACCCTTACGTGAAGGGCGGCCGGCGCACCGGAGGCCGCGCTTCCGGCGGACGCGGCAAGGCCCGCGCTGCTTCCGGCGGCAGCCAGGACACCGCGGCGATCCGCGCCTGGGCGAAGGAGAACGGTTACGAGGTCAACGACCGCGGCCGTGTTCCGGCGACCATTCGCGAGGCCTACGAGAAGGCCAACGGCTGATCACCGGTTCCGCCGCCCCGATCACCGTCGGACACCCGGCGACAAAATCGGCGGCGAGCTCACCGGCACCCCTGCGAGCGCGGCGGGCCCGCGCCCCGCAGCCGGACGCGATGGCAGTGCGTGGCCACCGTGTCGACCAGCCGTACGAGATCGGGTGCGCGACCGGGGGCGCCCCCAACGCCCCCCAGAGCCCCGACAGCCGACAGCGCCGGCAACGAGGCTTCGACCTCACTCCCCGGCACGGGGGGCCGCAACCACACAGCGGCCCCCTGCCAACCGCCACCGGGCACCACCCCTCCCGCGAGGCCCGCCCGGCAGGGCACCGCGCCGTCCGCCCGGCAGGGCGCCGCCTCTGTCACCAGCCCGTCTGCCCGGCAGGGCGCCGCCTCTGTCACCAGCCCGTCTGCCCGGCAGGGCAGCGGTGCCTCCATGAGGCCGCCCGCCCCGCTCGCCGACAGGTCCAGCGGCAGCGACCCCCACTCCAGCCACCGCAGCAGCCCCGGCAGTTCCTCCGCGCTGCCCGCGGCCACCAGCAGCATCATCCGGTCGCCCCGCAGCGCCACCGGAGCGTGCGCGCCGAGCCGTCGCAGGGACGCGTGCCCGGCCTCGGCCGGAACGTCCAGGACGTCGAAGCGGACGCCGGTGCGCAGCCGTACCGGGATCCCCGGTGCCGTCTCCCAGCCCAGCCCGCCCTCGTACCACCGCCGCACCCGCTCCCACGCCACGGCGGAAGGATCCGGGGCGGCGGAAGCGCCCGGAGGGACCGCGGGTGTGACACCGACCATGCCAAGACCAACCGCCCCGAGGGCCGCGAGTTACGGTGGGTGTCCGAGTGGCCGCGCAGCGTGCCGGACGAGGGGGCGTGCGGGGGTGTGGCGAGGTGCAAGGTTGTTCGCCCGTAGCGGAGGGAAACGGTGTGCGCGGCATGGACTGTCAGTCCGAGCGGGTAAGACATCCCTAGTGGGAGGGGGCGACACGCAGAAAAGGCCGTCTCGCGTTCGCCATCGGCGTACTGGCGACTGGGGTAAGTGCCTGGCCTGCGGGAACATCGTCTCGCACCATCGGGTTGGAGCAGATGTCGGCGTTGCGGGTCAGGAGGCCATCGACGGTGTCGGCAGTTGGAATGAGCGGTCCCCGCTTGCGGGACTAAGCTGCGGAAGGACAGGGAGGGGAAGTTCCCCTTACTGCCTGACCGCTCTGAGGAGCGATTAACGATGTTCGAGAGGTTCACCGACCGCGCGCGGCGGGTTGTCGTCCTGGCTCAGGAAGAAGCCCGGATGCTCAACCACAACTACATCGGCACCGAGCACATCCTCCTGGGCCTGATCCACGAGGGTGAGGGTGTCGCCGCCAAGGCCCTTGAGAGCCTCGGGATTTCGCTCGAGGCGGTCCGCCAGCAGGTGGAGGAGATCATCGGCCAGGGCCAGCAGGCCCCGTCGGGTCACATCCCCTTCACCCCCCGTGCCAAGAAGGTCCTGGAGCTGTCGCTCCGCGAGGCCCTTCAGCTGGGCCACAACTACATCGGCACGGAGCACATCCTGCTCGGCCTGATCCGTGAGGGCGAGGGCGTCGCCGCCCAGGTCCTGGTCAAGCTGGGCGCAGACCTCAACCGGGTGCGGCAGCAGGTCATCCAGCTGCTCTCCGGTTACCAGGGCAAGGAGACCGCCACCGCCGGCGGCCCTGCCGAGGGCACGCCCTCGACGTCCCTGGTCCTCGACCAGTTCGGCCGGAACCTCACCCAGGCCGCTCGTGAGTCCAAGCTCGACCCGGTCATCGGGCGCGAGAAGGAGATCGAGCGGGTCATGCAGGTGCTGTCCCGCCGTACGAAGAACAACCCGGTCCTGATCGGTGAGCCCGGTGTCGGCAAGACCGCCGTCGTCGAGGGCCTCGCGCAGGCCATCGTCAAGGGCGAGGTGCCCGAAACCCTCAAGGACAAGCACCTCTACACCCTGGACCTCGGCGCGCTGGTCGCCGGCTCCCGCTACCGCGGTGACTTCGAGGAGCGCCTGAAGAAGGTGCTCAAGGAGATCCGCACCCGCGGCGACATCATCCTGTTCATCGACGAGCTGCACACGCTGGTCGGTGCGGGTGCCGCCGAGGGCGCCATCGACGCCGCTTCGATCCTGAAGCCGATGCTGGCCCGCGGTGAGCTGCAGACCATCGGCGCCACCACCCTGGACGAGTACCGCAAGCACCTGGAGAAGGACGCGGCCCTGGAGCGCCGCTTCCAGCCCATCCAGGTCGCGGAGCCCTCCCTGCCGCACACGATCGAGATCCTCAAGGGTCTGCGTGACCGCTACGAGGCCCACCACCGTGTCTCCATCACGGACGAGGCCCTCGTCCAGGCGGCCACCCTGGCCGACCGGTACATCTCGGACCGCTTCCTGCCGGACAAGGCGATCGACCTGATCGACGAGGCCGGCTCCCGGATGCGCATCCGCCGGATGACCGCGCCGCCGGACCTGCGCGAGTTCGACGAGAAGATCGCCGGCGTCCGCCGCGACAAGGAGTCCGCGATCGACTCGCAGGACTTCGAGAAGGCCGCCTCCCTGCGCGACAAGGAGAAGCAGCTCCTCGCCGCGAAGGCCAAGCGGGAGAAGGAGTGGAAGGCCGGCGACATGGACGTCGTCGCCGAGGTCGACGGCGAGCTGATCGCCGAGGTCCTCGCGACCGCCACCGGCATCCCGGTCTTCAAGCTCACCGAGGAGGAGTCCTCGCGACTCCTGCGCATGGAGGACGAGCTCCACAAGCGGGTCATCGGCCAGAAGGACGCCGTCAAGGCGCTCTCGAAGGCGATCCGCCGTACGCGGGCCGGTCTGAAGGACCCGAAGCGTCCGGGTGGCTCGTTCATCTTCGCCGGTCCGTCCGGTGTCGGTAAGACCGAGCTGTCCAAGGCGCTCGCCGAGTTCCTCTTCGGTGACGAGGACGCGCTGATCTCCCTCGACATGTCGGAGTTCAGCGAGAAGCACACGGTGTCGCGTCTCTTCGGTTCGCCCCCCGGCTACGTGGGCTACGAAGAGGGCGGACAGCTGACCGAGAAGGTCCGCCGCAAGCCGTTCTCCGTCGTCCTCTTCGACGAGGTCGAGAAGGCCCACCCGGACATCTTCAACTCGCTGCTGCAGATCCTGGAGGACGGTCGCCTGACCGACTCCCAGGGCCGGGTCGTGGACTTCAAGAACACGGTCATCATCATGACGACCAACCTCGGCACGCGGGACATCTCCAAGGGCTTCAACCTCGGCTTCGCCGCCGCGGGTGACACGAAGACCAACTACGAGCGCATGAAGAACAAGGTCTCGGACGAGCTGAAGCAGCACTTCCGGCCCGAGTTCCTCAACCGCGTCGACGACGTGGTCGTCTTCCCGCAGCTGACCCAGGACGACATCCTCGCGATCGTCGACCTGATGATCGGCAAGGTGGACGAGCGCCTCAAGGACCGGGACATGGGCCTGGAGCTCTCCCAGTCCGCCAAGGAGCTGCTGTCCAAGAAGGGTTACGACCCGGTGCTGGGCGCGCGTCCGCTGCGTCGCACGATCCAGCGCGAGATCGAGGACACGCTGTCGGAGAAGATCCTCTTCGGCGAGCTGCGCCCCGGCCACATCGTGGTCGTGGACACCGAGGGCGAGGGCGAGGCCAAGACCTTCACCTTCCGGGGTGAGGAGAAGTCGGCCCTCCCCGACGTCCCGCCGATCGAGCAGGCGGCCGGCGGTGCCGGCCCGAACCTGAGCAAGGAGGCGTAAGCCTCGACGAGAAGGGGCCGGTGCTCACCAGAGCACCGGCCCCTTCTCCATGCCCGCGCACAGGGCCGTACGCGCCCGCACAGCGCCCTACCCATCTGCGCAGGGTCCCGCACGCGCCCGCGCAGGGCCCGCACGCGCCCGTAAAGGCCCGGTGCAAGCCCGCACGCGCCCGTACAGGCCCGTACAGCCCCGGTACAAGCCTGCACGCGCCCGCGCAGCCCCGGTACAAGCCCGCACGCGCCCGCGCAGGGCCGCCGGAGGCTACGACAGCTGTCCGTCGTAGTCCGGCAGCTTGAACGTCTTCTCCGCGTGGCCGCCCGACAGGTCACTGGCGCTGTTGCCGATGTTGGCGATGATCGTGTAGCCCTGGGACTCGATGGCGACGCGCTGGGCGGTCTTGTAGGCGGCGACGTCCTCGAAGAGGTCGAGGAACCCGCGGACGTACAGACCGGAGACCTCGTAGCCGGCCTGGTCGAGGTTGTACTCCGTCGGCGCGTAGAGGATGCCGGGGCGGGCCGTCACGAAGAACAGGGCGACGCCGTGCTCCTGGGCGTACTGGGCGGCCTCCAGCACCGGCTGGTTGGCGGGCTGCGGGAAGCTGAAGCCGAAGTCGGTCTCCAGCGAGGTGTTGTCGATGTCGAGGACGACGGCCTGCTTCTCACCGGAGCCCGCGGCGGCGATGCGCTGCTTCAGATAGGGCAGCGCCTGGTCCATCACGGCCCGGCAGTCCCGCTGCCAGGTGTCGTAGTCGACGTCCGCGGCGGCGGAGGCCGTCACGGCGGCGGAGCCGGTGGACGCGGGAGCGCTCGTCGCCGCCTCGGCGGGCGCCGCGAGGGAGACGAGGGCCGCCGCGGAGACGGTGGTCAGGGCGAGCCGACGCAGCCAGGGACGTCTGGTCATAAGGGCTTCTCCCGTTCGTACGAGCCGTACACGCTGTTTGTTGTCGCGTGCATGCTCGGTGCCGAGGGTGGCGCGGGAGGAACCGTGGGGTTACCGGTGGGTAAGTAGTGGCGGTCGCGCCTCGGTCGCGCCTGGCGCCGGAGTAGCCCCCGTCACAATCCACCGGTCGTCGATCGTGGCCGCTGGTGACTTGCCGCACAGGCGATCCGGGGGGCACTACGGGGAATAGTAGACAGGGCGAGAACTAATAAATCGGACATATCTCCGCACGGAAGGGCCGTGTTCCCACCCTTCTGACCTGCTTTGTCCTGAATGAGATGCCTGGCGAGGGAAGAGAAGTTTCGGCCTCAATTACTAGTTACGGTCGTAGGTCACACCTTTGTGCGGGTACGGCCGGGTGGGTTACCAAGGTGGAGCCCGCCCGGTGAGCGACCGTTCGTCGGATGGGCGTTCCCCTGATCCCGTCCCCATGAGGTTCCGCATGTCTCCGCGTGTCACGTCCCGCTCTTCCCGTACGACCGCCATCCGCACCCGCGCCGCAGTCCTGGCCGCCGGCCTGGGAGCCTCGGTCGCGCTGGGGGCCGGGGTCGCGGCAGCCGCCGACACCACGGCGGCCTCCAGCACCGCCGGTGCCGTCCAGGCGCAGGCCGAGGCTCAGGCCAAGGCCGCGAAGACCGCCACCGCCAAGAAGGCCGAGACCAAGCAGGCCGCCGCCAAGAAGGCCGCCTCCTGGGTCGACCCGGTCAAGAGCTACACGCTCAGCGCCAAGTTCAACCAGGCCGGCGGCATGTGGTCGGCCAAGCACAGTGGCCAGGACTTCGCCGTGCCCACCGGCACCAACGTGATGGCCGTGCACGGCGGCACCGTCGTCAAGGCCGGCGGCAACGGCGCCGGTGACGGCCCCGCCTACGGCAACGCCATCGTCATCAAGCACAGCAACGGCACGTACTCCCAGTACGCCCACCTGTCGCGGATCGACGTGAAGGTCGGCCAGGTCGTCACGACCGGCCAGCACATCGCCGCCTCCGGCTCCACCGGCAACTCCAGCGGCCCGCACCTGCACTTCGAGATCCGTACGACCCCGAACTACGGCTCGGCCGTCGACCCGGTGGCCTTCCTGCGCTCGCACGGCGTGACCGTCTGACGGGTGTCAGGGCGGGTGTGACCCGACAAGAGCCTCAGTTGCCCTGATGGGCCTGGGTGATCAGATCGATGGCGACCTCGAGAACGGCCTTGCGCTTGGTCTCGGGGTCGCCTTCGAGGTCGTGCAGGACGAACATCCCCGCGTGCAGCGTGAACAGCGCGCTGACGCAGCGCACCTGGTCGGTCATGTCCGCCTCGGGGTCGACCAGGATGTCCTTCAGGCTCAGCGTGCGGCTCTTGAGCATCTCGCCGATGCGCAGTTCCCGTATCGTCGCCTGGTTCTCCTGCATGAAGCGGAACAGCGGGGCGGCGCCCGACAGGGCCGCGCTGTACCGGCGCACTATCTCCTGCTTCGTCTCCAGGGAACGGGGCTGTTCCAGCCCCCACTCGATCAGCTCCTCCATGGGCTGAGTGAGGTCCTCGAAGATGCTGACCAGGATCTCTTCCTTGGTCTTGAAGTGGTAGTAGAGAGCCGCCTTCGTGACCTCCAGGCGCTCGGCGATCTCGCGCAGGGAGGTCTTCTCGTACCCCTGCTCGGCGAAGAGTTCGAGCGCCACGTCCTGGATGCGCTGGCGGGTGTCCCCGCGGCGTCGGTGCTGCTTGGTGCCGTCCATCGTGTCGCCCATCTTCCTACGTCGCCTCCGTGCCGCGCACGTCCCGAGCGTTCCGGAAGAACTTACTTGACGCCCGGCTAGTTGCGCGGCTACCTTCCGAGTGTAGTCACTAGCCGGGCGGCAAGTAAGTCCCCGGAGGCTGGGGGAGACGGAGCGATGGCGGAAACAGCGACGGCCGGGGCGACCGGCGAGAAACAACCGAGGAGCGTGCGGGTCGTCCTGCTGGCGCTCATGATCGCGATGATGCTCGCGATGCTGGACAACATGATCATCGGCACCGCGATGCCGACGATCGTCGGCGAGCTGGGCGGACTGGAACACCTCTCGTGGGTGGTCACCGCGTACACCCTCGCCACCGCGGCCGCCACGCCGCTGTGGGGCAAGCTCGGCGACATGTACGGCCGCAAGGGCACGTTCATGACGTCGATCGTCCTGTTCCTGATCGGCTCGGCGCTCAGCGGCATGGCCCAGGACATGGGTCAGCTCATCGGCTTCCGCGCCGTGCAGGGCCTGGGCGCCGGCGGTCTGATGGTCGGCGTCATGGCGATCATCGGCGACCTGATACCGCCCCGCGAGCGCGGCAAGTACCAGGGCATGATGGCCGGCGTCATGGCGCTGGCGATGATCGGCGGACCGCTGGTCGGCGGCACCATCACCGACCACTGGGGCTGGCGCTGGTCCTTCTACATCAACCTGCCGCTGGGCGCCGTCGCGCTGGTGCTGATCAGCGTCGTCCTGCACCTGCCGAAGAAGCGGGCCGAGGCGCGCATCGACTATCTCGGCGCCGCGCTGCTGACCATCGGCATCACCGCGATCGTCCTGGTCACCACCTGGGGCGGCACGGAGTACGCGTGGACCTCCGCGCGGATCATGGAGCTGATCGGCATCGGGGTCGCCGCGCTGGTCGGGTTCGTGTTCTGGCAGACCAGGGCCGCCGAGCCGATCATGCCGCTGCACATCTTCCGCAGCCGCAACTTCACGCTGATGTCCGTGATCGGCTTCATCACCGGCTTCGTGATGTTCGGCGCCACGCTCTTCCTGCCGCTGTACCAGCAGTCGGTGCAGGGCGCGTCCGCGACCAACTCCGGGCTGCTGCTCCTGCCGATGCTGGGCGCGATGCTGGTCACGTCGATGGTGGCGGGCAGGGTGACCACCAACACCGGCCGGTACAAGATCTTCCCGATAGCCGGCGGCGTGCTGATGACGGTGGGGCTGTTCCTGCTGTCACTGATGGACACGGAGACCTCGCGGTTCACGTCCGGGGTGTACATGGCCGTCGTGGGTCTCGGCATGGGCTGCCTGATGCAGATCACGATGCTGGTCGCGCAGAACAGCGTGGAGATGAAGGACATGGGCGTGGCCTCCTCGTCCACCACCCTCTTCCGCACCCTCGGCTCCTCCTTCGGCGTCGCGATCATGGGCGCGCTCTTCAACCACCGCGTCCAGGACGTGATGGCCGAGCGGGCCGGGGATCTGGGCTCGAAGGTGACCGAGCAGTCCGCCCAGCTCGACGCGGCGAGCCTGGCCAAGCTGCCGGCACTGGCCCGGGAGGCGTACCAGCACGCCGTGTCGGCGGGCACCCACGGGGCGTTCCTGCTCGGCGCCGGGGTGGCGGTGCTCGCGCTGGTCGCGGCCCTGTTCGTCAAGGAGGTCCCGCTGAAGGGGACGGGCCCGAAGACGGTCCAGGAACGCGGGGACGGTCCGGGCGAGGGCACGGCGCTGAAGGCACCGGCGACCGAGGCGGTCTGACAGTGGCCGGACGGTTGTCCGGCGCAGTGGCCGGACGGTTGTCCGGCACAGCGGTCGGGCAGCCGCCGGAGAGCCGGCCGTCCGGGAAGCTGCCGGACCGCTGACTGACCGCCGACGGCGGCCGTCACAACCGTCGGCAGCCATCAGCGGCCGCACAGCCGTCAGCAGCCGTCAGCAGGCTTCGGCAGCCGTCCGACCGGCCGGCCGGCAACACGCACCACCGCGGCCCCCGGACCGTTCCAGGTCAGGGGCCCCATCCGTCGGCGGGGCCGGACCAGCCGGCCCCGCCGGTCAGTCGCCCGGTCAGTCGCCGCCCGTCGGCTGATCCGGCAGCATCGGAAAGCTGCCGGTGTTCGTCGGCGCGTGTTCCGGCAGCCACAGCACGGCGACGGCTCCCTCGGCGGGCGCGTCCTCGGGCGCACCGGGGGGCCGTACGTTGCGGAAGGTCAGCCGCGCGCCCATGACCCGGGCCTGCCCGGCCGCGATGGTCAGCCCCAGCCCGTGGCCCCGGCCGGCCCGGTCCGCGCTGCCGGTGCGGAAGCGGCTCGGGCCCTCGGCGAGCAGCCCCTCGGGGAAGCCGGGACCGTGGTCGCGTACCCGCACCACCCGCCCCTCGACGCTGACCTCGATGGGCGGCCGGCCGTGCCGGGCGGCGTTGGCCAGCAGGTTGAACAGCACCCGCTCCAGGCGGCGCGGGTCGGTGGTGACCTCCGACTCGTGCAGCACCCGCACGGTGACGTCCCCACCCTTGGCCGCCACCCGCCGGGCCACGAACTCGCCCAGCACGATGTCCTGCAGCTCGGCCCGCTCCGAGGCGCTGTCCAGCCGGGCCACCTCCAGCACGTCCTCGACCAGGGTGCGCATCGCCTTGGCCCGGTCCAGCACCAGCTCGGTGGGCCGGCCCGGCGGCAGCAGCTCGGCGGCGGTCAGCAGCCCCGTCACCGGAGTGCGCAGTTCGTGCGCGATGTCGGCGGTGACCCGGCGCTCCGCCTCCAGCCGCTGCTGCAACGTCTCCGTCATCGCGTCCACCGCCCGCGCGAGGTCGTCGGTCTCGTCCCGCACCACCCCGCCGATGGCGTCCCGCACCCGTACGTCGGTCTCGCCGGCGGCGACCTGGTTCGCGGCGGCGGCGGCCTTGCGCAGCCGGCGCGAGAGCTGCCCGCCGATGAGCACGCCGAGCGCGCTGCCGCCCAGGACGACCGTGATCGAGCCGATGACCAGGGCCTGGTCGAGGTCTTCGAGGATGTCGGAGCTGCGGTCGGTGAACCCGGTGTGCAGCGACATCACATGCCCGTCCTTGAGCGGCACGGCGGCCCAGATGTCGGCGGCGCCGCCCGGCCGGTCGGAGACGAAGGTCGCCCGGCGCCCCTCCTGGGCCTTCGCGCGCAGCTCGGGGGGCAGGCCCGGGTCGTCGATCTGGGCGTTGGGGAAGTTGAGCCGTCCCGACAGTTCGTAGTTGCGCTGGGCGATCAGGACCCGCTCGTCGGCGAGGTCACGCGCGTTGTCCAGCATCGACACCCGGGCGGCGTTGTGCACGACCAGGCTGAGCGCGATCGCGACCAGCGCGCCGACCAGCGCGATGGCCGCGCTCAGCTTCCACCGCAGCCCGGTACGGATGCCGGCCCGCCGCAGCACGGCGGCCCGCCGGCCGGTACGGGCACCCGCGCGCCGGAGCGCCGTTGCCGGCCGGCCCGTACGCGTACGGGCGCGCCGCGGCACGACCGTCGGCCCGCCGCCGGTACGGATGCCCGCGCGACGGGCATCGACACCACGGGTCTCCGGACCACGAATCTCCGCTTCACGGACATCGGCGCCAAGGGTCTCCGGACCACGAGTCTCCGCTTCACGGACATCGGCGCCAAGGGTCTCCGGACCACGAGTCTCCGCTTCACGGACATCGGCGCCAAGGGTCTCCGGACCACGAGTCTCCGCTTCACGGACATCGGCGCCAAGGGTCTCCGCGCCAAGGGTCTCCGCTTCACGGACATCGGCATCACGAGTCTCCGCACCACGAGTCTCCGCCCCACGGATACCCGCGAGACGCCCGCCACGGACACCACCGCCCCCGCGCCGCAGCGCCGCGCCCCGCAGACGCCGGATGAACCCCCGCATACGCCCTCAGCCCCTCAGGCCTTGAGCTTGTAGCCGAAGCCGCGGACCGTCTCGATCCGGTCCTGGCCGATCTTCGTGCGCAGCCGCTGCACATGGACGTCGACGACCCGGGTGTCCCCGCCCCAGCCGTAGTCCCACACGCGTTCCAGCAGCCGGTCCCGGGAGAGCACCGTGCCCGGCGCGGTGGAGAACTCCAGCAGCAGCCGCATCTCCGTCGGCGTCAGCGCCACCGGCCGCCCCTCCCGGCGTACCTCCATGCCCTCGGTGTCCACCTCAAGCGCGCCGAAGGTCAGCACCCCGCCGGCCGCCGCGGCGCCCCGGTCGTCGTACCGGCCGCCGCCCGCGTGACCGAAGCGGCGCAGCACCGCGCGGATCCGGGCGACCAGCACCGCCGCGTCGAACGGCTTGGTCACGTAGTCGTCGGCGCCCGCCTCCAGACCCAGCACCACGTCGATGGAGTCGGCCCGCGCCGACAGCATGATCACCGGCACCGTGGACTCGTCCCGGATGCGGCGGCACAGGCTGACCCCGTCCAGCCCCGGGACCATGACGTCCAGCAGCGCGATGTCGGGTCGTCTCGCCCGGAACGCCTCCAGACCCGACAGGCCGTCGGGCATCGCGGTGACCGCGAAGCCGTCCCGCTCCAGGGTGAGCTGGGTGGCCTCGCGGATGACGTCGTCGTCCTCGACGAACAGGACGTGGGTCTGGTCTGTCATCCGGGTGCTCTCAGTCCTCGAAGGTGGTCGGTGCGGGCGCCGCGAGCCGGTCACTGTTCCATCGGTCCGGACGGCCCGTCCGGTTCACTCGCGCGGTCATGCCGGGGCCGGTGCCCGGGTCAGCTGTCAGGGACCGGCGAGGCACCGGTCCCGACGGCGTTGCTGTAGTCGTTGTGCGTGCGGTACTTCTCGACGAACCGGCCCGAGGTCCAGCGGTACGTGATCACGTTCTCGCCGGACGGGACCGACACCGTGTCGTCCTTCTCGTAGACCTGCTTGGCCACCACCAGGTCGCCGCGGTCGATCTCCGCGTAGACCGGCGGTTCCTCCGCCTTGAACACGTGCTGGTACCAGCCGTTCTCCTCCCGGTACACATAGCTGCCCACGCCGACCGCGTCGCCGCAGGTCAGGACGTTGACGACGATGTCCTCGGCGGGGCCGCCGGTCAGGTCCCCGTAACTGACGTCGACGGGGTACTCGTCGGCGACGCACGGCTTCAGCTCCCGCTTGACCTCCGCCGAGACCTGCGGGTCGTTCTTGACCAGGCGGACCGCGTCCACCCGGCCGGCGGCCTTGGCCGAGGAGACCGACGGCGAGGGGGAGGCGGCCGGGACGGTCACCGACTCGGCGCGGGCCGGCCCCTCGTCGCGGGCGCCGGTGCCGCCGGCCGTGCAGCCGGCGAGCAGCACGGCGACGGCGACGGCCCCGGCCACCGCCGGAACCGCCGCCCTGACGCCCACCCGGCCCGGTCCGGACCGTGGGCCGCCGCTCAGGCCGCGCACCGCTCCCGCTCCTCGTGCTCCAGCGCGCGCGCGTCCGACTCGCGGGCCACCAGCTCCTCGCGGAGCCGGGCCAGCGCCCGGTGCAGCGTGCTCTTGACGGTGCCGGCCGACATGCCGAGGGCGGCGGCCGTCTCCTCCGTGGTCATCTGCTCCCAGTGTCGCAGCACGACCACGCTGCGCTGCTTGGGGGCGAGCACCTTCAGTACGTCCATCAGCAGCGCCCGGTCGGCGTGCTGGTCGGCGGCGTCGTCCACGCAGGGCTCCGGGAGCTGCTCGGTCGGCACCTCCTCCAGCTTGCGCGCCCGCCACCACTCGGTCCGCGTGTTGATCATGACCCGGCGCAGATAGGCGTCCGCGAGCCGCTTGTCCTCGATGGTCTCCCAGCGGCCGTACGTGCGGACCAGCGCCGTCTGGAGCAGGTCCTGGGCGTCGACCGGGTCCGGGACCAGCCGGCGGGCACTGCGCAGCAGCGCGTCCTGCCGGGTGCGGACGTACTCTTCGAATCCCAGCACCTCGCCCTGCGCCTGCGCCTGCGCCATGGTGAACCGCCTCCCGTTCCCCGTTGTGTGTTCCGTGGTCCTGCTGTGCCTGACGGGCACGGGAACGAAGCTAGGGAAGCGTTGTCACGGCGCTGTGCGAGGAAGGCCGCGACTGGCAATCGGCTGTCCGTCGGTTGTGTAACGGAAGTAAGGCCCGGATAAAGACGAGGGCTGGTTGGGGCGGTTATCGGCGCCTTCGTCCGTACGAATCAGGCCAGTGGCAGCCGGTAACGGCCACCGGACAGCGGCTCGACCAGTCCGTCGGCGACCAGGCCGTCCAGGGCGCGGGCCCGCTGGACCGGCTCGTGCCAGACCCGGTCGAGGGCCGCCTGCGGGACCGGCCCGGGGGCCTCCCGCAGTACGGCCAGCAGCCGGCCCCGCACCTGACGGTCGGTGCCCGCGTAGGTCTGGCCGCGGCGCGGCGGGCCGTCGTGGGCGGGCTTGCCCGCCAGCCGCCAGGCGCACTGCGCGGCGATCGGGCAGCGGTGGCACGACTCGTTCTTCGCGGTGCACACCAGCGCGCCCAGCTCCATGGAGGCGGCGGCCCAGCGCGCGGCGGTCGGCTCGTCGTCCGGCAGCAGCGCGCGGGCGAGCCGGCGCTCGGCGGCGGTGGTGGCGTTCGGCGGGTACTGCACACCGGTGACGGCCCGGGCGAAGACCCGGCGGACGTTGGTGTCCAGCACGGCGTGGCGCCGGCCGTAGGCGAACGAGGCGACGGCGGCGGCCGTGTACTCGCCGATGCCGGGCAGCGCGAGCAGCGCCGCGTGGTCGGACGGTACGTCGCCGCCGTGCCGTTCCGCTATGGCGGCGGCGGCGCCGTGCAGCCGCAGCGCGCGGCGCGGGTAGCCGAGCCGGCCCCAGGCGCGGACGGCCTCGCCGGGGGCCTCCGCGGCGAGGCCGGCGGGGCGCGGCCAGCGGGCCAGCCACTGCTCGTAGACGGGCAGGACGCGGCTGACCGGGGTCTGCTGGAGCATGAACTCGCTGACCATGACGCCCCAGGCACCGGCCTCCGGGCGCCGCCACGGCAGGTCGCGGGCGTGTTCGTCGAACCAGTCGATGACGGGGGCGTGCAGCGGCGAGCCGGAACCGGCCGGGACGGGCTCGGCGGGACCGGTGTGCGGGGGCTGGGTCTCGGTCTGAGGCTGAGGCTCGGTCTGGGGCTGAGGCTGGGTCTGAGGCTTCGTGGGCGCAGTCATGGCCTACCGATCCTGCCACGGGAGGGCGGTCCGACGGGCGCAGCGCCACCCGGTGACGTACGTCAAGCCATGGCCAGAGCTGCAAGCGCTGCGGCTGTGAAGACGCATGGGGCCGACCGTCGCGACGGTCGACCGTTTCGTCCGTTTACGGGTACTGACGGAGCGTCAGGGCCGGTCTCCGGAATGATGATCCGCAAAAGTTGATGCCCCGAACGGCGGGTGGCGCAAGGTAACGCACCGATCTCTCGTACAGTTTCCGCCGTGGGATCTCTGCGCAATCCGGTCGGGCCGCTTCCCTCCTCCATCTACTGGCGTCGGAGGGCCGTACTGCTGTCCGTCGTCGTCGTGTTGGCGCTTCTGGTCACGTGGATCATGACCATGGGCGGCGGGGGCGGCGGGGGCGGTCACGACGACGGTGCCGACGGCAAGAATCCCGCTCCCTCGATCACGCCGGGCCCCTCGGGTTCGGGGCCCGCGATCAGCCAAGCGCCGGGCGGGCGCGACGAGTCGGGGGACGAGGACTCCGGTGGTACCGGCTCCGGCGGGGAGGACGGCTCGGGTGATGGCTCGGGCGACGGTTCGGGATCCGGCGCGGGGGAGTCCGGTGGCGGCTCCGGTGACGCGGGCGGTTCGGGTTCCGGCAGCGGCTCAGGAGGGGGTACGGCCGCCGGTGTCGGCTCGGGCGACGCGCTGCCGGCGGGGACCTCGCTGCCCGACTGCACCGCCGGCGCGGTCGAGTTGAGCCTGCGCAGCGTGCGCAACACCTACGAGCCGGGCCAGACCCCCGCCTTCGAACTCACCGCGCGCAACACCTCCGGGAGCGACTGCAAAGTCGATCTCGGGCCCGAGCACGCGGTGGTGACGATCACCCCGGCCGACGGCGACGACGCGTTCTGGTCCTCCGACGACTGTGTGAAGGGCGCCGAAAGCCTGGTGTTCCGGGTCCCGGCCGGCACCGGCATCACCTACACGGTCAAGTGGGACCGCAAGCCGAGCGCCCCCGAGTGCGCGACCCCCAAGTCCGGCAAGGCGAAGGCGGGCACGTACCTGGTCGAGGCCAAGGCCCCGGGCTTCACGAAGACGCAGACGTCGTTCGTACTGGAGCCCAGCTGAAACGCGCCCCCCAGGGCCGGTCGTTTGGATCACGCCGCAG
>NZ_JAGGOO010000033.1 GCF_018614415.1 Streptomyces sp. ISL-12
TCCCGCACCAGGCGCTCGGCGAGGACGCGGGCGCCTTCCAGCGTACGACGCTGGCGCTCCGCGAACTCCTCACTGGCCGCCACCTTGAAGGCGACCGCCTTGGCGGCGATCACGTGCTCCAGCGGGCCGCCCTGCTGACCGGGGAAGACCGCCGAGTTGATCTTCTTGGCCAGCTCGGCCGTGGAGAGGATCACACCGCCGCGCGGGCCGCCGAGGGTCTTGTGGGTCGTGGTGGTGACCACGTGGGCGTGCGGCACCGGGTTCGGGTGCAGGCCCGCCGCGACCAGACCGGCGAAGTGCGCCATGTCGACCATCAGGTACGCGCCGACCTCGTCCGCGATCCGGCGGAAGGCGGCGAAGTCCAGCTGCCGGGGGTAGGCCGACCAGCCGGCCACGATCAGCTTCGGCTTCTTCTCCTTGGCGAGGTGCTCCACCTCGGCCAGGTCGACCAGTCCGTCGTCGCCCACGTGGTACGGGACGACGTCGTAGAGCCTGCCGGAGAAGTTGATCTTCATGCCGTGGGTCAGATGACCGCCGTGGGCGAGGTTCAGGCCCATGATCGTGTCGCCCGGCTTCAGCAGCGCGAACATCGCCGCCGCGTTGGCCTGGGCGCCGGAGTGCGGCTGCACGTTGGCGTGCTCGGCGCCGAACAGGGCCTTGATCCGGTCGATGGCGATCTGCTCGACGACGTCGACGTGCTCGCAGCCGCCGTAGTAGCGACGGCCCGGGTAGCCCTCGGCGTACTTGTTGGTCAGCACCGAGCCCTGGGCCTCCATCACCGCGGCCGGCGCGAAGTTCTCGGAGGCGATCATCTCCAGGGTGGACTGCTGGCGGTGCAGCTCGGCGTCGACGGCGGCGGCGACGTCGGGGTCGAGTTCGTGCAGGGGGGTGTTCAGGAGGGTCATCGCGAGGGCTCCTCAGCCGGCCGAGTAGGCGGTGTACTCGTCGGCGGAGAGCAGGTCGGCCGGCTCCTCGGCGACGCGCACCCTGAACAGCCAGCCGCCCTCGAAGGGCGCGGAGTTCACCAGCGACGGGTCGTCGACGACGTCCTCGTTGACCTCGGTGACCTCGCCGGAGACGGGTGAGTACAGGTCGGAGACCGACTTGGTCGACTCCAGCTCGCCGCAGGTCTCGCCCGCGGTCACGGTGGCACCGGTCTCGGGGAGCTGGACGAAGACGACGTCACCGAGGGCGTTGGCCGCGTGCTCCGTGATGCCGACCGTCGCGACGCCGTCCTCGGCGGCCGACAGCCACTCGTGCTCCTTGCTGTAGCGGAGCTGCTGGGGGTTGTTGCTCATGGCTGAATTCTCCCGTAAGAGGTGGAGTGGCGGTGAATGAGGGGGATGCCGGAAGGCAGGCGTGCTCGCCTCCGGCGCTGGTCGCTGACTTCTGGACTTCTTGACCGCTGACGCGGTCGCTTACTTCTCGCGCCGGTAGAACGGCAGCGCCACGACCTCGTACGGCTCATGGCTGCCGCGGATGTCCACACCGACCCCGGGCGTCCCCGGCGCCGCGTGCGCCGCGTCGACGTACGCCATCGCGATCGGCCTGCCCAGCGTGGGGGAGGGGGCGCCGGAGGTGACCTCGCCGATCACCCGGCCGCCGGCGACCACCGCGTACCCGGCGCGCGGGACCCGGCGGCCCTCGGCGACCAGGCCGACCAGGACGCGCGGGGGGCTGTCCTGAGCGCGGGAGGCGGCCTCGGTCAGCGCCGCGCGCCCCACGAAGTCGCCCTCCTTCTCGAACTTCACCACCCGGCCGAGCCCGGCGTCGAAGGGCGTCAGCGCGGTGGTCAGCTCGTGCCCGTACAGCGGCATGCCCGCCTCCAGGCGGAGCGTGTCCCGGCAGGACAGGCCGCACGGCACCAGACCGGCGGACGCGCCCGCCTCGGTCAGCGCCCGCCACAGCCGCTCCGCGCCGTCCGGGGCGACGAACAGCTCGAAGCCGTCCTCGCCGGTGTAGCCGGTGCGCGCGATCAGGGCGGGCACGCCGGCCACGGTGCCCGGCAGGCCGGCGTAGTACTTCAGCCCGTCCAGGTCGGCGTCGGTCAGCGCGGCGAGGATGCCCGCCGACTCGGGCCCCTGCACGGCGAGCAGCGCGTAGGCGTCGCGGTCGTCGCGGACCTCGGCGTCGAACCCGGCCGCCCGTTCGGTGAGCGCGTCCAGCACCACCTGGGCGTTGGAGGCGTTGGCGACGACCAGGTACGTGTCGTCCGCCGTCCGGTAGACGATCAGGTCGTCCAGGATGCCGCCGTCCGCCCGGCAGATCATGGTGTAGCGGGCGCGGCCCGGCCGCACGGTGCCGATGTTGCCGACCAGCGCGAAGTCCAGCAGCGCGGCGGCCTGGGGGCCGGTGACCGTGATCTCGCCCATGTGCGAGAGGTCGAAGAGCCCGGCCCGGGTGCGTACGGCGGTGTGCTCGTCGCGCTCGGAGCCGTAGCGCAGCGGCATGTCCCAGCCGGCGAAGTCGGTCATGGTCGCGCCGAGCGCGCGGTGGACCGCGTCGAGCGCGGTACGGCGGGGCAGGGTACTGCTCATCGGTCGTCTCCCAGGGCAGGACGGCACGGGCGAGGAAGGCCCTCCCCATCTGTCATCGGTACCTGAGAGGTTCGCCGTGACCACGCCTGTCACCGGAGTACCGGTCGTGGTCAGGACTTGCACCTTGGGTGGGGCCGCCCGGACGGCGGCCCGCTTTTCAGATGTGCCTCGCCCGCGCGGTGACGGGGCCTGAGAGATTCAAGGGAGGAACTTGCTCCTTCGGCGCCCCGGCGACGACCGGGGACTCTCCCGCGCGGATTCAAACGGCCGGTATGCAGTTGGCGCGGCCACAGTAGCACCGCCCTCGGTGCCGCCCCCGGCGCCGCCTTTGTGACCGGCTTGTGGCGCGAAGCGAACGAAATCGCGAGACCTCGGCATTACCTTCTCTTTACACTCGACGGGGATGGAACACGTGAACCGCCCCAGGGGAGGACGATCACGGTGAACAGGACCACGGCATACGCCACGACCTCGGGACTCGCGCTGCCCGAGCAGCACACGGCCCCGGCCCGGGAGGCGTGCGCCGAGCGGCCCGCACCCGTCGTCCGCGACCTGCGGGACCGGGCGGGCCGCAGCCCGCACGCCCTGCTCTTCGGCCCGAAGGACCTCGTCGCGGTCACCGGCCTGCCCGGCAGCGGCAAGTCCACGCTGATGGAGCGGACCGTGCGCGGGACCCGCATCGACTCGCAGGACACCCGCGACCGCTGGGACCGGCGCATGCCGCGCTTCCTGCCGTACGCGGTCTACCGCCCCCTCGTCCGGATCGCCCACTACGCCGGGCTGCGCCGCGCCCTGCGCTCCGGCGAGGGCGTCGTCGTGCACGACTGCGGCACCCAGACCTGGGTGCGCCGCTGGCTGGCCCGCGAGGCCCGGCGGCGCGGCGGCACCCTGCACCTGCTGCTGCTCGACGTCGACGCCGAGCAGGCGCTCCAGGGCCAGCGCGAGCGCGGCCGGGGCGTGTCCCGGTACGCGTTCCTGCGCCACCGCGCGGCCACCCACCGGCTGCTGAGCGCGGCCCAGCGGGGCGAGCTGCCGCCCGGCTGCGGCGCCGCCGTCCTGCTCGACCGCGCGGCGGCCGACACCCTGCGCCGGATCGGCTTCACCGGCTGACCGGTAGCCTTTTCAGCCACACCAGCGGTTCCCCACAGGCGGTAGGCAGGCAGATGGACTTCCCGGCGCAGGCGCACCCTCACCCGCACGGCGGATGGCCCGGCAACGAACTGGAGGAGGTGCTCTCCGCCGCCCTCGGCGTGCCGGGCGCCGGCGGCCGGATAGTCGAGGTCCTCGGCCGCAGCTTCGTCTGGGTCCCGCTGCCCAACGGCGGCGGCCCGCACAGCGGCCCCCTGGACCTGCCCACGCTGGAGATCCAGGGCCAGGCGTACGTCCCGGTGTTCAGCTCCGAGGAGCAGTTCCGCCAGGTCGTCGGCGCGCACATGGCGTACACCATCGCCCCCGCCGTGGAGTTCGCCCGCGGACTGCCCCCGCAGGTCGGCATCGCCGTCAACCCGGACGGGGTCGTCGGCATCCCGCTGCCGCCGCCCGCCGTGGCCGAGCTGTGCCGCGCCGGACGCGGCCCGCTGGACGGCCCCGCCGGCGGCGGCCGGGTCCGGCTGTTCGAGCCCGACTGGCAGGACGACCCGGTGGACTTCCTCTCCGCGGCCTCCGCCGAGTTCGCCGCGACCGGCGTGGTCCGTACCGCCCGCCGCTGCCTGGCCGCCATCGAGACCGCCGACCCGGTCATGTTCGTCGGCGTCGAACTCACCCACTGGGAGGGCGACGCCCGCGCCGTCCCGCTGGACGCCCTCGGCCGCGCCCTGGGCCGCGTCCCGGTCAAGTGGCCGGTCAACCTGGTCCTCCTGGAGGCGGCCCAGGACCCGGTCTGCGACTGGCTGCGGCAGCAGGTCCGCCCGTTCTACACAAGTGACGTGTGAGCGTCGCCCCGAGGGCGCGCGGGGCTGAACGGATATACGGCTCCGCCGCGTGGGCGCGACAAGCCACGACGCACCCGCACCCGCCGACGGACAATCAGCCCCGAGCTCGAAGGCGCCCCCGGCCCGCGGAGCCACCTAAGCTGGACCCCAACCACGCACGCTTCCCGAGAGGTCGGTAAAACGTGAGCGCGAGCGGTACCGCCGCAGCCGGGCAGGTCGAGCACATGCTGCGCCAGGTGACGCCCGGCCGCTACGACGCCTACGAGTCACTGCTGCGCGCCCTCGCGGCCCCCGATTCCGGCCAGGTCTGGATGCTGCTCTGGCACGGCCAGGCGGGCTCCCCGGACGCCCAGTACGGGAACATGGAGGTCGACGGCCACGGCTACGCGCCCTGCGTCACCTCCGCCCAGGAGCTGTCCGCCAGCGGCTGGAACCGGTCCTACGAGGTGGTCGACGGACTGGAGGTCGCCCGCGCCCTGTTCCCCGACCGCTTCGGCCTCTGGCTCAACCCGCACGCCCCCGGCGGCGGCGTCGGCATCCCCTGGCTCGACCTGCGCCGCATCGCCACCGGCCTGGACCGCCAGCCCGCGGGCCCCCTGCGGCTGTCCGAACCGGCCATCGAGACCCCGCAGTTCTACGCCCTGCTGACGCAGAACGCCCACCGCACCCCGGTCGTCCGCTCGCTGCGCCGCGCCTGGGTGCAGCCGGCGCTCGGGGCGCCGTATCTCGCCATCGGTCTCGACGTGTACGACACCTCCCCGCCGGCCGTCGGCGCGGTGCGCGCGATGATGCAGCAGTCCGTCGGCGCGGTGCCGGACGGGCTGGCGGTGTCCACCGTGGCGATGTCGGACGCGCTGGACCCGGTCGCCATGTGGCTGCGCTCCAACGCCCGTCCGTTCTACGACCGGGAGGCCCACGCGGCCCCCGCCCAGGCGCCCGCGGCCGGGTACGGCTACCCTCCGGCGGGCGGCCGGTACTGACGGCGGAAGATGAGATTCCGCTGAGTAGCGGAGTGATCTCCGCGCGTAGAGCGAAGGGGAACGTCCCCTTCTGTCCCTGGTGCCCCAACTCCTCCATGTCCGCAGGGTGTTACCCGGCGTCCGGATAACGGAAACCCTCAGACAGCATCACGGTTGCGCATCCATTCACCGCCAAGTCTGGCAACAGATCACCCATGCGTTGAAGACTCCCGCACCAGGGGTGTTCGCCCCTGTGTACTACGGACTGATCACGCCGCCACAGCGGCAAGTGCGGGCCGGCTACCGCCGGTTGAGAGGGGTCCCTGCCAGATGACGGCACCATTGCACGAGCCGACCGCCGAAGCGGCCCCGAGCGCTGCCGAGGAGGCGGCGGTCGCCGGCGCCGAGGCGAAGTCGGTACAGGGCCGGTCCCTGGGCCGTATCGCCTGGGAACGCCTGAAGCGGGACAAGCTGGCCCTCGCGGGCGCCGTCGTGGTGCTCTTCCTCGTCGTGGTCGCGCTGCTGGCGCCGGTCATCACGGGCCTGCTCGGGCAGGACCCGAACGAGTACCACGAGGACCTGATCGACCCGCTGTTCGGCACTCCCGTGGGCTCGCTCGGCGGGATCAGCGGCGACCACCTGCTCGGTGTCGAGCCGGTCAACGGCCGCGACATCTTCGCCCGCATCCTCTACGGCGCCCGCATCTCGCTGCTGGTCGGCTTCCTCTCCGCCATCGTGGCCGTCATCCTCGGCACGGTCCTCGGTGTCCTGGCCGGCTTCTTCGGCGGCTGGGTGGACTCCGTCATCAGCCGGGTGATGGACGGCCTGCTGGCCTTCCCGCAGCTGCTCTTCATCATCGCGCTGGTCTCGGTGATGCCCAACGACATGCTGGGCCTGCACGGAACCGGCGTGCGCGTCTTCGTGATGATCCTGGTCATCGGCTTCTTCGGCTGGCCGTACATCGGACGCGTGGTGCGCGGCCAGACGCTCTCGATGCGTGAGCGCGAGTACGTCGAGGCCGCCCGTTCCCTGGGCGCGGGGCAGCTGTACATCCTGTTCAAGGAACTGCTGCCCAACCTGGTCGCGCCGATCATCGTCTACACGACGATGATGATCCCCACCAACATCCTCACCGAGGCGGCCCTCAGCTTCCTGGGAGTGGGTGTCAAGCCGCCCACGGCATCGTGGGGGCAGATGCTGTCGAGCGCGATCGAGTACTACGAGTCGGACCCCATGTACATGGTGGTCCCCGGCGTGGCGATCTTCATCACCGTGCTCGCCTTCAACCTCTTCGGCGACGGCGTGCGTGACGCGCTGGACCCGAAGGGCTCCCGCTGAACACCCGCACGCACAAGCGTCCCGTGGCACCTGCACGGGGTCTCTCATCTAATCCGGAGGATCCGAGATCGTGACTACCCAACGCACCTCAGGGCGGCGTAAGCAGGCTCTGGCCGCTGCCGCAGTGGTCGCCGCGCTGCTGACCACGGCGGCGTGCGGCGGCGGTGACAGCGACGGGGGATCGAAGAACGGCGCGGCCGGCTTCGACGCCGCGAACAACAAGGTCGCCCAGGCGTCGCTGGCCAAGAAGGGCGGCACGCTGAAGTTCGGCGGCGCCCAGGACGCCGACTCCTGGGACACCACGCGCGGCTACTACGGCTTCATGTGGAACTTCTCCCGCTACTACAGCCGTCAGCTCGTCACGAACAAGACGGAGCCGGGTTCGGCGGGCGCCGAGATCACCCCGGACCTCGCCACCTCGACCGCCGAGGTCTCCGACGACGGCAAGACGTACAAGTACACCCTGCGTGACGGCATCACCTGGGAGGACGGCAAGCCGATCACGTCCCAGGACGTCAAGTACGGCATCGAGCGCGTCTGGGCGCAGGACGTGCTGTCCGGCGGTCCGACGTACCTCAAGGAGGTGCTCGACCCCAAGGACGAGTACGAGGGCCCGTACAAGGACAAGTCCAAGGACAAGCTGGGTCTGAAGGCGATCGAGACGCCGGACGACAAGACCATCGTCTTCAAGCTGCCGAAGGCCAACTCGGACTTCGAGGAGATGCTGGCGCTCACCTCCGCCTCCCCGGTCCGCCAGGACAAGGACACCAAGTCCAAGTACGGCCTGCACCCGTTCTCCTCCGGCCCGTACAAGTTCGAGTCCTACACCCCGGGCAAGGAACTCACCCTGGTCCGCAACACGGAGTGGAAGCAGGACTCCGACCCGGTCCGCAAGGCCTACCCGGACAAGATCACCGTCGAGTTCTTCTCCGACGCCAACCAGCTCGACCAGCGCCTGCTCAACGGCGACATCGACCTGGACATCAACCAGACCGGCATGTCTCCCCAGGGCCGTACCACGGCGCTGAAGGAGTACAAGGACAACCTGGACAACCCGGTCTCCGGCTACATCCGCTACGCGGTCTTCCCGCAGAGCGTGGCGCCGTTCGACAAGCTGGAGTGCCGCAAGGCCGTCATCCTCGGCGCCGACCACGTCTCGCTGCAGACCGCGCGCGGCGGCCCGATCGCCGGCGGCGACATCGGCACCAACATGCTGCCGCCGTCCGTCCCGGGCGCCGAGGGCCAGAAGTACGACCCGTACAAGCTCGCCGGCGACAACAAGAAGGGCAACGTCGAGGAGGCCAAGGCGGCGCTGAAGGCCTGCGGCCAGCCCAACGGCTTCAAGACCACCATCGCGGTCCGCAACAACAAGCCGGTCGAGGTGGCCACCGCCCAGTCGCTCCAGGCGTCGCTGAAGAAGATCGGCATCACCGCCGAGATCGACCAGTACGACGGTTCGCAGACCGCCGGCATCATCGGCAGCCCCTCGAACGTCAAGAAGAAGAACTACGGCATCATCATCATGGGCTGGGGCCCGGACTTCCCGTCCGTCCAGGGCTACGGTCTGCCGCTGTGGGACAGCGACTACATCCTGGAGAGCGGTAACAACAACTACGCGCTCATCAAGGACAAGGAGATCGACGGCCTGTTCGACGACTACGTCGACACGCTGGACGACGCCGGCAAGGCCAAGATCGCCACGGAGATCAACCACAAGGTGATGGAGGGCGCGTACTACCTGCCGTTCGTCTTCGAGAAGTTCGTCAACTGGCGCTCCAGCCGCCTGGCGAACGTGTACACCTCCGACGGCTACAGCGGTATGTACGACTTCGTCAACCTCGGCCTGAAGTCCACGAAGTAACCGGTAAACACCCGCCGTACGGCACGAAAGGCAGGTGAAGGCCGGCGCGGCGTGACCGCGGGCCCCGGACAATCTCCGGGGCCCGCGGTACCGCGGCGGGCCGCACGCTGTGCTCGCTTACCTCATCAGGCGGCTGTTCGCCGCCGCAGTGATGCTGGTGGTCATCATCCTGGTGGTCTTCGGCATCTTCTTCCTCGTCCCCAAGTGGGCGGGCGTCGACATCGCCTCGAGCTTCGTGGGCAAGCAGGCCGACCCGGCCGCCGTCGAGGCGGTGCGGCAGAAGCTGGGCCTGAGCGACCCGATCTACTCCCAGGTCTGGGAGTTCTTCAAGGGCATCTTCGTGGGCCGCACCTACGCGGGCGGCGGCGACGTCACCCACTGCGCCGCCCCCTGCTTCGGGTACTCCTTCCGCAGCGAACAGGCCATCTGGCCGGTGCTGACCGACCGCTTCCCGGTGACCCTGGCGCTGGCGCTCGGCGCGGCCGTGCTGTGGCTGATCTTCGGCCTGGCGGCCGGTGTGCTCTCCGCGCTGAAGCGGGGCAGCTTCTGGGACCGCGGCGCGATGGTCGTGGCCCTGGCGGGCGTCTCCCTGCCCGTCTACTTCACCGGCATGGCCAGCCTGGCGGTCTTCGCGTTCGGGCTCGACTGGCTCGACGCCCGGTACGTGCCCCTGGCGGACAGCTTCACCGGCTGGTTCGGCGGCCTCATCCTGCCGTGGATCACCCTGGCGTTCCTCTACGCCGCGATGTACGCCCGGATCACCCGCGCCACCATGCTGGAGATCCTCGGCGAGGACTACATCCGCACCGCCCGCGCCAAGGGCCTGCGGGAGCAGACCGTCATCGGCAAGCACGCCATGCGCTCCACGCTGACGCCGATCCTCACCATGCTGGGCATGGACCTCGGCGCCCTCATCGGCGGCGCCATCCTCACCGAGACCACGTTCAACCTGCCCGGTCTCGGCCAGGCGGTGCTGGCCGCCATCCGCAACCAGGACCTGCCCGTCATCCTGGGCGTCACCCTGATCACTTCTCTCGCGGTGCTCATCGCCAACCTCGTGGTGGACGTCCTGTACGCCGTGATCGACCCCCGAGTGAGGCTCGCATGACCGACCTCAGCAAGAGCGGAGCCGCGGTGGGCGAGCCCACCGGCACCTCTCCCGCGCCGACCGCCTTCCTCGAAGTACGCGACCTGAAGGTGCACTTCCCGACCGACGACGGCCTGGTCAAGTCCGTCGACGGGCTCAGCTTCCAGCTGGAGAAGGGCAAGACCCTCGGCATCGTCGGCGAGTCCGGCTCCGGCAAGTCGGTCACCTCGCTGGGCATCATGGGCCTGCACACCGCCGGCCAGTACGGCAAGCGCAAGGCGCGGCTGTCCGGCGAGATCTGGCTCGACGGCACCGAGCTGCTCTCCTCCGACCCGGACGAGGTGCGCAAGCTGCGCGGCCGGCAGATGGCGATGATCTTCCAGGACCCGCTGTCCGCGCTGCACCCGTACTACACGATCGGCCAGCAGATCGTGGAGGCGTACCGCGTCCACCACCCCGTGGACAAGAAGACCGCCAGGCGCCGCGCCGTGGAGATGCTCGACCGGGTCGGCATCCCGCAGCCCGACAAGCGGGTGGACAGCTACCCGCACGAGTTCTCCGGCGGTATGCGCCAGCGCGCGATGATCGCGATGTCGCTGGTCAACAACCCCGAGCTGCTGATCGCCGACGAGCCGACCACCGCCCTGGACGTCACCGTCCAGGCGCAGATCCTGGACCTGATCCGGGACCTGCAGAAGGAGTTCGGCTCCGCGGTCATCATCATCACCCACGACCTGGGCGTCGTCGCCGAACTCGCCGACGACCTGCTGGTGATGTACGGCGGCCGGTGCGTGGAGCGCGGCCCGGCCGAGAAGGTCTTCTACGAGCCCCGCCACCCCTACACCTGGGGCCTGCTCGGCTCGATGCCGCGGCTCGACCGCGAGCAGCAGGAGCGGCTGATCCCGGTCAAGGGCTCGCCGCCCTCGCTCATCAACATCCCGTCCGGCTGCGCCTTCAACCCGCGCTGCCCGTACGCCGACGTGCCCAAGGACGACATCACCCGCACGGTCCGGCCCGAGCTGACCGAGGTCGGCAGCAAGCACTGGGCCGCCTGCCACATGTCGCAGGAGCAGCGGGAGCGTATCTGGACCGAAGAGATTGCGCCGAAGCTGTGAGTGACAAGGCAGAGGACACACCGGTGAGCATCCCCGCGCAGAGCGAAGGCACCGTGATCACCAAGGACGCCGCCCCCGGCGAGGTGCTGCTGAAGGTGAGCGGGCTGGAGAAGCACTTCCCGATCAAGAAGGGGCTGCTCCAGCGGCAGGTCGGCGCGGTGCACGCGGTCGACGGCCTCGACTTCGAGGTCCGCTCCGGTGAGACCCTCGGCGTCGTGGGCGAGTCCGGCTGCGGCAAGTCGACCATGGGCCGGCTGATCACCCGGCTGCTGGAACCGACCGCGGGCAAGGTCGAGTTCGAGGGCAAGGACATCACCCACCTCGGGGTCGGCGGGATGCGCCCGCTGCGCCGCGACGTGCAGATGATCTTCCAGGACCCGTACTCGTCGCTGAACCCGCGCCACACCATCGGCACCATCGTCAGCGCCCCCTTCAAGCTCCAGGGCGTCGAGCCCGAGGGCGGCGTCAAGAAGGAGGTGCAGCGGCTGCTGTCGGTGGTCGGGCTCAGCCCCGAGCACTACAACCGCTACCCGCACGAGTTCTCCGGCGGCCAGCGCCAGCGCATCGGCATCGCCCGCGCGCTCGCCCTGAAGCCCAAGCTGGTCGTGGCCGACGAGCCGGTCTCCGCGCTGGACGTCTCCATCCAGGCCCAGGTCGTCAACCTGCTCGACGACCTCCAGCAGGAGCTGGGCCTGACGTACGTGATCATCGCGCACGACCTCTCCGTCGTCCGGCACGTCTCGGACCGGATCGCGGTGATGTACCTCGGCAAGATCGTCGAGCTGGCCGACCGCGACCTGCTCTACAAGACGCCGATGCACCCGTACACCAAGGCGCTGATGTCGGCGGTGCCGATCCCGGACCCCGCGCGCCGCGGTGCCCAGAGCGAGCGCATCCTGCTCAAGGGCGACGTGCCCTCGCCGATCTCGCCGCCGAGCGGCTGCCGCTTCCACACCCGGTGCTGGAAGGCGACGGAGGTGTGCAAGACCACCGAGCCGCCGCTGAAGGAACTGCGGCCGGGACAGCAGGTGGCCTGCCACCACCCGGAGAACTTCGCCGACCAGGCCCCGCAGGACGTCGTCCTGCTCTCCGACGCCAAGGAGGCGGCGGAGCTGGTGTCGGAGGAGGCGCTCGCGGCGTCGGCGGCGACCTCGGCGGCGGTGGCGGCGGAGGTGGCGTCCGAGGCGGCGACGGAAGAGCAGACGGAGAACAAGGCCGCCGAGGAGAAGTAGTCCACCGGCTGGAGCGCACGGTTGCCGTCACGGTCTGCCCAGCGAGCCCCCGCCTTCGTTCGCAAGGCGGGGGCTCGCCCGCGGGTGAGAATGACCGGGTGTACCAGCAACTGTTCACCCCGTCCGTCCAGCACACGCTCGATCTGATCGGCATCTTCGTCTTCGCCATCTCCGGCGCGCTGCTGGCCGTCCGCAAGAACTTCGACGTGTTCGGCATCGCCGTCCTCGCCGAGGTCACCGCGCTCGGCGGCGGACTCTTCCGGGACCTGGTCATCGGCGCCGTACCGCCCGCCGCCTTCACCGACCTGGGGTACTTCGTCACCCCGCTGCTCGCCACCGCGCTGGTCTTCTTCCTCCACCCGCACGTCGAGCGCCTCCAGACCGGCGTCAACGTCTTCGACGCGGCCGGGCTCGGCCTGTTCTGCGTGGCCGGCACCACCAAGGCGTACGACTACGGCCTGGGGCTGACCGCCTCCGCCTGCCTCGGCCTGGCGACCGCGGTCGGCGGCGGTGTGCTGCGGGACGTGCTCGCCAACGAGGTGCCGTCCCTGCTGCGCTGGGACCGCGACCTGTACGCCGTGCCCGCGACCGTCGGCGCCACGATGGCCGCCCTGTGCATCCGCTTCGACGTCCTCACCCCGCTCACCACCACCCTCGCGGTGGTCACCGCCTTCGTGCTGCGGCTGTGCGCGATGCGGTTCCACTGGCGGGCACCGAGGGCCTGGAACCGGCGGTCGACGGTGCTGGAGGCGGAGTAACCGCCGTCCGTCGCAAAAAGCTACCGCTTAGTATTCTCCTGTTGTACCGTGCAGCCATGCCAGAAGCAGCCTCCGCAGCGGCCGTACGGGCCACCCTCGGCGACAGCGAGTTCGACCGGGACACCGCCCTGACCCCGCGCGAACCCGGCGTCTACGCCATCGACCTCTCCGCCGACTGGACCATCTTCGGCGTGGTGAACGGCGGTTTCCTGCTGGCGGTCCTGGGCCGCGCGCTCGCCGACGCCCTGCCGCACCCCGACCCGTTCACCGTCTCGGCGCACTACCTGACCGCGTCCCGCCCCGGCCCGGCCCTCGTCCGCACCGAGACCATACGCACCGGCCGCACCCTCTCCACCGGCCAGGCGTCCCTCTTCCAGTACGACGAGGAGGGCAACGAGGTCGAACGCATCCGCGTCCTCGCCTCCTACGGCGACCTGGGCGCCCTGCCCGACGACGTCCGCACCTCGGCCGAGCCGCCCGCGATGCCGCCGCTCGACCAGTGCTTCGGCCCGGAGGACGGGCCCGCGCCGGTCTCCGGCGGTTCGGCCTTCGCCGACCGGCTGCTGCTCAAGCTGGACCCGGCCACGCTGGGCTGGGCGCTCGGACAGCCCTCGGGCAAGGGCGAGATGCGGGCCTGGTTCGCGCTCGCCGACGGCCGCGACGCCGACCCCTTCGCGCTGCTCCTCGCGGTCGACGCGCTGCCGCCGACCGCCTTCGAGATGGGCCTGTCCGGCTGGGTGCCCACGGTCGAACTCACCGTCCACGTACGGTGCCGCCCGGCACCGGGCCCGCTGCGCGTGTCCGTCACCACCCGCAACCTCGCCGGCGGCTTCCTGGAGGAGGACGCCGAGGTCTGGGACAGCGCGGGCCGGTTGGTGGCGCAGTCGCGGCAGCTGGCGCGGGTGAAGCTCGGCTGATCCTTGCTCGTACGGTCGTACGGTCGTACGGCCATACGGCTCGTACTGCTGTGCTGCTCGTGCTGCTCGTCTTTGCGTGCCCTTTGCCGCGCGCACAGGCGGGCGACAGTGCGGCCCCGACTCAGTCCCAACCGCCGTTGGTCGAGTGACGTCCTCAGGAGTTACTCATCGACTGTGGAGCGTCTTCTCATGAAGCGTGCGCGTCTCGTCCCCGTCGTGGCCCTGCTGGCCCTGTCCCCGCTGGCGCTGACCGCCTGCGGCTCGGGTGACGACTCGTCGTCCTCGGGTGGCGGCACCTCCGGGCAGGAGTGCCCGACGCCGTCGGGGATGCCGTCGGGCGTGCCGAGCGGCGTGCCTTCGGGGCGGCCGTCGGGGGTGCCGTCCGGTGCGCCGTCCGGCGGGGCCTCGGGGATGCCGTCCGGTATGCCGTCGGGCGGCCCTTCGGGGACGCCCGGTGGTGGCCCGGGCGGAGGCTGCGGGGGTCCCGGCGGCGGACAGGCGCAGCAAGGCTGAGCCGGCTCAGTCCGTCCAGTGCTCGCGGCCGAGGCCGATCAGCCGCAGCCGGCGGGAGGCCAGCCGGCGGAGGCGTTCGTGTTCCTCGGCCGGGGCCTGTGCCGCGTCCAGGAAGAGCGAGGCCGTGCTCAGCATCTGGTCGACGTAGAGGCCCGCGAGCATCAGCAGGTCGTCGTCGTGCCAGCCCGCCGACTCCGGGTCCGTGGCCAGTTCGGCCTTCACCTCCCCGACGAACCGGGCGAGTTGCTCCCGTATCGCCTCCCGCACCGGCTGCACCCCGCCGTGGCGTTCGCGGGCGATGAAGCGCACGTGGGAGGGGTGCTCGCGCACGTGGCGGGCGATCAGCTCGACGGCGCGGGCGATGCGTTCCTCGCGGTCCCCCTCCGGGGACAGCGTCGTGCGGATCATCGGGTGCAGGCTGCCCAGCGCCTCCTCGACCAGCGCGACGCCGAGGTCGGCCGTGGAACGGAAGTGCCGGTAGAAGGCGGTCGGCGCCACGCCCACGGCGCGGGTGACCTCACGCAGCCCCAGGCTGCTCAGGCTCTGTTCCTCCAGCAGTTCGAGCGCCGCGTCCAGCAGCGCCTGCCGGGTCCGCTGCTTCTGGGCCTGCCGGACGCCGAGGGTGTGACTCATGCCATGTAGTTAACAACTGTTCTCCAGAATTGGAAAGTCGTCCCGCGCGCTAGACTGGGAACTCAGTGGACAAGTGTTACTACAACCGTTCACCGAATGTTGGGGGAGTCGACCTCATGCTGTTCCTCGTCGCCGCGCTTCTGCTGTTCGGCCTCGTGCTGGGCACCGTCGCCCACGCGCCGCTGGGCCTCTCCGCCGTCGCCGCCGCCGTCATCGCCGTCTGGCTCGGCGTCTTCGCGCTCCGCGAGCGGCACCGCCGCCGGAGCACCTCCGCCCACTGACGCACGGACCACGGAACCATCAGAGGGAGATCATCGTGCGACTCACCGCACCGGCCACGGCCACCCGCCGCACCGGGTTCCAGGACGCGGACGGCATGGCCGTCGCCTCCTTCGTCCTGGGCCTGCTCGGCCTGCTGGTCCTCAACGTCGTCCTGGGGCCGGTCGCCATCGCGCTGGCCGGCGCCGCCCTGTGGCGCGGCACGGCCCGCCGCGGCCGGGCGCTGCTGGGCCTCGGCCTGGGCATCGCCGACCTGGTCGTCCTGGCGGCGCTCGTCCAAGCCGACCAGACCATTTCCTGGAGCCTGTGAGCCGCTCCGCCAGCAGACCGACCTTGATCTGAGCCCGGCCGGGGACGCCCCGTAGAATCGGCGTCACCATGGCTTACCTCGACCACGCCGCGACCACCCCGATGCTTCCCGAGGCGGTCGAGGCACTCGCCGCGCACCTCGGCGTCACCGGCAACGCCTCCTCCCTGCACGCGTCCGGCCGCCGCGCCCGGCGCACCGTCGAGGAGGCCCGGGAGACCCTCGCCGAGGCGTTGGGCGCCCGCCCCAGCGAGGTGGTGTTCACCTCCGGCGGCACCGAGGCCGACAACCTCGCCGTCAAGGGCCTGTACTGGGCGCGCCGCGACGCCGACCCGGCCCGCACCCGGGTCCTGGCCAGCCCCGTGGAGCACCACGCCGTCCTGGACGCCGTGCACTGGCTCGGCGAGCACGAGGGCGCCACCGTCGAGTACCTCCCGGTCGACGCGCACGGCCGCGTCCACCCCGAGGCGCTGCGCGAGGCCATCGCCCGCGACCCCGCCGACGTGGCCCTGGCCACCGTCATGTGGGCCAACAACGAGATCGGTACGGTGCTGCCGGTCCGTGAACTCGCCGACGTCGCCGCCGAGTTCGGCGTACCGCTGCACGCCGACGCGGTGCAGGCGTTCGGTCAGCTCCCGGTCGACTTCGCCGCCTCCGGGCTGGCCGCGATGACCGTCTCCGGCCACAAGATCGGCGGCCCCTACGGCATCGGCGCGCTGCTGCTGGGCCGCGAGCACACCCCGGTCCCCGTGCTGCACGGCGGCGGCCAGGAACGCCACGTCCGCTCCGGCACCCTCGACGTCCCCGCCGTCGCCTCCTTCGCGGTCGCCGGGCGGCTCGCCGCCGAGCGGCGCGAGTGGTTCGCCCGCGAGATCGGCGCCCTGCGCGACAGCCTGGTCGAGGCGGTGCGCAAGGCGGTCCCGGACGCGATCCTCGGCGGCGACCCCGTGGACCGGCTGCCCGCCAACGCCCACTTCACCTTCCCGGGCTGCGAAGGCGACTCCCTGCTCCTCCTCCTCGACGCCCAGGGCATCGAGTGCTCCACCGGCTCCGCCTGCACCGCCGGCGTCGCCCAGCCCAGCCACGTCCTGCTGGCCACCGGCACCGACCCCGGCCTGGCCCGCGGCACCCTGCGCTTCTCGCTCGGCCACACCTCCACCGAGGCCGACGTCGAGGCGGTCGCCCAGGCGATCGGCCCGGCGGTGGAACGGGCACGGGCGGCCGGACTGACGTAGGGCCTCGGGCGGCTCAGGGGGCTCAGACGGCGGAGTCGCCCGGTCCGCCCCTCGACGCGGAGGCGGCGGAGGCCGAGGGGGAGGGCGTGTCCGAGGGCAGCGCCGTCGTCGCCCGCCGCACCAGCTTCATGTACCGGTCCCAGTCCCAGTGCGGCCCCGGATCGGTGTGGTCGGTCCCCGGCACCTCCACGTGCCCGATGATGTGCTCCCGGTCCACGGGTATCTCGTACCGCGCGCAGACCCCGGCCGTCAGCCGCGCCGACGCCTCGTACATCTCGTCCGTGAAGTCCTGCGGCCGGTCCACGAACCCGGCGTGCTCGATGCCGACGCTGCGTTCGTTGTACTCGCGGTTGCCCGCGTGGTACGCCACGTCCAGCTCGCGGATCATCTGGGTGATCCGTCCGTCCTGCCCCACGATGTAGTGCGAGGCGGCCTGGTGGTCCGGGTTCTGGAAGGCGCTGACCGCGCCGTCGAAACTGCCCTGCGTGACATGGATGATCACCATGTCTATGGGGTAGTCCTCGGGCCGGTCCGCGCGCCGCCAGTTCGCGTCCGCCGCCGCCACCCACCGCGCGCCCTTGTAGTCGACCACCCCGTCGTCGCGGGGTCTGTCCACGCCCGGCACCCGCCACCACAGCCGGCCCAGCTCGTCGCGGGCCAGCACGGCCGCGCCCACGGCCGTCACCGCGCCGCCGACGATCAGCGCGCGCCTGCCGATGCGCCGGTCGGTGTCCTTGGGTGATCCGCTGGGCGATCCGTCGGGGGATCGGCTGTTCGCCTCCATGTGATCGAGAACGCATATCCGCGCGTTCCGGTTCCCGGACCCCCGTACCCTGGAGGAGTTATGACTGACGACACCCCGCAGCGCACCCGCCGCCCTCTCCGTGTCCTCGCCGCCATGTCCGGCGGAGTCGACTCCGCGGTCGCCGCCGCCCGCGCCGCCGAGGCCGGGCACGACGTGACCGGCGTCCACCTCGCGCTCTCCGCCAACCCCCAATCCTTCCGCACGGGCGCGCGGGGCTGCTGCACCATCGAGGACTCCCGCGACGCCCGCCGCGCCGCGGACGTCATCGGCATCCCCTTCTACGTGTGGGACCTCGCCGACCGCTTCCGCGAGGACGTCGTCGAGGACTTCGTCGCCGAGTACGAGGCCGGCCGCACCCCCAACCCCTGCCTGCGCTGCAACGAGAAGATCAAGTTCGCCGCGCTCCTCGACAAGGCCCTCGCCCTGGGCTTCGACGCGGTCTGCACCGGCCACTACGCCCAGGTCGTCGTCAAGGAGGACGGCACCCGCGAACTGCACCGCGCCTCCGACCTGGCCAAGGACCAGTCCTACGTCCTCGGCGTCCTGGACGACCGCCAGCTCGCGCACGCGATGTTCCCGCTCGGCGACACGGTCACCACCAAGGAGGAGATCCGCGCGGAGGCCGAGCGGCGGGGCCTCGCCGTCGCCAAGAAGCCCGACTCGCACGACATCTGCTTCATCGCCGACGGCGACACCCAGGGCTTCCTCGCCGACCGCCTCGGCCGCGCCGAGGGCGACATCGTCGACGAGGCGGGCAACAAGCTGGGCACCCACGAGGGCGCGTACGGCTACACCATCGGCCAGCGCAAGGGCCTGCGCATCGGCACCCCCGCCCCCGACGGCAAGCCGCGCTACGTCCTGGACATCTCCCCGGTGACCAACACGGTGACGGTCGGCCCCGCCGACGCCCTGGACGTCAACGCCCTGCGCGCGATCAAGCCCCGCTGGTGCGGCGCCGCCCCTTCCGGGCCCGGCACCTACACGGCCCAGCTCCGCGCCCACGGCGAGGAGACCCCGGTCCGCGCGGAGGTGATCGACGGCGAGTTGGAGGTCGTCTTCGAGCAGCCGGTCCGCGGCGTCGCCCCCGGCCAGGCGATCGTCCTGTACGACGGCACGCGCGTGGTGGGCTCGGCGACGATCGCCTCGACCGCGCGGGCGACGGCGTCGGTCTGATCCGGTGCGAGCCGGTGCTCGGCGGAGGAGGCCCGGCCTCCTGGACGCGGCGCGGGTGGCGACGCCGCCCCGCCCGACCGCCGGGAGGCCCGGGGGCGCTCAGTTCCCCGCGAAGAACTCCGCCAGCACCGGCGCCAGCACCCCCGGTTCCACCATGTGGCTCTGACCCTCCAGCTCGCCGTACCGGCCGGCAGGCACCGTCTCCGCGATCTCCCGGGCCGCCGCGCGCATCGACGCCGTGCCCGCGCCGCCCGCCAGGGCCAGCACCGGCACGCTGATTCCGGCCAAAGCCTCGCGCGGTGGACGCCCGTCGCCCAGTACCGCGTCGTCGTACGCCAGGCTCGGCGCGACCGACTCCAGGCCCGCCCACATGGGGGACTGGCGGGCCCTGCCGATGACGTCCTCGCCCAGGCCGGTGAGGCGCAGGAAAAGCTCCACCGCGTCCCCGCGCCGGCCGCCGCGCAGCGCCTGAGTCAGCCGCCCGGTGTACTCCGCGCGGGCCGCCACGGCGGCGTCGTCCATCGCGTACGGCACCTCGTAGACCGCCAGCCGCCGCACCGGCAGCCCGCTCGCCGCCGCCCGCAGGGCCAGCGCGCCGCCGGACGAGATGCCGTACAGGCACGCCTCGTCGCCCAGCGTCCCGACCAGCGCCGCCAGGTCCTCGACCTCGCGGTCGACGGCGTAGGGCGGCGTGTCGCCGCTCTCGCCGCGGCCCCGGCGGTCGTACACCAGGACCTCGAAGCGGTCCGAGAGCGCGGCGGCCAGCGGCGCGAGCGTGGCGCCCGTCGACAGGGCGCCGCTGACCAGGACGAGCGCGGGACCCGTCCCGGTGCGGGTGTGGGCGAGCGGGGTGCCGTCGCGTGACTGTGTCTTCTCCATGCCTGTGCAGGTTGCCCTACGGCGCGCGGTCAACCGGTCACGACACCTCCACGTCGTAGAAGCACAGGTGATCCTTGATCTGCTGTACCTCCTCCTTGGGGTCCGGATACGCCCAGACGGAGTCCGGGGCGTCCGGCAGCGACCAGTAGACGGCGTCGCCCTTGAACGGGCAGTGGGTGGTCGTGCGGGACGGGGTCAGCAGGTCCACGCGTACGTCCAGTGAGGGGATGTAGTAGCGGTCGGGGCAGCCCGTCTCCCGCAGCAGCAGGGCCTCGTCGCTCTCCGCCAGGACCTGTCCGTCGCGCGTCACGCGCACGTGCCGGTCACTGGGCTCCACGGTGATGCGGTGTCCGGTGGTCACGATCGTCCTCCTCGATGGGCGGTGTCCTTGGTGACAGCGCGCCGCGAAACCGACTTCTTCCCCGCTGGGACGGCGCCGTACCGTTGCCCCATGAACATCTGCGTCTTCCTCTCCGCCGCCGACCTCGACGAGCGCTACACACGCCCCGCCAAGGAGTTCGCCACCCTGCTCGGCAAGGGCGGGCACACGCTGGTGTGGGGCGGCTCGGACGTCGGGCTGATGAAGGTGGTCGCCGATGGGGTGCAGGAGGCCGGCGGGCGGCTGTGCGGGGTCTCCGTGGAGTTCCTGGCGGCCAAGGCGCGCGAGGGCGTCGAGGAGATGATCGTCGCCCGGGACCTGGCCGAGCGGAAGCGGCTGCTGCTGGAGAAGGCCGACGCCGTGGTGATCATGGTGGGCGGTACCGGGACGCTCGACGAGGCGACCGAGATCCTGGAGCTGAAGAAGCACGGGCACACCGACAAGCCGGTCGTCCTGCTCAACACCGCGGGCTTCTACGACGGACTCAAGGAGCAGTTCCGCCGGATGGAGGACGAGGGGTTCCTGCCGCGCCCCCTGGGCGAGCTGGTGTTCTTCGCCGAGGAGCCGGTCGGCGCGCTGGCCTACCTGGAGGAGAGCCGGGGCGTCGCCTGAGCCGGCCGGGGCACGGAACGGTCCGGTGGTGATGCGAGCATGGCGGCATGGCTACACATGTGATCACCGGAGCCGGCTCCGGCATCGGCGCGGCCGTCGCCCGCCGTCTGCACGCGCGCGGGGACGAGATCGTGCTGCACGCGCGTGACGCGGGCCGCGCCAAGGAACTGGCCGCCGGGTACCCGGGCGCCCGCACCCTGGTCGGCGACCTGGCGGACCCCGACAAGCTCTCCTGGGCCCTGTCCCACCAGTCGCTGCCGGACCGGGTCGACTCCCTGCTGCACATCGCCGGCGTCGTCGACCTCGGCCCGGTCGGGGAGCTGACCCCGAAGTCCTGGCGCCACCAGCTCAACGTCAATCTCGTCGCGCCCGCCGAGCTGACCCGCCTGATGCTGCCGCAGCTGCGCGCCGCCCAGGGGCACGTGATCTTCGTGAACTCCGGCTCGGGGCTCAACGCCCACGCCGAGTGGGCCGCGTACGCCGCCTCCAAGCACGGCCTGAAGGCCCTCGCCGACTCCCTGCGCCACGAGGAGCACGGCAACGGGGTCAGGGTCACCTCCGTCTACCCGGGCCGCACGGCGAGCCCCATGCAGGCCAAGGTGCACCAGCAGGAGGGCAAGGAGTACGACCCGGCGCGCTGGATCGACCCCGAGTCGGTCGCCACGACGATCGTGATGGCCCTGGACCTGCCCAGGGACGCCGAGGTCAACGACCTGACGGTGCGCCCCGGGCGGTGAGCGGGGCGCCGTACGTTCCGTAGGCTGCCGGGGTGAGCGACAACAGCCAGATCAGGTTCGGTGCGGCCACCGGCGTCGGGTCCCTGCCGGGGCAGGACGCGCGCGAGGCCGTCAAGACCGTCACCGGCACCTTCGAGAACTTCCCGTTCCTGCCCGAGCTGCCCGCCCGCGGGCCCGGCGCCGACATGATCGGGCGCACCGCCGGGATGCTCGTCGAGCTGTACGCGCGCGTGGAGCCCAGCGGCTGGCGGCTCGGCGACCGGCCGGGCCGGGACACCAAGCGGGCCCGGTCCTGGCTGCGGGAGGACCTCGACGCCCTGGAGGAGTTCACCCAGGGGTACGAGGGCCCGCTGAAGGTGCAGGTCGTGGGCCCGTGGACGCTGGCCGCCGCGCTGGAGCTGCGGGGCGGCGAGGCGGTACTGAGCGACGCCGGGGCCTGCCGGGACCTCGCCGCCTCCCTCGCCGAGGGGCTGCGCGAGCACCTCGCGGAGGTCGCCCGCCGCGTCCCCGGCGCCACCCTCGTGCTCCAGCTCGACGAGCCGTCCCTCACCGCCGTACTGCGCGGCCAGGTGCGGACCGCCAGCGGCTACCGCACCCACCGGGCCCCCGACCGGCAGGTCGTCGAGGCGGCCCTCCGCGACGTCGCCGGGGTGCACGGGGACGGCCCGGTCGTGGTCCACTCGTGCGCGCCCGACGTTCCGTTCGCCCTGCTGCGCCGGGCCGGCGTCGCGGGCGTCTCGTTCGACTTCTCCCTGCTCACCGAGCGTGACGACGAGGTGATCGGAGAGGCCGTGGAGGGCGGGACGCGGCTGTTCGCCGGTGTCGTGCCGTCCGCCGGGGGCCCGTTGTCAGACCCTGCCGGTAGCGTTTCGGGTGTCAGGACGCTGTGGCGCAGGCTGGGGCTGCGTCCGGGGCTTCTCACGGACGCGGTCACGGTGACTCCGGCGTGCGGACTCGCGGGCGCGTCCCCCGAGTACGCGCGGCGGGCCCTCGCCCACTGCGTCCGGGCGGCGAGATCCCTCGCGGACAACCCAGAGTAACGGGAGGACATACACGGTGGCCGGCGACAAGCAGGCGGAGACGACGAACGTGCCCGCCGAGGCACGGGAGAAGCACGTTCAGCTCGCTGAGCGGATCGAGGAGCACCGCTTCCGGTACTACGTGAAGGACGCCCCCGTCATCAGCGACGCGGACTTCGACCGGCTGCTGCGCGACCTGGAGGCGCTGGAGGAGGAGTACCCGCCGCTGCGCACCCCGCAGTCGCCGACCCAGAAGGTCGCCGGCTCCTACGAGACGGAGTTCACCGCCGTAGAGCACCGCTCGCGCATGCTCTCCCTGGACAACACGTTCAACGAGGAGGAGCTGACCGCCTGGGCCGAGCGCCTCCACAAGGAGCTGGGCGAGCAGAAGTTCCACTTCCTGTGCGAGCTGAAGGTCGACGGCCTCGCCGTCAACCTCACCTACGAGCACGGCCGCCTGGTCCGCGCCGCCACCCGCGGCGACGGCCGCACCGGCGAGGACATCACGCCCAACGTCCGCACCATCGCCGACATCCCCGAGCGGCTGACCGGCGACAAGGTCCCCGACCTCGTGGAGATCCGCGGCGAGGTCTACTTCCCGATGGAGAAGTTCGAGGAGCTGAACGCCCGTCTGGTCGAGGCCGGCGACAAGCCCTTCGCCAACCCGCGCAACGCGGCGGCCGGTTCGCTGCGCCAGAAGGACCCCCGCGTCACCGCGAGCCGCCCGCTGCACATGGTCGTCCACGGCATCGGTGTCCTGGAGGGCTACGCGGGCCTGACCCGCCTCTCCGAGGCGTACGGCCTGCTCAAGGAGTGGGGGCTGCCCACCTCCCCGTACAACCGGGCGGTCGAGACCCTCGCCGAGGTCCACGAGTTCATCGCCTACTACGGCGAGAACCGGCACTCGGTGGTGCACGAGATCGACGGCGTCGTCGTCAAGCTCGACGAGATCCGCCTCCAGGGCCGGCTCGGCTCCACCGCCCGCGCCCCCCGCTGGGCCATCGCCTACAAGTACGCGCCCGAAGAGGTCAACACCAAGCTCGTCGACATCAAGGTCGGCGTCGGCCGCACCGGCCGGGTCACGCCCTACGCCCAGGTCGAGCCGGTGACGGTGGCCGGCAGCGAGGTGGAGTTCGCCACGCTGCACAACCAGGAGGTCGTCAAGGCCAAGGGCGTCCTCGTCGGCGACACGGTGGTGCTGCGCAAGGCCGGTGACGTGATCCCGGAGATCCTCGGGCCGGTCGCCGACCTGCGGGACGGCAGCGAGCGGGAGTTCGTGATGCCGGCCGAGTGCCCCGAGTGCGGTACGCCGCTGCGCCCCATGAAGGAGGGCGACATCGACCTCCGCTGCCCCAACGCGCGCAGTTGCCCCGCCCAGTTGCGCGAGCGCGTCACCTACCTCGCCGGCCGTCAGTGCCTGGACATCGAGCACTTCGGGGGCGTCGCCGCCGCCGCGCTGACCCAGCCGCTGGAGCCGGCCGAGCCGCCGCTGGTCGACGAGGGCGACCTGTTCGACCTCACGGTGGAGAAGCTGCTGCCCATCAAGGCGTACGTCCTGGACCCGGACAGCGGGCTGCCCAAGCGCGACCCCAAGACCGGTGAGGAGAAGGTCGTCACGGTCTTCGCCAACCAGAAGGGCGAGCCGAAGAAGAACACCCTCGCCCTGCTGAGGAACATCGAGGAGGCCAAGACCCGCCCCCTCGCCCGGTTCCTCAACGGGCTCTCCATCCGGCACGTCGGACCGGTCGCCGCGCAGGAACTCGCCCGCCAGTTCCGCTCCGTGGACCGCATCGAGCAGGCCAGTGAGGAGGAGCTGGCCAACACCGACGGGGTCGGGCCGATCATCGCCGCCTCCCTCAAGGAGTGGTTCGCCGAGGAGTGGCACCGCGAGATCGTCCGCAAGTGGAAGGCGGCCGGCGTCCCCCTGGAGGAGCAGTCCTCCGGCGAGGACGAGGGGCCGCGCCCGCTCGAAGGACTCACCGTCGTCGTCACCGGCACCCTGGAGCGCTACACCCGGGACGGCGCCAAGGAGGCCCTGCAGGGCCGGGGCGCCAAGGTGACCGGTTCGGTGTCGAAGAAGACCTCGTTCGTCGTCGTGGGCGACAACCCCGGGTCGAAATACGACAAGGCGATGCAGCTGAAGGTCCCGGTGCTCGACGAGGACGGCTTCGACGTCCTGCTCGAACAAGGGCCCGAAGCAGCCTCGGACGTCGCGCTTTCGGCTGAGGAATAGCGGTTGAAGGCCACCCGTTCGGCGCATATCAGATGCATAAGGGTGGCCAGGGCGCAATCGGGCAACCGTCGACGACCGGTGCCCGTGGAAGCCTTCCGCGGCCTACTGTTGGGACGTGCGCCTGCCGTGCCCAGCCGCGGCCGGGGCATTGCCCGTGCTCCGAAGGGGCCGGGATACGGACTTTTCACGCGGAACCGTCGGCGGCCCCCTCGGGCACCGGGCCGCGTGGCGTGGGCACCGCCGGCTGTGAGAGGGACGGGAATGGAACCGACCGAGAGCGCCGCCCCGGGCTCACGGCTGCGCCCGCGTCGCCTGTGGGACGCGGCGCGTGCGAGCCGGTGGGCCGGGCGGCCTTCTCAGGAGGGCGGCGGCCAGGGGCGCACCGCCCGGGTCGCACCGGCCGGCCGTGGCACCGGGCACGCCTCCGGCCTGCCGGACACCGACGCCGAACGGCACCTGTCCTGGCCCGCGTTGCCCGCGGCGGTCGTCGCGGCGGCCGGGTTCGTCCTGGGCGCCGGGTTCTACCGGGCGTTCACCGACGGGCACGCGCTCTTCCCGTCCGGCGCGGCCGGCTGGTCGCTCGCCGTGCTGACCGGCATCGTCGTCGGCCACCTCGTCCTGCTCGGCCGCGCCCGCTGGTGGGGCGGCACCGGCTCCGGCGCCGCCCTCACCCTCGCCGTGCTGCTGCTCTACGGCTGGGTCCCGGCCGGCATGGTCAGCCTCACCGTCGTCGTCCTGGTCGGCGTCGCCCGCCGGGGCCGCTGGCGCCAGGGCGTGCTGCACGGCGCGGTCGACATCCTCGGCATCGCCGCCGGCGCCGCCCTGCTGGGCGCCTGCGGCGCCGCCCCGTCCGTCGAGACGCCCTGGGACCCGGGCACCTGGACGGTCGCCGCGGCGCCCAAGGTGGTGCTGGTCGCCGTCGCCTACCTCGCCGTCACCCGCACCCTGCTCTGGTACCTGCACACTCCGCGCCCGGGCCTGCCCACCATCGCCCGCACCGCCCTGGCGAGACAGGGCCTGGTCGCGGTCGCCCTGCTCGGCATCGCCCCGCTGATCTGCGTCGTCGCCTTCGCGCAGCCGGTGCTGCTGCCGCTGTTCGCGATCCCGCTGATCGCCCTCGACTCCACCCTGTGGATCGCCCGCGCCCGCGCCGAGGAACAGCTCCGCGACCCGCTGACCGGACTGCCCAACCGGCAGTGGCTCCAGGAACGCATCTGGACCGCGCTGGACGACGCCGAGCGGATCGGTGTCCGTACCGCCCTGATGCTGATCGACCTCGACCGTTTCCGGTCGGTCAACGACACCCTCGGGCACCTGGCCGGTGACCGGCTGCTGCTCCAGATCGCCGACCGGCTGCGGGTGGCGCTGCCGCGCGGGGCGGAGGCCGCGCGGCTCGGCGGCGACGAGTTCGCCGTCCTGCTGCCCGTCACCGACTCCACCACCTCCGCGACCCGGGTCGCCCGCGGCCTGGTCGGCGCCCTCAGCTCCCCGCTCGACCTGGACGGACTCACCCTGGTCCTGGAGGCCAGCGCCGGGGTCGCCGTCTTCCCCGACCACGGCCTGGACGCCGAAGGGCTGCTGCGCCGGGCGGACGTGGCGATGTACCAGGCGAAGCGGGACCGTACGGGCGTCGAGGTCTACGAGTCCAAACGGGACTCCAACACCCCGGACCGCCTCGGCCTCCTCGGCGACCTGCGCCGCGCTCTGGACGCCCGGGAGGTCGAGCTGCACTACCAGCCCAAGGTCCGCTTCGACGGTCAGGTCGCGGGCCTGGAGGCGCTGGTGCGGTGGGTGCACCCCGAGCGGGGCAAGGTGCCGCCGGACGAGTTCATAGCCATCGCCGAGTCCTCGGGGCTGATGCCCCAGCTGACGGAGTACGTGCTGGAGACGGCACTCGCCCAGGTCGCCCGGTGGCGGGCGCAGGGCCTGTTCGTGCCGGTCGCGGTCAACGTCTCCCCGCGGGACGTGCACTCGCCCGGCTTCGCCGGCCTGGTCGCCGCGCGCCTCGCCCGGCACGGCGTCCCGGCGGGCGCGCTCCAGCTGGAGATCACGGAGCACGTCCTCCTGGAGGACCCGCAGCGCGCCGCCGACACCCTGGCCGGGCTGACCGGGCACGGGGTGAAGATGTCCCTGGACGACTTCGGCACCGGGTACTCCTCCCTCGTCCACCTGCGCAAGCTCCCCGTCAGCGAGCTGAAGATCGACCGTTCCTTCGTGGCCCGGCTGGCCATCGACAACGAGGACGCGGAGATCGTGCGGTGCACGGTCGACCTGGCCCACTCCCTGGGCCTGCTGGTCGTCGCGGAGGGCGTCGAGGACGACGAGACGTGGGAGCGGCTGCGGGATCTCGGCTGCGACGCGGTGCAGGGGTGGCTGGTCGCCGCCGCGATGCCGCCGGACGAGACGACGGCCTGGCTGCGGGCGCGGGGGTCGAGGGGATGGCAGCGGCCGGCCGCCGTCCTCCCGGCGGCGGTGGAGGAGTAGGGCGGTCCGGTCCGTCGCCGGGTGCCGGTCCGCCGGGGCTCGTCGCACGGTTCCGGGCCCCCGGCAGTTCCGCGCCCCTCAAGGGGCGCCTGCACCCCCGTACCTCTGGAAGCGTGAGCAGAGCAGTGCCAGTCGGCGGTCGTGGGCCTCTTCCGGGAGGCGGCCGCTGCGCATCAGGGTGACCAGGCCGTGCAGGCCGGCCCAGTAGGTCTCGGTGAGCAGCGCCGGGTCCTCGCCCTCGGCCGCGACCGGCGTCACCGCCCCCGCCAGTTCCCCGAACGCCTCCCGCAGCGCCTCCGGCGCCTCCGGCGTGGCGAACGGCAGTCCCACGGTGAGCGTGAACATGGCGTCGTACAGGGCGGGCCGGCGCCGCGCGAACGCCGTGTACGCCTCGCCCACCGCGGCGAGCGCCGCCCGGCCCTCCGGAGCCCCGGCACGGGCCGCCCGCAGCTCCGCGGCGAGTTCCGCGAACCCCTCCTCCGCGACCGCCGCCATGATGGCGTCCTTGCCCTTGAAGTGGCTGTAGAGGACGGGCTGGCTGTACTCGATCTCGGCCGCCAGCCGCCGTGTGGTCACCGCGTCCCAGCCCTCGGCCTCGGCCAGCTCCCGCGCGGCGGCCACGATCAGCCGCTCCCGCTCCGCTCGTTCGCGCTCCCGGCGCGTCTGGATCGACATGACCCGAGTCTAGCAGTGCTAGACAATCTATCAACGGCAGGTCTAGTGTCGCTCGTGTATCTAGCGCTGCTAGCAAGGGGGTAATGCCATGACCGTGACCGCCTGCACCCTGGCCGTCGTCCTGAACCTCTTCATCCTCTTCGTCGGGGCCCGCTTCCTGCTCCGGCCCCGGCTCGCCGCCGCCGGGTACGGCGTGCCCGCCAAGCCGGACGGCGACGCCGCCTACCTGGCCGTCAAGGGGGTCAGGGACGCCACCTTCGGTGCGGTGGGGCTGGCGCTGCTGGCGTTCGCCGGGGCCGCCGCGGAGGCCTGGTTCATGCTGGCCGTGGCGCTCGCGCCGCTCGGCGACACCCTGATCGTGCTGCGCCACGGCGGTACGAGGGCGGTGGCCTTCGGCATCCACTTCGCCACCGCGATCGTCGTTCTGGTCAGCGCGGGCCTGCTCTTCGCCGTCTGACCGGCAAACCGTTTAACGGCGAGCGGGCGCCGCCCCATAGGATTGGGCGACACACCCACACACTGACACACCCACTCTCACCCCAGAGGAACGCTGCATGCCTGGCATCACGCGCGAGGAGGTCGCCCACCTCGCCCGGCTGGCGCGTCTGGAGCTGAAGCCCGAAGAGCTCGATCACTTCGCGGGACAGCTGGACGACATCATCGGCGCGGTCGCCCGCGTCAGCGAGGTCGCCGACCAAGACGTACCCCCGACCTCGCACCCGCTCCCGCTGACCAACGTCATGCGGCCGGACGAGGTCCGTCCGTCGCTCACGCCCGCGCAGGCGCTCTCCGGCGCCCCGGCCCAGGAGCAGCAGCGTTTCAAGGTGCCGCAGATCCTGGGGGAGGAGTAACCCGCCATGACGGACAGCCCCATCATCAAGCTCACCGCGGCCGAGATCGCCGCGAAGATCGCCTCCGGCGAGCTGACGGCCGTAGAGGTCACCGAGGCCCACCTGGCCCGCATCGAGGCCGTCGACGAGAAGGTGCACGCCTTCCTGCACGTCGACCGCGAGGGCGCCCTCGCCCAGGCCCGCGCCGTGGACGAGAAGCGCGCCCGGGGGGAGAAGCTCGGCCCGCTGGCCGGGGTCCCCCTCGCGCTCAAGGACATCTTCACCACCGAGGGCGTCCCCACGACCGTCGGCTCGAAGATCCTCGAAGGCTGGCTCCCGCCCTACGACGCGACGGTCACCAAGAAGCTCAAGGCCGCCGACGTCGTCATCCTCGGCAAGACCAACATGGACGAGTTCGCCATGGGGTCGTCGACGGAGAACAGCGCGTACGGGCCGACCGGCAACCCCTGGGACCTCACCAAGATCCCCGGCGGTTCCGGCGGCGGTTCCTCCGCCGCGCTCGCCGCCTTCCAGGCGCCGCTGGCCATCGGCACCGACACCGGCGGTTCCATCCGCCAGCCCGCGGCCGTCACCGGCACGGTCGGCGTCAAGCCGACCTACGGCGGCGTCTCCCGCTACGGCATGGTGGCGTTCTCCTCCTCCCTCGACCAGGGCGGCCCCTGCGCCCGTACGGTCCTGGACGCGGCCCTGCTGCACGAGGTGATCGCCGGGCACGACCCGATGGACTCCACGTCGATCGACGCGCCCGTCCCGCCGGTCGTCGAGGCCGCCCGCAACGGCAGCGTGGACGGCATGCGCGTCGGCGTCGTCAAGCAGTTCCGCGGCGAGGGCTACCAGGCCGGCGTCATCCAGCGGTTCGACGAGTCCGTCGAGCTGCTGAAGAAGCTGGGCGCCGAGATCGTCGAGCTGGACTGCCCGTCCTTCGACCTCGCCCTGTCGGCGTACTACCTGATCGCCCCGTCCGAGTGCTCCTCCAACCTCGCCCGCTTCGACGGCCTGCGCTACGGCGCCCGCGTCGGCGACGACGGCACGCACTCCGCCGAGGAGGTCACCTCCCTGACCCGCGAGGCCGGCTTCGGCCCCGAGGTCAAGCGCCGCATCATGCTCGGCACGTACGCCCTGTCCAGCGGGTACTACGACGCGTACTACGGCTCCGCGCAGAAGGTCCGTACGCTCATCACCCGCGACTTCGAGAAGGCCTTCGAGCAGGTCGACGTGATCGTCTCCCCGACGACCCCGACCACCGCCTTCCCGATCGGCGAGCGCGCCGACGACCCGATGGCGATGTACCTCGCCGACCTGTGCACCATCCCCACCAACCTCGCGGGCAACGCGGCCATGTCGCTGCCCTGCGGCCTCGCGCCCGAGGACAACCTGCCGGTGGGTCTGCAGATCATCGCCCCCGCCATGCGGGACGACCGGCTGTACAAGGTCGGCGCCGCCGTCGAGGCCGCCTTCGTGGAAAAGTGGGGCCACCCGCTGATCGAGGAGGCACCGTCGCTGTGAGCAAGCTGTCGAAGGCCAAGGGCTTCAAGAAGTCCAAGAACGGCCTGTACCTGTCCATGGCCACCACCGCGTTCGGCGCGTTCAGCGTCGCCAAGCAGGCGAAGCTCGCCCGCACCGAGAGCGACACGCTCCGCCTGGTCGACGCCGCCGTGTCCGCCGCCGCCATCGTCACCGGCCTCGCCATCCTCTACCGCGAGCTGAAGCGGCTGGGCGACGACGACGTCCTGCTGGGCTGAGAGGGAAGTTTCACCGTGACCACCACGACCGACCTGGTGTCGTACGAGGACGCACTCGCGTCGTACGACCCCGTCATGGGCCTTGAGGTCCATGTCGAACTCGGCACCAAGACCAAGATGTTCTGCGGCTGTTCGACCGCGCTCGGTGCCGACCCGAACACCCAGACCTGCCCGGTCTGCCTCGGCATGCCCGGCGCGCTCCCGGTCGTCAACGCGACCGGCGTCGAGTCCGCCATCAAGATCGGCCTCGCGCTGAACTGCTCGATCGCCGAGTGGTGCCGCTTCGCCCGGAAGAACTACTTCTATCCGGACATGCCGAAGAACTTCCAGACCTCCCAGTACGACGAGCCGATCGCCTTCGACGGCTACCTCGACGTACAGCTGGAGGACGGCGAGACCTTCCGCGTCCAGATCGAGCGCGCCCACATGGAGGAGGACACCGGCAAGTCGACCCACGTCGGCGGCGCCACCGGCCGTATCCACGGCGCGTCCCACTCCCTGCTCGACTACAACCGCGCCGGCATCCCGCTCATCGAGATCGTCACCAAGCCGATCGAGGGCGCGGGGGAGCGCGCACCCGAGGTCGCGCGGGCGTACGTGCGTGAGCTGCGCGAGGTCATCAAGGCGCTCGGCGTGTCGGAAGCCCGCATGGAGATGGGGCAGATGCGCTGCGACGTGAACCTGTCGCTGCGCCCGCACGGCACCGAGAAGTTCGGCACCCGCTCGGAGACGAAGAACGTCAACTCGCTGCGGTCCGTGGAGCGCGCGGCCCGCTTCGAGATCCAGCGGCACGCGGCTGTCCTGAGCAGTGGCGGCACGATCATCCAGGAGACCCGCCACTTCCACGAGGACACCGGGTCCACGACCTCGGGCCGCGTGAAGGAGGAGGCCGAGGACTACCGGTACTTCCCGGAGCCCGACCTGGTGCCGGTCGCCCCCGCCCGCGAGTGGGTCGAGGAGATCCGGGCCCAGCTCCCCGAGCTGCCGCTGGTGCGCCGCAACCGGCTCCGCGAGGAGTGGGGCGTCTCGGCCACCGACATGCAGGCGATCCTCAACGCCGGCGCGCTGGACCCGATCGTCGCCACCATCGACGCCGGAGCCGACGCGGCCTCCGCCCGCAAGTGGTGGATGGGCGAGCTGGCCCGCAGCGCCAACGAGTCGCAGAAGCCGCTGGACGAGCTGGCCATCACGCCGCAGCAGGTGGCCCGGGTGACCGAGCTGGTCGCCAAGGGCGACCTGAACGACAAACTGGCCCGCCAGGTCATCGAGGGCGTCCTCGCCGGCGAGGGCACGCCGGACGAGGTCGTCGACAAGCGCGGTCTGAAGGTCGTATCGGACGAGGGCGCGCTGTCGGCCGCCGTGGACGAGGCGATCGCCGGCAACGCCGGCATCGTCGCCAAGATCCAGTCCGGCAAGGTGGCCGCGGCCGGCGCGCTGGTCGGCGCCGTCATGAAGGCGACACGCGGCCAGGCGGACGCGGCCCGTGTCAAGGAACTGATCCTCCAGAAGCTGGGGGTCGAGGAGGGCTGATCCGCTCCTCGTTGTGAGCCCCGGGGGCGCGTCGGACACGACGCGCCCCCAGTTTTGTGAGTAAACCCACGAACCGCGCCAAGGATCATTTCTCCCTGTAAGAGTGTCATCGCATCACTCATGCGTTCTTTGCGGGCAGTTCGGTCGATGAGCGGCTGTTCCTGAATCAAAGATCCACAATCAGGCATTCTGGGAGCAGGTCCGTGGCAGCACTCGCACGCTGGTGTGTCCGACGCCGCCTCGTCGCCGTCCTGTTGTGGCTGCTCGCCTTCGCCGGCGTCGCCGCCGCCGCGGTCGTCACCGGCCCCTCGTACTCCAACGACTACGACGTGCCCGGCACCGAGTCGAGCCGCGCCGCCGGACTCCTCGCCGCCGGCTTCCCCGGAGTCGGCGGCGACAGCGTCACCGTGGTCTGGCACACCGAGTCCGGCACCGTCCGGTCCGCCGCAGTCGAACAGACCATGACCGGCACGCTCGACGACATCGCCGCCCTGCCCGGCGTGGCCGCTGTCACCGGTCCCTACGGGGACCAGGGCACGGGCAGGATCAGCGAGGACGGCCACACGGCCTACGCCACCGTCGCCTTCGAGGAGCGGGCCGAGGACATCGCCGAGGCCGACGCCCGGGCCGTCGCCGACACCGCCCGGGCCGCCGCGACCGACGGGCTCCAGGTCGAACTGGGCGGCAGTGCCGTCGCGGTGACCGAGGCGCCCGGCGGACACCTCGCCGAGGCCGTCGGCGTGGCCGTCGCCGCCCTCGTCCTGTTCCTCGCCTTCGGCTCCCTCGCCGCCGCGCTGCTGCCCATCGCCACCGCGCTGGTCTCCGTCGGCACCGCCTACGCCGGCATCACCCTCCTCGGCCACGTGATGACCGTCGCCGACTTCGCGCCGATGCTGGGCCTGCTGATCGGGCTCGGCGTCGGCATCGACTACGCGCTGTTCCTCGTCACCCGGCACCGACGCGGCCTCAAACGCGGCCTGAGCCCCGCCGAGGCGGCCGTGAACGCGGTACGGACCACCGGCCGCGCGGTCGTCTTCGCGGGCGCCACCGTCTGCATAGCCCTGCTCGGCATGCTGGTCCTGCGGCTGGGCTTCCTCAACGGGGTCGCCGTCGCCGCAGCGCTGACCGTGGTCCTCACCGTCGCCGCCTCCGTCACCCTCCTGCCCGCCCTGCTCTCCTTCCTCGGCCCCCGCGCCCTCAGCCGCCGCGAGCGCCGCAGGCTGGCCGAGCACGGCCCCGAACCCGAGCTGCCCACCGGGTTCGCGGCCCGCTGGTCGGCCTTCGTCGAACGCCACCCCAAGGCCCTCGGCGCCGCCGCCCTCCTCGTGGTCACCGTCCTGGCCCTGCCCACCCTGGGCCTGCGCCTGGGCACCTCCGACCAGGGCAACGACCCGAAGGGCACCACCACCCGCGCCGCCTACGACCTGGTCGCCGAAGGGTTCGGCCCCGGCGTCAACGGCCCCCTCACCCTGGTCACCGAGGTCGGCGGCGCCGAGGACCGGCTCGCCCTGGACAACCTCGACGCCACGCTGCGGGCCACCGACGGCGTCGCCTCGGTGACGCCGGTGACCTTCGACTCCGGCGGCGACACCGCGTACCTCACCGTCGTCCCCGAGTCGGCCCCGCAGTCGCCGCGCACCAGCGACCTCGTGGACCGGCTGCGCACCGAGGTGCTGCCGCGCGCCGAGCGGGGCACCGCGCTCGACGTCCACGTCGGCGGGGTGACGGCCGGGTACGACGACTTCGCCGACGTCATCGTCGGCAAACTCCCCGTCTTCGTCGGCGTCGTCGTGGGCCTGGGCTGTCTGCTGCTCCTGCTGGCCTTCCGGTCGGCCGGCATCCCGCTGAAGGCCGCCGCGATGAACATCGCCGCCGTCGCCGGGTCCTTCGGCGTCGTCGTGGCCGTCTTCCAGTGGGGCTGGGGCAGCGAGGCGCTGGGCCTGGGGAGCGCCGGCCCGATCGAGCCCTTCCTCCCCGTGATCATGGTCTCGGTCCTCTTCGGACTCTCCATGGACTACCAGGTCTTCCTGGTCAGCCGCATGTACGAGGAGTGGCTGGAGACCGGAGACAACCGGCGGGCGGTACGGGTGGGACTCGCCGAGACCAGCCGGGTGATCAACTCCGCGGCGGTCATCATGATCTCCGTCTTCCTCGCCTTCGTCCTCACCGGCGACCGCGTCATCGCCATGTTCGGCATCGCGCTCGCCACCGCCGTCGCCCTGGACGCCTTCGTCCTGCGCACCCTGCTGGTGCCCGCCCTGATGCACCTGCTGGGCCGCGCCAACTGGTGGCTGCCGAAGTGGCTGGCGGCCCGGCTGCCCCGGATCAGCATCGAACCGCCCGAGTGCCGTGCCGCCCATGAGAGGCTCACCGACGTAGTGAGCGCCATGGAACAGGAAACGCCGAAGGAGCGGGACCGGGATGTACGCGATATCGCTGGGTGACGACGGAGCCGAACTGCGTCCGCTGGAGCCCTGGCACGCCGAGGAGTTCCTCGCCCACCTCGACCGGGGCCGGGAGTTCATCACCCGGCACATCCCGTTCGGGACACAGGCCACCGACACCGCCTCCGCGCGGGCGCTGCTCACCGTGTACGCCGAGAAGCGTGCCGCCGACAGCGGCTTCCTGCACGGGCTGTGGCTCGGCGGCGAGCTGGTCGGCGGACTGATGTTCCGGACCTTCGACGCCGCGACCGGCGCCTGCGAGATCGGCTGCTGGCTGGAACCGGCCGGTACCGGCAAGGGCCTCGTCACCCGCGGCGCCCGCGTCCTGATCGACTGGGCCTTCGACGAGCGCGGGATGCACCGCGTGGAATGGCGCGCCTCCTCCGCCAACATCCCCAGCGTCAACGGCGCCCGGCGGCTCGGCATGACCCGCGAGGGCGTGCTCCGGGAGCACCACCCGTACCGTGGGGTGCGGCAGGACTTGGAGATATGGGCCGTGCTCGTGCCTCAGTGGCGTGCGGCACGCGCGCGTACCTCTCACAACGATCATTAAGGGACCTCTCAGAGAGCGTCCGTACGGTGCGAGACATGGGAACGAAGACAGTGGACGAGACCGGCGCCGCGACGAAGGCGGACGAGGACAGGACGGACGTCACCGACGTCACCGACGCCCCCGAGGCTCAGGAGGAGTCGCAGGTCACGGAGGGTGAGGCGGCGGCCGAGGGCGCCGAGGACACCGAGCCCGAGGCGGTCACGGAGACCGGGACCGCCACCGAGGGACCCTCCGGCGTCGGCCAGGGCGCGGGCGCCGTCGTCTCCGCCGGGCTCGGCATCGTGTCGCTGACCGGCAGCTGGGTGGGCACCGTGGCCTCCGCCCGCCAGGCGGTCCTGGGGCAGCTGGCGACGACCCAGACCTCGGACGTCCAGACGATGCTGCAGAAGGGCTACGGCGACGCCTGGCAGGCCACCGCGCTGTGGGGCGGCGTCTTCGCCCTGGTCGCGCTGATCGTCGGCGTCTTCGTCCTGGCCCGCCCCGCGTTCGGCGCGCCGGGCAGGCCGCAGCCGGCGTGGATCAAGTCGGTCTCCTGGGCGGGCGTCGCCCTGGGCGTGATCGGCCTGCTCCTGGCCGTGCTCAAGTACACCGACATCCTGCTGGCCGTGCCGTCCGCGAGCTGACGCCCGTACGGACCGGAGGGGGCCTCGGGGTACCCGGCGCACAAGGAGCGCCGGACGCCCCGGGGCCCCCGCGCGCGTCCGGGGCCGCCTCCCGTACGGCGGGGTGGACGTACGCTGGGGAACACCGGCCGAGGAGGTCACGTGTTCAACGCTTTCGAGGAACTGTTCGCACCCGGCCGCAAACACACCCGGGACGAGCAGAACAGGCTGGAGCTGACCCGGGAGGACGCCGGCGACGGCGACCCCGGACACGGCCCGATAGACCTCACCTCCGGGAAGGTCGTCGTACGGCCCCCGAAGCGGCCGGAGGCCGCATCCGCAGACGAGTGACCGGCGCCGTCTACCGCACCTCCAGCTCCAGGATCCGGTCGTCCTCCCGCTCCGGATCGCCCCGCCCGTCCGTGTTGCTGGTCACCAGCCACAGCTTGCCGTCGCCCGCCGCCACGACCGTGCGCAGCCGGCCGTACTCGCCCCGGAGGAAGGACCGCGGTTCGGCCGCCTCCTCGGTGCCGTCCAGGGGCACGCGCCACAGCCGCTCGCCCCGCAGCCCCGCCATCCACACCGACCCCCCGGCGTACGTGATGCCGCTCGGGGACGCCTCGTCGGTGCTCCACTGCGCCACCGGGTCACGGAACGCGTCGTCGTCCGACTCGCCCTCGGCCTCGGGCCAGCCGTAGTTGCCGCCCGGCGTGATCGCGTTCAGCTCGTCCCAGGTGTCCTGGCCGAACTCCGCGGCGAACAGGCGCCGCCGCGCGTCCCAGGCCAGCCCCTGGACGTTGCGGTGGCCGTAGGAGTACACGGGGGAGCCGGAGGAGGGGTTGCCCGGCGCCGGCTCGCCCTCGGGGGTCAGGCGCAGGATCTTCCCGCCGAGGGACTCCTCGTCCTGGGACAGCCCGGTGTCGCCGCTCTCGCCCGTGCCCACGTACAGCAGCTTGTCCGGGCCGAAGGCGATCCGGCCGCCGTTGTGGACGAAGCCCTTGGGGATGCCCCTGAACACCGTGTCCGGGGCGCCGAGCTGCTCGCCGGACGGCTTGCCGGTGTCGTAGAGCATCCGCACGATCCGGTTGTCCGAGGCGGAGGTGTAATAGGCGTAGACCGTACGGTCGGCGGCGTAGTCGGGGGAGAGCGCGATGCCGAGCAGGCCGCCCTCCCCGGCCGGTGACACCCCGGGCACCTCGCCCAGTTCCGTCTTCTTCCCGGTCGCGGTGTCGACCCGCGTGATCGTGCCCTCGTCCCGGGAGGAGACGAGCAGGTCGCCGTCGGGCAGCGGGGCCAGGCCCCAGGGGCTGTCCAGGCCCGTGGCGACCGTACGGGTCACCTCGACCGAGCCTTTGGCGGGCGGCGCCTGTTCCGCGGGCGTGGACGGCGCGGACGACGCCGTACGGCCGGGGGTGGCGCGCTCGTTCCAGCCGGCCGCGCCCTCACCGTCCCCGTCGCCGGAGGAGCAGCCGGCCGCCAGCAGCAGCACGGCGGTGGTCAGCGCGGCCGGTACGGCTCGACGTCGCACGATCACGGTCCCTTCGACGCGGTGGGTCCTCACAGTGACGAACCCCGCCCGTGCCCCACAGGTTCCCGCGCGGACCCTTCCGTACGCCCCGGTCCCTCACTCCCAGGAGCCCAGCGCCCTCGGCAGGGCGCTCACCTCCGCCAGGTCCCCGGGGGACAGCCGCAGCCCGGCCGCGGCGGCGTTCTCGGTCACCCAGCGCTCCTGTTTGGTGCCCGGCACCGGGATCACCTGCCCGCCCTGCGCCAGCACCCAGGCCAACGCCACCTGCGCGGGTGTCACCCCGTCGCCGTGCCGGGCGGCGACGCGGCGCAGACCGGCCGCGATCGGCTGGTTGGCGGCCATCATCTCCGCGGTGAAGCGGGGGTGCCGGGCGCGCAGGTCGTCCGCTTCGAAGCCCTCGCCCGGCGTCAGCGTGCCGGTCAGGAAGCCGTTGCCCAGCGGCATCGCGGCCAGGAACCCCACACCGCGCGTCGCGCACCACGGCAGCAGCGCCTCCAGCGCCTCCGGCGACCACACCGACAGCTCGGCCTCCACCGCGCTCACCGGGAACACCTGCTGCACCCGCTCCAGTTGCCGGATCGTTCCGTCGTGCAGTCGCGCCCCGGACCGCCGCGCCGACCGGGCGCCCACCGCGCACAGCCCCAGCGCCCGTACCTTCCCGGCCCGGACCAGCTCCGCCATCGCGCCCCAGGTCTCCTCCACCGGGACCTCGGGGTCGGCCCGGTGCAACTGGTAGAGGTCGATCACGTCGGTCTGGAGGCGGCGCAGGGACGCGTCACAGGCCCGCTTCACGTACCCGGGGCGGCCGTTGGCCACGATGTGCTGCTCGCCGACGAGCAGACCGACCTTGGTCGACACGAAGGCGTCGGACCGCCGCTCCTTCAACACCCGCCCCAGCAGCAGTTCGTTGGTGAACGGGCCGTACATGTCGGCGGTGTCCAGCAGACAGGAGCCCAGGTCCAGCGCCCGGTGCACCGCCCTGAGCGACTCGTCGCCGCGCTGCCGGGAGGTGCTGTACGCCCAGCTCATCGGCATGCACCCGAGACCGACGGCCCCCACCGCGAGTGCCGCCGCGCCGATCGTCCTGCGCTCCACGTGGTCGTGACCCTCCCTCTTGTGGCCACCCCAACCTAACCTCTGCCGGTCAAGGCCCCTGACATAGCCTCCTGGCATGACTGCTGACGTGTGGCTGCCCATACCGCCGGACGAGATCGACGGGCTCCCCGAGGGACCCCGGTACCTGTTCTGGGACGGGGGTGACGACGGCGAGCGGGACTTCCCCGGCGACCCCGCGCACTGCGCGTTCTACGTCGTGCCGTACATGAAGCCGCATCCGGTACGGGTCCGGCCGCTGGAGCACCTGAGCCGCGTCCAGGTCGTCCAGACGCTGACCGCCGGCGTCGACGACGTCATGGGGCGGCTGTCGGTGATCAGGCCCGGCGTCCGGCTCTGCAACGCCCGCGGCGTGCACGAGGCCAGCACCGCCGAACTGGCCCTCACCCTGACCCTCGCCGCGCTGCGCGGCGTCCCCGACTTCGTCCGGGCCCAGGACAAGGGCGAGTGGCGCGGCGGCTTCCGGCCCGCGCTGGCCGACAAGAACGTGCTCATCGTCGGCTACGGCGCGATCGGCGCGGCGATAGAGGACCGGCTCGTGCCCTTCGAGGTGGCGCGGGTGGCGCGCGTCGCGCGCTCCGCACGCACCACGGCGCGCGGCCCGGTGCACCCACTCGCCGAACTGCCCGCCCTGCTCCCGGAAGCGGACGTCGTCATCCTCTCCACGCCGCTCACCGAGGACACCCGGCACCTGGTGAACCCCGGGTTCCTGGCCCGGATGAAGGACGGGGCCCTGCTGGTCAACGTGGCCCGCGGGCCCGTGGTCGACACCGGGGCGCTCCTCGCCGAGCTGGCCACCGGCCGCCTCACCGCCGCCCTCGACGTCACCGACCCCGAGCCGCTGCCGCCGGGGCACCCGCTGTGGCAGGCGCCGGGCGTGCTGATCAGCCCGCACGTCGGCGGGCCCACGTCCGCCTTCCTGCCGCGCGCGAAGCGTCTGCTGGCCGATCAGTTGACCCGTTTCGTGAACCGGGAGCCGCTGCGCAACGTGATCCTGACGACGGGAGACCCCGGCGCGTGACGCGCGGCGCCGAGTGCCCCCGGCGCGTTTTTCGCGCCGTGACGGCACGCACGGCGCGCGCGTGGTGACAACGGCGCAATCCGTTTCGGGCACCCTCTGCGTTCTGTCGGGAGCAGTGGGTACCCGCATATCCGCTGGTCGTCACGGAGCGTAGAGAACCTATGTCCCTGAGTGACGAGACTGGTGTATCGTCCCGACAGGGGTTGCGCCGCGCACCGTTCGGCGCCGGGGACGGACATGGAGACTGCGAGGGGGGCGACGGGCGATGCACGGCCTATGGACCAACGATCCGACGCGGCGGAGCCGCCGCCGACGGCCCTGGTGTACGGCGGCCCGCGAACGCGGTCGCCACGGCCACCACGGCGGTCGGCACGGCCATCCCAGCCAGCATCACGACCACAGCCATCACGACCACAGCCATCACGGCAACAGCCATCACCACGACCACAGCCATCACCACGAGCACGGTGACCATCAGCGCGGGCACGGCGGCCGTAGCGGCCGGGCCGGCTCGGCGCACCGGGACCCGGGGGTCCCGGGCGCGGCACGGATCGGGAGGCCCAGGTGATGTTGCCACCCCCTCCCGCCCCGACCCTCGACGGAGCGTCCCGGGCGCACTCCGTGCCGGCCTACCGGCCCGCCCGGCCGTCGGCCGGTGACGGCCGGCCCGGACTGGTCGGCCAACTGCTCCTCGCGGCGGTCTGCGCGGCCTACGCCATCGGCTCCGCGCTCGGCTGGGGCTCCCACCGGCTCGCCGTGTTCATGGGCGACTTCGGCCTGGCCGCCGCGGCCGCCGCCGCGGCCGTCTCCTGCTTCCTCTACGCCCGCGCCCGCCATGTCCGCTTCCGGCCGGCCTGGCTGCTGTTCGCCCTCTCCTCGACGATGGCCTGCGCGGGCAACGTGGTCTGGGGGTGGTACGAGGTCGTCCTGCGGCGGCCCGTGCCCGATCCCAGTTACGCGGACCTGTTCTTCCTGTGCTTCGCGCCGCCCGCCATCGTGGGCCTGCTGGTGTTCGCCAAACGGCCGGTGACCAAGGCCGGCTGGGTCTGCCTGGGCCTCGACGCCTGGCTGATCGGCGGCTCGCTGCTGACCCTGGCCTGGAGCCTGGCGCTCGCCCAGGCCGCCGAGGCGGACGGCTCCAGCGTGGCGCACACCGCGCTGTCGCTGGCGTACCCGCTGCTCGACATCGCCCTGGTCAGCATCGTGCTCGCGCTGCACTTCCGGCGCTCCCCGGTGTACCGGTCCGCGGTCAACACCGCGATCGGGGCGCTCGCCCTGACGGTGATGTGCGACGCCCTGTTCACCTCACCGCTGCTGCACAACGACTACCGCTCGGGCCAGTTGCTCGACGCGGGCTGGTTCGCGGGCTCGCTGCTGCTGGCGTACGCCCCCTGGGCCGCCCCGCGGCACGGACAGCGACGGACCGCAGACAGCCCCGACCACACGGACCACACGGGCCGCACGGACCACACGGGCCGAACGGACCGCGCGGGCCGCGCGGACGAATCCGACGGGCACCCGCGCGTGGTGCACGAGCACGTACCCGGCCAGCGCGTCACCGCCCACCGGCCGGCCCCCGTTCCGGGCGGCGAGCACGGCCGCTACCCGGCCGCCCGGCCCATCGCCGGGTCGCTGGCCGCCCTCACGCCCTACCTCGCCGCCGCCGTCTGCACCCTGAGCATCCTCTACAACGTGCTCAACGGCCACAGCGTCGACCGCGTCGTCCTGCTCACCGGCGGCACGGTCGTCCTCGCCCTCGTGGTGCGCCAGGGCATCATGCTGCTCGACAACATCACCCTCACCCAGGAACTGGCCCAGAAGGAGAACCACTTCCGCTCGCTGGTGCAGGGCTCCAGCGACGTCATCATGATCGCCGCGCCCAACGGCATCCTGCGCTACGTCTCCCCGGCCGCCGCCGGGGTCTACGGACGCCCCGCCGAGGAACTCGTCGGCGGTGAACTGGCCGATCTCATCCACCCGGAGGACCTGGGCTGCGTGGTGCACGAGGTGCGCCGCTTCCTCGCCGCCGACCCGGTCGAGGAACCCACCACCCGCATCGAGTGCCGCTTCCGCTCCGGCGGTGGCGGCACCTCCCGCTCGGGCGGAGCCGACGGCGGGGGAGGCTGGCTCAACGTCGAATCCACCGTCAACCGGCACCACGGCGGACTGATCTTCAACAGCCGCGACGTCACCGAGCGCGTGCGCCTCCAGGCGCAGCTCCAGCACAACGCCGAGCACGACCCGCTCACCGACCTGCCCAACCGCGCCCTGTTCACCAAGCGCGTCCAGCAGGCCCTGTCCGGCCGCCGCGCCTCCGACCGGGGCGCCCACCTGCGCGGCACCGCGGTCCTCTTCATCGACCTCGACGGCTTCAAGGCCGTCAACGACACCATCGGGCACCAGGCCGGGGACGAACTGCTCGTCCAGGCCGCCCGCAGACTCCACGAGGCGGTCCGCCAGGGCGACACCGCCTCCCGGCTGGGCGGCGACGAGTTCGCGGCCCTGATCATCGGGGACGGCACCCGGGACCGGGCCGCCCGCGAGGGACACATCCTGGAGCTCGCCGACCGCCTCAGGCTGACCCTCTCCCAGCCCTACCTCATCGACGGCAACGATGTCCGGGTCAACGCCTCCATCGGCGTCGCCTTCGCCGAGCCCGGCCTCGGCGCGGGCGAGCTGCTGCGCAACGCCGACCTGGCGATGTACCGCGCCAAGGCGGGCGGCAAGGGCCGCGTCGAGCTGTACCAGCCGCAGATGCAGCAGGACGTCGTACGCAAGGCCGAGCTGGCCGGCCGGCTGCGGGCGGCGCTGCACGACGGCGAGTTCGCGCTGCTGCACCAGCCGGTGGTGTCCCTGACGGACGGCCGGATCTCGTCGGTCCGCGCCCAGGCGCGCTGGCGGTCCTCGCAGGGCGTCCTGTTCACCACCGCCGAGTTCCTCAGGGTGGCCGAGGCCGGCGACAAGACCGCCGAGCTCGACCGGTGGATGCTCCAGGAGGCCGTGGAACAGGCCGCCGAACGGGTGGCGGCCGGCGTCGGCGTACCCGTGACCGTCCGGATCGCCGCCCGCCGCCTGCTGGACCGCTCGATGCCGGTCGGCTCGGTGGAGGCCCTGCTGACCCGGTACGGGCTGCCGCCGGGCTCCCTGGTGATCGAGCTGTCCGACCTCGACCCCCGGGTCCCCCTGGACGAGCTGGAGCGCCGGCTGAACGCGCTCGGGCGGGCGGGCGTACGCATCGCGCTGGACGGCTTCGGCAGCGGCCACGCGACCGTCACCGCCCTGCGCAGACTCCCCGTGGACATCCTGAAACTCGACCGGACCATGGTCGAGGGGATCGTCGAGTCAGCCCGGCTGTACAAGATCACCAAGGGGCTGCTGCGCATCGCCACCGATCTAGGGCTGAAGACCGTGGCCGACGGGGTGGACCTGCCCGAGCAGGTCGTCGCCCTGCGCGCGATGGGCTGCACCCACGGCCAGGGCATGGCGTTCTCCGGACCGCTCGACGAGCACCGGCTGCGCCGGGCCCTCGCCACCGGCCGCTATCCGGTGCCGCACGGACCGGCCGAGCCGGCCTTCGCGGGCGGGGCGGTCGGCACTGCCGTCGGGACCGTCGCCGGCGGTATCGCCACCGGCCTCACCAGCCAGGTTTCCGGAGCCGTGCCGGTCGTCCTCGGCGGCGGCACGGCACTGCGCTCACATAATGAGACCCCCGTCCCACCCACTTGACAGTGGGTGCGTGCCGGGGGGAGGGTCAGTTCCATGCGCACCCGAATTCTCGTACTTGGTCAGCGCGTCGGCTGAAGCTGGTGACGTCCGGACGACCCGGAATCCCAGCGACCCACACCGGCGCGCTCCCCTCGCTTGCCTTTCGGCACGAGGGGTTTTTTGTTGCACAGGCACCTGCCGCACACCGCACAAACCGCACCAAAACACCCAGCGAAACCCTCAGCATCGAGAAGAGAATGCCGATGACCGAGCAGGCCACCGGGGCCCCTCACCCGCAGCCCCGGCCCCGATCCGGAGGACAGTCCGCGCCCGAGCACGTCACGGGCGCGCAGTCCCTCATCCGCTCTCTCGAGGAGGTCGGCGCCGACACGGTATTCGGCATTCCCGGTGGCTGCATCCTCCCGGCGTACGACCCACTGATGGACTCCACCCGCGTCCGCCACGTCCTGGTCCGCCACGAGCAGGGCGCGGGCCACGCGGCCGAGGGCTACGCGCTGGCCACCGGCAAGGTCGGCGTCTGCATGGCGACCTCAGGACCCGGCGCGACCAACCTCGTCACGCCGATCGCCGACGCGCACATGGACTCGGTGCCGATGGTCGCCATCACCGGCCAGGTCGTCTCCGACTCGATCGGCACGGACGCCTTCCAGGAGGCGGACATCGTCGGCATCACCATGCCGATCACCAAGCACAACTGGCTGGTCACCGACGCCGACGACATCCCCCGGGTCATCGCCGAGGCCTTCCACGTCGCCTCCACCGGCCGCCCCGGCCCGGTCCTGGTCGACATCGCCAAGGACGCCCTCCAGGCGAAGACCACGTTCTCCTGGCCGCCCGTGATGGACCTGCCGGGCTACCGCCCGGTGACCAAGCCGCACGCCAAGCAGATCCGCGAGGCCGCCAAGCTGATCACCGCCGCCAAGCGGCCCGTGCTCTACGTCGGCGGCGGCGTCCTCAAGGCCGGCGCCACCGCCGAGCTGAAGGTCCTCGCCGAGCTGACCGGCGCCCCCGTCACCACCACCCTGATGGCCCTGGGCGCCTTCCCCGACACCCACCCCCAGCACTTGGGGATGCCGGGCATGCACGGCTCCGTCGCCGCCGTCACCGGGCTCCAGAAGGCCGACCTGATCGTCGCCCTCGGCGCCCGCTTCGACGACCGCGTCACCGGCAAGCTGGACAGCTTCGCCCCGCACGCCAAGATCGTCCACGCCGACATCGACCCGGCCGAGATCGGCAAGAACCGCGAGGCCGACGTCCCGATCGTCGGCGACGCCCGCGAGGTCATCGCCGATCTGGTCCAGGCCGTGCAGAAGGAGCACAGCGAGGGCCAGCGCGGCGACTACGCCGCCTGGTGGAAGGACCTCAACCGCTGGCGCGAGACCTACCCCCTCGGCTACGACCGGCCCGAGGACGGCTCGCTCTCCCCGCAGGCGGTCATCGAGCGCATCGGACAGCTCGCCCCCGAGGGCACGGTCTTCACCGCGGGCGTCGGCCAGCACCAGATGTGGGCCGCCCACTTCATCCAGTACGACAAGCCCGCCACCTGGCTGAACTCCGGTGGCGCCGGGACCATGGGGTACTCCGTCCCGGCCGCCATGGGCGCCAAGGCCGGCCTGCCCGACCGGACCGTCTGGGCGATCGACGGCGACGGCTGCTTCCAGATGACCAACCAGGAACTGACCACCTGCGCCCTGAACAACATCCCGATCAAGGTCGCCATCATCAACAACGGCGCCCTCGGCATGGTCCGCCAGTGGCAGACGCTGTTCTACAACCAGCGCTACTCCAACACGGTGCTGCACTCCGGCCCGGACGACGTCAACCCGGCGGCCCGCGGCACCCGCGTCCCCGACTTCGTCAAGCTGGCGGAGGCCATGGGCTGCTACGCCATCCGCTGTGAGGACCCCGCCGACCTGGACAAGGCCATCGAGGAGGCGAACTCGATCAACGACCGCCCGGTCGTCGTCGACTTCATCGTCCACGAGGACGCGATGGTCTGGCCGATGGTCGCCGCCGGCACCTCCAACGACACGATCATGGCCGCCCGGGACGTCCGCCCCGACTTCGGCGACAACGAAGACGACTGAGCGAGAGAGACCAAGAGACCATGTCCAAGCACACGCTCTCCGTCCTGGTGGAGAACACCCCCGGCATCCTCGCCCGGATCGCCGCCCTGTTCTCCCGCCGCGGCTTCAACATCGACTCGCTCGCCGTCGGCGTCACCGAACACCCCGACATCTCCCGCATCACCATCGTCGTGGGAGTGGAGGACCTGCCACTCGAACAGGTCACCAAGCAGCTCAACAAGCTGGTCAACGTGCTGAAGATCGTCGAACTGGAGCCGTCGCAGGCCGTCCAGCGCGAACTCGTCCTGGTGAAGGTGCGCGCCGACAACGAGACGCGCTCCCAGATCGTCGAGATCGTCCAGCTGTTCCGCGCCAAGACCGTCGACGTCTCCCCGGACGCCGTCACCATCGAGGCGACCGGCAGCGGCGAGAAGCTGTCCGCCATGCTCAGGATGCTGGAACCGTACGGCATCAAGGAGCTGGTGCAGTCCGGCACGATCGCCATCGGCCGCGGCGCCCGTTCGATCACGGACCGCTCGCTGCGCGCCCTCGACCGGTCGGCGTGACGCCGAGGGGTGCGGGCACCGCCCGTATTCCGAGACCCCCCACCTTCCCTTCCCCCCACCGGCATACGGTGGGACGCGACACCTGCACACAAGGAGAGAACCCAAAGTGGCCGAGCTGTTCTACGACGCCGACGCCGACCTGTCCATCATCCAGGGCCGCAAGGTCGCGGTCATCGGTTACGGCAGCCAGGGCCACGCCCACGCCCTGTCGCTGCGCGACTCCGGCGTCGACGTGCGCGTCGGTCTGCACGAGGGCTCCAAGTCCAAGGCCAAGGCCGAGGAGCAGGGCCTGCGCGTGGTGAGCCCCTCGGAGGCCGCCGCCGAGGCCGACGTCATCATGATCCTGGTCCCGGACCCGATCCAGGCCCAGGTCTACGAGGAGCACATCAAGGACAACCTGAAGGACGGCGACGCGCTGTTCTTCGGCCACGGCCTGAACATCCGCTACGGCTTCATCAAGCCGCCGGCCGGCGTGGACGTCTGCATGGTCGCCCCCAAGGGCCCGGGCCACCTGGTGCGCCGCCAGTACGAGGAGGGCCGCGGCGTTCCCTGCATCGCGGCCGTCGAGCAGGACGCGACCGGCAACGCCTTCGCGCTGGCCCTGTCCTACGCCAAGGGCATCGGCGGCACCCGCGCCGGCGTCATCAAGACGACCTTCACCGAAGAGACCGAGACCGACCTCTTCGGCGAGCAGGCCGTCCTCTGCGGTGGCACGGCCGCGCTGGTCAAGGCGGGCTTCGAGACCCTGACCGAGGCCGGCTACCAGCCGGAGATCGCCTACTTCGAGTGCCTGCACGAGCTGAAGCTGATCGTGGACCTCATGTACGAGGGCGGCCTGGAGAAGATGCGCTGGTCGATCTCCGAGACCGCCGAGTGGGGCGACTACGTCACCGGCCCGCGGATCATCACCGACGCCACCAAGGCCGAGATGAAGAAGGTCCTCGCCGAGATCCAGGACGGCACGTTCGCCAAGAACTGGATGGACGAGTACCACGGCGGTCTGAAGAAGTACAACGAGTACAAGCAGCAGGACTCCGAGCACCTGCTGGAGACCACCGGCAAGGAGCTGCGCAAGCTCATGAGCTGGGTCGACGAGGAGGCGTAAGCCTCAACGGCAGGGGCCGGGGCGACAGCCCCGGCCCCTGTTGTCCAACCCGTCCAGCCACGGACGGGTGATCCTTCCGTAGCGGCGTAAGACGACGCCCTCGACGCCACTACACTGCTGCACTACATACGCGTCAGGCCCACAGCGTCGTGCGTCTTCCACGCGGCTAGCCAACCTCCACCGCTTGCGGCCGTCGGGACGGCCGTCCGCATTGGACTTGTGAGGACTCACGTGAGCTCGAACCCTGTCGTACTCATCGCTGAAGAGCTGTCGCCCGCGACCGTCGACGCACTCGGTCCGGACTTCGAGATCCGGCACTGCAACGGAGCCGACCGCGCCGAACTGCTGACCGCCATCGCCGACGTGGACGCGATCCTGGTCCGCTCCGCCACCAAGGTCGACGCCGAGGCCATCGCCGCCGCGCAGAAACTGAAGGTCGTCGCCCGGGCCGGCGTGGGCCTGGACAACGTGGACGTCTCCGCCGCCACCAAGGCCGGCGTGATGGTCGTCAACGCCCCGACCTCCAACATCGTCACCGCCGCCGAGCTGGCCTGCGGCCTGATCGTCGCCACCGCGCGCAACATCCCGCAGGCCAACGCCGCCCTGAAGAACGGCGAGTGGAAGCGCAGCAAGTACACCGGTGTCGAGCTGGCCGAGAAGACCCTCGGTGTGGTCGGCCTCGGCCGCATCGGCGCGCTCGTCGCGCAGCGCATGTCCGCCTTCGGGATGAAGGTCGTCGCCTACGACCCCTACGTACAGCCCGCGCGGGCCGCGCAGATGGGCGTCAAGGTCCTGTCGCTGGACGAGCTGCTTGAGGTCTCCGACTTCATCACCGTCCACCTGCCCAAGACCCCCGAGACCCTCGGCCTGATCGGCGACGAGGCGCTGCGCAAGGTCAAGCCCAGCGTCCGCATCGTCAACGCCGCGCGCGGCGGCATCGTCGACGAGGAGGCGCTGTACTCGGCGCTGAAGGAGGGCCGGGTCGCCGGCGCCGGCCTCGACGTGTACGCCAAGGAGCCCTGCACGGACTCCCCGCTCTTCGAGTTCGACCAGGTCGTCTGCACCCCGCACCTGGGCGCCTCCACCGACGAGGCCCAGGAGAAGGCCGGCATCGCCGTCGCCAAGTCGGTCCGCCTCGCCCTCGCCGGTGAGCTGGTCCCGGACGCGGTCAACGTCCAGGGCGGCGTCATCGCCGAGGACGTCAAGCCGGGCCTGCCGCTCGCCGAGCACCTCGGCCGCATCTTCACCGCGCTCGCCGGCGAGGTCGCCGTCCGCCTGGACGTCGAGGTCTACGGCGAGATCACCCAGCACGACGTGAAGGTGCTGGAGCTGTCCGCGCTCAAGGGCGTCTTCGAGGACGTCGTCGAGGAGACCGTCTCCTACGTCAACGCCCCGCTGTTCGCCCAGGAGCGCGGCGTCGAGGTCCGGCTGACGACCAGCTCGGAGTCGGCGGAGCACCGCAACGTCGTCACCGTGCGCGGCACCCTGGCCAACGGTGAGGAGGTCTCCGTCTCCGGCACGCTGGCCGGCCCGAAGCACGTCCAGAAGATCGTCGCCGTCGGCGAGTACGACGTCGACCTCGCCCTCGCCGACCACATGCTCGTCCTGCGCTACGAGGACCGTCCCGGTGTCGTCGGCACCGTCGGCCGCATCCTCGGCGAGGCGGGCATCAACATCGCCGGCATGCAGGTCGCCCGCGCGACCGTCGGCGGCGAGGCGCTGGCCGTCCTGACGGTCGACGACACGGTGGGCTCCGCGGTGCTCGGTGAGGTCGCGTCGGAGATCGGGGCGACGTCGGCCCGATCGGTCAACCTGGTCTAGGTGACCGTCGTCCGGGAGCTGCCGCCCCCGGGCCCCCGCTTCGGGCCCTGAACGGGCCTCGTCCTCACACGCCGGACGGGCTGAGTCGGTCAGCCCGTCCGGCGTTCTTTCGTGCTCTCTGACGCCGGACGGGCTGGGCTGACCACCTGTCCGGCGTGCTCGCGTCCTCTCACACGCCGGACAGGTCGAGTCGCTCGGCCTCCCCGGCGTTCTCGCGTACCCGGATGCCGCGCAGCGCCCGCGCCGCCGGGACCGCCGCCGCCAGCAGCAGTACCGCCCCCGCCACCGCGGCGCCCCGCATCCCGCTGGTGAACGCCTCCCGTGCCGCCGTCGCCAGGGCCTCTCCCGCGGACCCCGGCAACCGGCCGGCCACCGCCAGCGCGCCGCCCAGGGTCTCGCGGGCCGCGTCCGGTGCCGAGGCCGGCATCTCATGGTGGTAGACGGCGGTACCGATGGAGCCGAAGACCGCCATGCTCAGCGCGCCGCCGAACTCCGTGCCGGTCTCCATCAGCGACGAGGCCACGCCCGCCTTCTCCACCGGCGCGGAGCTGAGCGCCAGGTCGGTGAGCTGGGACATCACGGCGACGATGCCGGCGGCCAGGACACCGCACGCGGCCAGCACCAGCCACAGGGAGTCGGTGTCCGCGAGGGCCAGCAGCGCGTAGCCGCTCGCCGCGACGGCGAACCCGGCCGCGACGACATGCGCCCGCTCCACGCCCCGCTGGACCAACTGCGTGGCGATCGGCGCGGCGAAACCGATGAGCACCGAGGGCAGCAGCGCCCACAGCGCCGCCTCCAGCGCGCTCTTGTCCAGCACGGACTGGATGTACTGGGTGGTGAAGTAGGTCGAGCCCATCATCCCCGCGGCCGACACCAGGTTGAGGACGACCGCGGGGGTGAAGCCGCGGCCCCGGAAGATCTCCGGTGAGATCAGCGGGGAGGCCGCCGTGCGCTGGCGGTGCACGAACAGCGCGGCGAACAGCAGGCCGACCGTCACCGACATCACGTACCGCACGTGCCAGCCCTCGGTCGGGATCTCCTTGAGGCCGTAGACCACGGGCAGCACGGCGGCCATCGACAGCGGGACGCTCAGCAGGTCGAAGCGGCCGGGGCGCGAGGTCTTCGACTCCGGGAGCAGGACGGGGCCCAGGAGCAGCAGCAGGGCCATCGCGGGCAGGTTGACCAGGAAGACCGAGCCCCACCAGAAGTACTCGACCAGGACGCCGCTCATCACGGAGCCGAGCGCGATCCCGGCCGTCATCACGCCGGACCACAGGCCGATCGCCTTCGCGCGCTGGCCCGGGTCGGTGAACATGGTGCGGACCAGCGCCATCGTCGACGGCATCAGGGTCGCGCCGCCGATGCCGAGGACCGCGCGGGCGGCGATCAGGGTCTCGGCGGTGTGCGCGTAGGCGGCCACCAGGGAGGCCGCGCCGAAGGCGGCGGCGCCGATCAGCAGCAGCCGGCGGCGGCCGATCCGGTCGCCCACCGCCCCCATGGTCATCAGCAGGCCGGCCAGGACGAAGCCGTAGATGTCGAAGATCCACAGCTGTTGGGCGCCGCTCGGTTCCAGGTCGGCGCTGATGGCCGGGATGGCGAAGTAGAGGACCGAGACGTCCATCGAGACCAGCAGCAGCGGAAGCATCAGCACAGCGAGCGCGGTCCATTCGCGCCTCCCGGCTCGCGTCGGGTTCGTCGTCATGGCGGAGACTGTACGCATGTCTTATACGACTGTCTATGACGATTGTTTAAGACGGCTGTATGTATCCGGGGATAGGCTGGCCGCATGGGACACCGTGAGGATCTGCTCGAAGGCGCCAAGCGCTGCCTGCTCGCCAAGGGGTTCGTGCGCACGACGGCGCGGGACATCGTCAAGGAGTCGGGGACCAACCTGGCGTCCATCGGCTACCACTACGGGTCGAAGGACGCGCTGCTGGCGCAGGCGTACGTGGCGATGGTCGAGGACATGTCCGAGCTGTTCGACGGCGAGATCCGCGGGGAGTCCGGGTCGCTGGAGCGGTTCGCCTCGGTGTGGTCGAACATCATCGGCACCATGCGGGAGCCGGGGTCGATGTGGCGGCTCAGCATGGAGATCGTGGCCATGGGCGACCAGCTGCCGGTGGTGCGGGATCACCTCGCGCGGGCTCAGCGGGAGGGTTCGCGCGGCTTCGTCGCGATGTTCACGGGGGTGCCCGAGGACGATCAGCCGGACGAGGTGATCGACACGCTCGGCAGTTTCTACACGACCCTGATGATGGGCCTCATGGCCCAGTGGACCTTCGATCCGAAGACCGCGCCGGAGGCCGGGCAGCTCACCGAAGGCCTTCGTCAGGTGATCGACGCCGCCCGTGCCGCAGACGGTGCGCCTTGAGCGCCATGTGCAGGAGCAGCCGGTCCTCGCCGTCGTCCAGGTCGAGGCCGGTGAGCTGTTCGACGCGGGAGAGGCGGTAGTAGAGGGTCTGGCGGTGGATGCCCAGTTCCGCCGCCGTGCGGCCGGCCTGGCCGGCCCGGTCGAGGTAGGTCTCGGCGGTGCGGGCCAGTTCGCGGTGGGCGGGGGAGAGCAGCGCCCCCACGGCCGGGTCCCGCGTCGCCTCCGGGGCCAGCCCCGTCAGCAGGCGGTACGGGCCGATCGACGCCCACTCGGCGACCGGGGCGAACCGGGCCTCCGCCAGGGCCGCGCGGGCCGCCGCCGACGCCTCCCGCCAGCCCGTCCCCAGCTCCGCGAGACCGGTACGGGCGGCAGCCACCCCGGCGGCGGAACGGGCGCCCCCGAGGCCCCGCGCCCGCTCCAGCAGCCGCCCCGCCGCGGCCAGGGCCGGGGCCGGTACGTCCACCGAGCGCAGCCGGACCAGCAGCGCCAGCGCGTACGCCGAGACACCCCACGGCACCGTGCACAGCGCCGTCGCCCCCGGCACCGTACGCACCGACGGGGTGTCGTCCGGGTCGGCCGAGGGCCAGGGCGCGACGCACACCACCGTGTGCGGGACCCCGGCGCGCGGCCCGAGCGCGGTGCGCAGTTCGGCGACGGCCATGTCCCGCTGCCAGCCCGGCTCGGCGGTGAGGACGGCCCGCAGCTCCCGGCTGAGGTCGGCGCCGTGCTGGGCCTCGTCGGCGAGCAGCGCCCCGATCCGGGCGGTGACCGTCATGGCGGCGGTCAGCTGCCGCGCGGTCGGCCCCGGATCGGTGTCCAGGAGCCATACGTAACCCAGCGCCACGCCCCGATGGCGTACCGGCAGACAGATCCGGCCCCGGTGCACCCCCGCCTCCGGGGTGGGCGGGATGCGGACCGGGCGGGTGGCCCGGGTGATGCCGAACCCCTCGAACCAGGCGCGGACCGCCGGGGTCGAACGCCGGGTCAGGATCGAGCGGGCGCGCACCGGGTCCAGCGCGGAGGGATCGAGGTCGCCCTCACTGTCGTAGGCGCCGAAGGCGATCAGCTCGAAGTCCCGGTTCTCCAGGGTGGCGGGCGCCCCCAGCAGCTCCGAGACCTCGTCGACCAGCTCCTGGTAGTCACCCTGGGAATCCGACGTCACCCGGGCATTCTCCCCCATCCCGGTACGCCTTTCATACATGTGTCTGAGATCTGCGGCACGGATGCGTGACAGCTGTCGATGGCCCAGGATCGGAGCCATCCTTAGGTTTCACGGTGGCCGACCTTGTTGTTCCGTCAGTGGAGGTGCCCCGTGCTGGGTCCCGTGATTCTCGCCGCGTCGCGCAGCGATCGCATGCGCCGTCTGGTCTCGGCGGCCCCGGTGACCAAGCAGGTCGTCGACCGTTTCATCCCCGGCGAGGGCGTCGACGAGATCGTCCCGATCATCCGGGACCTCACGGCGAAGGGCCTGGAGCTGACGATGGACGTCGTCGGCGAGGACATCACCACGCCCGAGCAGGCCGCCGCCGCCCGCGACGCCTACCTGGAGCTGATCGACCGGCTCAAGCCGCTCGACCTCGGCACGCGCGCGGAGATGTCCGTGAAGCTGTCGATGTTCGGGCAGGCCCTGGCCGGCGGCCACGAGCTGGCACTCGCCAACGTCCGCCCGGTCGTCGAGGCGGCGGCGGAGATCGGCACCACGGTCACGCTCGACGCCGAGGACCACACCACCCTCGACTCGATGTTCGCCGTCCACGAGGAACTGCGGAAGGACTTCCCGGAGACCGGCTGCGTGATCCAGGCGTACCTGTTCCGCACCGAGGCCGACGCGCGCCGGCTCGCCGCGGCCGGCGCTCGCGTACGGTTGGTGAAGGGCGCCTACAAGGAGCCCGCCGAGGTCGCGTACCAGGACAAGCACGAGATCGACAAGGCGTACGTGCGCGTGCTGCGGACGCTGATGGACGGCGAGGGCTACCCGATGGTCGGGTCCCACGACCCGCGTCTGATCGCCATCGCCCAGGAGCTCGCCCACCGCGCCGGGCGAAAGCCCGACGAGTACGAGTTCCAGATGCTCTACGGCATCCGCGGCGACGAGCACCTGCGACTGGTCGCCGAGGGCCACCGCATGCGCGTCTACACCGCCTACGGCACGGACTGGTACGGCTACTTCATGAGGCGTCTGGCGGAGAAGCCGGCCAACCTCCGGTTCTTCGTCCGCTCGATGGTCACCAAGGGCTGAGCCCGCACCCGCTCGCACACCGTTCAAGTCAAGGAGTCACGAACAACATGGACGCTGTGACCCAGGTCCCCACCCCCGTCAACGAGCCGGTGCACGGCTACGCCCCCGGCTCGCCCGAGCGCGCCCGGCTGGAGGCCAAGCTCAAGGAACTGGCCGAGAACCCGATCGACCTGCCCTGCACCATCGGCGGCGAGAAGCGGATGGGCGGCGGCGACCGTTTCGACGTCGTGCAGCCGCACAACCACAAGGCGCGCCTGGGCACGTACGCGAACGCCACCCGGCAGGACGCCCAGGACGCGGTCGACGCCGCCCTCGCCGCGGCCCCCGCCTGGCGCGCGATGTCCTTCGACGACCGCGCGGCGATCATCCTGCGCGCCGCCGAGCTGCTGTCCGGCCCGTGGCGCGAGACGCTGGCCGCCTCCACCATGCTCGGCCAGTCCAAGACCGCCCAGCAGGCCGAGATCGACACGCCCTGCGAGCTGATCGACTTCTGGCGGTTCAACGTTTCCTACGCCCGCCAGATCCTGGCCCAGCAGCCCCCGGCCAACGCCCCCGGCGTCTGGAACCGCCTGGACCACCGCCCGCTGGAGGGCTTCGTCTACGCGATCACGCCGTTCAACTTCACGGCGATCGCCGCCAACCTGCCCACCGCCCCCGCCCTGATGGGCAACGTGGTGGTCTGGAAGCCGTCCCCGACGCAGACCCACGCCGCCGTGCTGATGATGGAGCTGCTGGAGGAGGCCGGGCTCCCCAAGGGCGTCATCAACCTCGTCACCGGTGACGGCCTGGAGGTCTCCGAGGTCGCCCTGAACCACCGCGACCTGGCCGGCATCCACTTCACCGGCTCGACCAAGACCTTCCAGCACCTGTGGAAGACGGTCGGCAACAACATCGAGAAGTACCGCACCTACCCGCGCCTGGTCGGCGAGACCGGCGGCAAGGACTTCGTCGTCGCCCACCCGAGCGCCGACCGCGCCGTACTGAAGACGGCTTTGACCCGCGGCGCCTTCGAGTACCAGGGCCAGAAGTGCTCCGCCACCTCCCGCGCCTACATCCCGGCGTCCATCTGGAACGCCGGCTTCAAGGAGGAGTTCGCGGCCGAGGTCGACGGCATCGCCATGGGTGACGTCACCGACCTGTCGAACTTCATCGGCGCCGTCATCGACGAGCGCGCCTTCGCCAAGAACAAGGCCGCCATCGACCGGGCCGCGGCCGACCCGGCGTGCACGATCGTCGCGGGCGGCACCTACGACGACTCGGTCGGGTACTTCGTCCGCCCGACCGTCATCGAGTGCACCGACCCGGAGAACGAGGTCTTCACCACCGAGTACTTCGGCCCGATCCTCGCCGTCCACGTCTACGACGACGAGAAGTACGACGAGACGCTGACGCAGATGGAGTCGGTGTCGGACTACGCGCTCACCGGCTCGGTCATCGCCAACGACCGTGCCGCCGCCGCGTACACGATGGAGAAGCTGCGCTACGCGGCCGGCAACTTCTACATCAACGACAAGTCGACCGGCGCCGTCGTCGGCCAGCAGCCCTTCGGCGGCGGCCGGGCCTCCGGCACCAACGACAAGGCCGGTGCCCCGCAGAACCTGATGCGCTGGACCCTGACCCGCGCCATCAAGGAGTCGCTGGTCTCCCCGACCGACTACCGCTACCCGCACATGGGCTGACGTCCCTCTGATACCGGACGGGCCAGGTCTCCCCCCGACCTGGCCCGTCCTCCGTCTCAGATAGTAGGAAGTCCGAGTAATTGTGGAGACAGGCGCGTGCTCCTCGCTTAGCTTTGTAGGAGCCGAACGTCTCGCTCGACCCAGCGAATGGCGGACGTGAGCCGGGCCCCGCGCAGGCGATCCCTGCGGTCCGACGCTCCCCGCCCCTTCCGGCCCGTCACATTCCTCCCGTGTGCCGAAGGAGCCGATCCCATGGCCGAGACGACCACCCGCCGCCGAGTCCGTCACGCCTCCCGTACCAGCGAGTCCGACCGGAAGAACGCCGCCGCAGCCCTGCAGCGCGCCCTCGACCGCCGGGACAACGGCGGCGCCACCGGCCACTGAGCCGGGCGGTCACCGCCCGCGCCGCACCTCGAAGTGGTCGACGCGGGTGCCCTCCGGCGTCAGCGCCGAGACCTTCAGCTTCGGCGCGGCGCCCGCCTGAGCCTCCACGCTGAGGAACGAGAAGCCCCGGTAGCGCACCCGCGACCACTGGACCGTCTCCGCCTTGCGGTCCCGGGACCGGGTCCAGCGGAAGCTGTCCACCGGCTCGTCGCGGGCGGTCCGCCCCTCGTGGCTCTCCGGCACGCCCGCCGGAAAGCCGTACAGCTCCTTGCCGCCGCCGCCCGCGGTGACGTACACGGTCCCGTCCCGGGTGGGGTCGGTCCACTCGCCGACCGGTACCGGGCGGCCCACCTCCCCGCCCTTGATCGCGTCGGTCCGCTCGTAGACGTGGTTGTGCCCGTTGATCACCAGGTCCACCTGGTGGCGGGCGAACAGCGGCACCCACTCGGCGCGCACGCCGCCGTCCGAGGCGTGCGTCGACGTCGAGTACGCGCAGTGGTGGAAGAAGACGACGACGAAGTCCACCTCCGGCGCCGCCCGCAGCTGGGCCAGCTTCCGCGCCAGCCAGCGCGTCTGCCGGCCCTCCGTGACGCCGAGGTTGGCCGGCAGTTCGTAGGACACGTCGTTGGCGTCGAGCGCCACGACGCCCACGTTGCCGTAGGTGAAGGAGTACACCCCCGGCGCCGTACGCGGGTCGAAACCGCTGTCCGGCAGGGAGAAACGGGCCAGTTGGCCGCCGTACCCGTCCGGCGAGTACCACGCCTCCATGTCGTGGTTGCCGGTCGTCACCATCCACGGCACCGAACGCGCCACCGGCTCCGTCTGCTTCAGGAACCGGTCCCACCGCGTGGCGTCGTACAGGTCCGACTTCTCGCCGCGGCCCTTGTCGTTGGCGTAGCAGATGTCCCCGGCGTGGAGGTGGAAGGCCGGGTCCTGGCGCAGCAGGACGCGGTTGTTGGCCACCGCCTCCGCGCCGACGCCCTGGTCGCCGAAGGCCGTGAAGGTGAAGCGCTCCGGTGCCGCGGGCGCCGTGCGGAATGAGGCGATCGTGGCGCGGTGGGCCGGCGCGGCCGGGTCGAAGCCCTCGTGGCCGACGCCGTAGTAGTACGTCGTGCCGGGCCGCAGGCCGTCCAGGGCCGCGTGCACGTAGTACTGCTCGGCCGCCGGGCGTACGCCGTCCAGGGCCGGAGTGGTCAGGTCACGCACCTCGGCCTCGAGGCGGCGGCCCAGCTCGTCGGGGCGCGGCCCGACCCGGACGAACGGCCGGCGCACCGCCAGCGGCACCTGCCAGGAGATCCGCATCTGCCGCATCGGATCCGCGCCGAACGCCAGATGACGGCCGAACGGCGCGACCACCGCCCCGGAGACGGCCGTCGAAGCGGCCGGTGACGCGGCCGGGGCGGACGCGGACCGGACGTCACGGCCGGAGCAGCCGGTCAGCAGCCCGCTCGCCACCGCCCCCGCCGTCACCAGCGTCCGGCGCCGGGAGAGCCGGGTGCGCAGATACTCGTACTGCTCCGCCATGCTCAGCCGGCGCGCCAGGTCCGCGCGGATGCCGAAGTCGGGGATGTCCATGCGGCCATTGATGCCCCGCGCGGGCCAACGCCCGCACCGCGCACGGGTGAACGGGGGTCGACGGATGGGCGTCGGATGTCCGTATGGCGGACGGTGCGTGTCATCCCATGGGACGGGGAGTAGGGTGCCCGCATGTCTCGCAGCATCGATCTCGCAGTCATCCCCGGCGACGGCATCGGCCAGGAGGTCGTGGCCGAAGGCCTGAAGGTCCTCTCCGCCGTCCTCCCGCAGGATGTGAAGCTGGAGACCAAGGAGTTCGACTTCGGCGCCCGGCGCTACCACGCCACCGGTGAGACCCTCACCGACGCCGACCTCGACGCGCTGAAGAAGCACGACGCCATCCTGCTCGGCGCCATCGGCGACCCGAGCGTCCCCTCCGGCGTCCTGGAGCGCGGCTTCCTGCTCAAGCTCCGCTTCGCCTTCGACCACCACGTCAACCTGCGCCCGAGCAAGCTGCTCCCGGGCGTCGAGACCCCGCTGGCCGGCCAGCCGGAGATCGACTTCGTGGTCGTCCGCGAGGGCACCGAGGGCCCGTACACCGGCAACGGCGGCACCATCCGCAAGGGCACGCCCCACGAGGTCGCCACCGAGGTGTCCGTCAACACCGCCTACGGTGTCGAGCGCGTCGTCCGCGACGCCTTCGCCCGCGCCCAGGCCCGCCCCCGCAAGAAGCTCACGCTGGTCCACAAGAACAACGTGCTGACCTTCGCGGGCCACCTGTGGACCAACATCTTCAACCAGGTGGCCGAGGAGTTCCCCGAGGTCACCACGGACTACATCCACGTCGACGCGGCCACCATCTACCTGGTGACCCAGCCCGAGCGCTTCGACGTGATCGTCACCGACAACCTCTTCGGCGACATCATCACCGACCTCGCCGCGGCCGTCTCCGGCGGCATCGGCGTCGCCGCCAGCGGGAACATCAACCCGTCCGGCGAGTACCCCTCGATGTTCGAGCCGGTCCACGGCTCCGCGCCCGACATCGCCGGCCAGGGCAAGGCCGACCCCAGCGCCACCGTGCTCTCCGTCGCCCTGCTGCTGCGCCACCTCGGCTACGAGGCCGAGGCGACCCGGATCGAGGAGGCGGTCGCGGCCGACCTCGGCGAGCGGGCGGGCAAGCCCGCGCGCTCCACCTCCGAGATCGGTGACGCCCTCGCCGTACGAGTAGCCGGCTGACCGGGCCGCGCACTCGAAACTGAAGCATTCGAAGCCGCCGGGTCCGGAAAACAAGGCACCCGGCGGCTTTCACCTGTCCCCGCGGGGTGCGACCATCGAAACCTGGGCCGCATTCACCCCGTTTCCTCCGCCGTTCTCTCGGTCGCCGGCCGCGCGCGATAATCGAACGCGGGGCCGCGACATGCGGGAATGCTCGGACGTCCTACCACTGGCCACTGGCAGTACGGGCGTGGACGCGGCCCGTCACGACAACCGGTGAAGGACAACAACCCATGACGACGCCCACGACGCCCACGATCGAGCTCAAGCCCTCCGCCAGTCCGCTCTCCGCCGCCGAGCGCGACGCGATACTGGCCAACCCGGGGTTCGGTCGCCACTTCACCGATCACATGGTGACGATCAAGTGGACCGAGGGCCGCGGCTGGCACGACGGCCGGCTCGTTCCCTACGCCCCGCTCTCCCTCGACCCGGCCACGATGGTCCTGCACTACGCGCAGGAGATCTTCGAGGGACTGAAGGCGTACCGCCGGCCCGACGGCTCCGTCGCCACCTTCCGGCCGGAGAAGAACGCCCGCCGCTTCCAGGCGTCCGCGCGTCGGCTCGGCATGCCCGAGCTGCCCGAGGAGGCGTTCATCGAGGCGTGCGACGCACTGGTCAGGCAGGACCGGGCGTGGGTCCCGGCGCACGGCGGCGAGGAGTCCCTCTACCTGCGCCCCTTCATGATCGCCACCGAGGTCGGCCTGGGCGTCAAGCCGGCCAACGAGTACCTCTTCATCGTCATCGCCTCCCCGGCCGGCGCCTACTTCCCGGGCGGCGTGAAGCCGGTCTCCATCTGGGTCTCCGAGGACCGCGTCCGCGCCGTCCCCGGCGGCATGGGCGACGCCAAGACCGGCGGCAACTACGCCGCCTCCCTGCTCGCCCAGGCCGAGGCCGCCAAGCAGGGCTGCGACCAGGTCTGCTACCTCGACGCCATCGAGCGCAAGTGGGTCGAGGAGCTGGGCGGTATGAACCTGTACTTCGTCTACGGCAACAAGATCATCACCCCCACGCTCACCGGCTCCATCCTGGAGGGCGTCACCCGCGACTCGCTCCTCACCGTCGCCCGTGACCTCGGCTACGAGGCCGAGGAGGGCCGGGTCTCCGTGGACCAGTGGCAGCGCGACTCCGAGAACGGCACCCTCACCGAGGTCTTCGCCTGCGGCACGGCGGCCGTGATCACGCCCGTCGGCACGGTCAAGCGGGCCGGTGCCCAGTGGCAGCAGGGCGGCGGCGAGCCCGGCGAGGTCACCATGCGGCTGCGCCGGGCCCTGCTGGACATCCAGCGCGGCACGGCCGAGGACACCCACGGCTGGATGCGCACGCTCGCCTGAGCCGGCAGCCGTACGGGGCCGCCTTGGACATCACGTCCGGGGCGACCCCCCTTTTTTTGTGTGCTGCTCAAACCATGAGCCTACGGCTATTGGGTGCCTCGGCATCTTGCTTTAGAGTGCTGCTCTAAGTGAGGAGGTGTACCCGTGCGACTGACCCCGACCGAACGTGACCGGCTGCTGCTGTTCTCGGCCGCCGAACTGGCCCGCGCCCGCAAGGCGCGCGGTCTGCGGCTGAACGTGCCGGAGGCGACCGCGCTGATCGCCGACACCGTCTGCGAGGCGGCCCGCGACGGCGCCCGGCTCGCCGAGGCCGTCGAACGCGCCCGGTCCGTCCTCGGCCCCGACGACGTCCTGCCGGGCGTCGCGGACGTGGTCACCGAGGTGCACGTCGAGGCGGTCTTCGACGACGGCTCCCGGCTCGCGGTGGTCACCGGCCCGATCGGCGGGGGCCTGGGGGAGGCGGCGCCGGGCGCGCTGCTGCCCGGACCGGAGCACACCGAGCCCCGGGCGGCGGTACGGATACCGGTCACCAACACCGCCACCGTGCCCGTCTCGGTCACCTCCCACTTCCACTTCTTCGAGGCCAACCCGCGCCTCGACTTCGACCGGGAGCGGGCCTACGGCATGCGGCTCGCCGTCCCCGCCGGGTCCTCGGTCCGCTTCGGCCCCGGCGAGCGCGTCGAGGTCGGGCTCGTCCCGATCGGCGGGGACCGGACCGTGACCGGGTTCGCCGGGCTGGTCGACGGGCCGCTGGACGCGCCGGGCGCGCGGGCCGAGGCCCTGCGCCGCGCCGCCGCCTGCGGATATCTGGGAGCCGGTCGTCCGGGAGCCGCCGAGTGAACCCGTACGAGTACGCCGCCACCCACGGCCCCCGGGCCGGCGACCGGCTCCGCCTCGGCGACTCGGGGCTGGTGATCCGGGTGGAGGCCGACGCGCAGCGGTACGGCGACGAGTTCCTGGCCGGGTTCGGCAAGACCGCCCGCGACGGACTGCACCTGAAGGCCGCCGCCGTCCGCGACACCTGCGACGTCGTGATCAGCAACGTCGTCGTGATCGACGCGGCACAGGGCATCCGGAAGGTGTCCATCGGCATCCGCGGGGGCCGGATCAGCGGCATCGGCCGGGCCGGGAACCCCGACACCCTCGACGGTGTGGACGTCGTCGTCGGCACCGGCACGACCATCGTCTCCGGCGAGGGACTCATCGCCACCGCCGGCGCCGTCGACACCCACGTCCACCTGCTCTCCCCGCGCGTCATGGAGGCGTCGCTCGCGTCCGGCGTCACCACGATCATCGGGCAGGAGTTCGGGCCGGTGTGGGGCGTCGGCGTCAACTCGCCCTGGGCGCTGCGGCACGCCTTCGCGGCGTTCGACGCCTGGCCGGTGAACATCGGCTTCCTGGCCCGCGGCTCCTCCTCCCACCCGGCGCCGCTCACCGAGGCACTCGCCGCGGGCGGCGCCTCCGGCTTCAAGGTCCACGAGGACATGGGCGCCCACACCCGCGCCCTGGACACCGCGCTGCGCGTCGCCGAGGAGCACGACGTCCAGGTCGCCCTGCACAGCGACGGCCTGAACGAGTGCCTGTCCGTGGAGGACACGCTCAGGGTGCTGGAAGGCCGCACCGTCCACGCCTTCCACATCGAGGGCTGCGGCGGCGGACACGTCCCCAACGTCCTGAAGATGGCCGGCGTCCCGAACGTCATCGGCTCCTCCACCAACCCCACCCTGCCCTTCGGCCGGGACGCGGTCGCCGAGCACTACGGCATGATCGTCTCCGTCCACGACCTCAAGACCGACCTGCCGGGCGACGCCGCGATGGCCCGCGACCGCATCCGCGCCTCGACGATGGGCGCCGAGGACGTGCTGCACGACCTGGGCGCGATCGGCATCACCTCCTCCGACGCGCAGGGCATGGGCCGGGCCGGCGAGACGGTCCGCCGTACCTTCGCGATGGCCGGGAAGATGAAGGCCGAGTGCGGTGCGGACGGCGACGACGACAACGAGCGCGTCCTGCGGTACATCGCCAAGCTGACCATCAACCCGGCGATCGCCCACGGCCTCGCCCACGAGGTCGGCTCGATCGAGACCGGCAAACTCGCCGACCTCGTGCTGTGGCGCCCGGAGTACTTCGGCGCCAAACCGCAGCTCGTCCTCAAGTCCGGCTTCCCGGCGTACGGCGTCACCGGCGACCCCAACGCGGCCACCGACACCTGCGAACCCCTCGTCCTGGGCCCGCAGTTCGGCGCCCACGGCGCCACGCCCGCCGAACTGTCCGTGGCCTTCGTCGCGCCGCCCGCCCTCGACCAGGGCAACGACACCATGCCCACCCGCCGGCGCCGGGTCGCCGTACGCGGCACCCGCGGCATCGGCCCCGCCGACCTGCGCCTGAACACCCGTACCGGACAGGTCGACGTCGACCAGCGCACCGGCCTGGTCACCCTCGACGGCGACCCGGTCCGCTCGGCACCGGCCGATTCCGTCTCCCTCAACCGCCTGTACTTCCTCTAGGACCGCCGATGACCTTCCGCATGCCCCCCGAATGGGCCCCGCACGAACGCACCTGGATGGCGTGGCCCGGCCCCAACCCGACGTTCGGTGACGCCGCCGAGCTGGCCGGGGCCCGCGCCGCCTGGGCGTCGGTGGCCCGTGCCGTACGCCGCTTCGAACCGGTGACGATGGTGCACGGCCCCGGCCAGGGCGAGGGGGCGCGCGAACTGCTCGGCCCCGGCATCGACCTGGTCGAACGCCCCCTGGACGACGCGTGGATGCGCGACATCGGCCCGACCTTCGTCACCGACGGGACGGGCGGGCTGGCCGCCGTGGACTGGGTGTTCAACGGCTGGGGCGCCCAGGACTGGGCCCGCTGGGACCACGACCGCGACATCGCCCGCCAGGTCGCCGGGCTGGCCGGGGCACCGGTCCTGAGCAGCACGCTCGTCAACGAGGGCGGCGCGATCCACGTCGACGGCGAGGGCACGGTCCTGCTGACCGACACCGTCCAGCTCGGCGCCGGCCGCAACCCCGGCTGGACCCGCGCCGAGGTCGAGGCGGAGATCCACGCCAAGCTCGGCACCAGCAAGGCGATCTGGCTCCCGCACGGCCTGACCGCCGACTACGGCACCTACGGCACCCAGGGCCACGTCGACATCGTCGCGGCCTTCGCCCGGCCGGGCACCGTCCTCGTCCACACCCAGCGCGACCCGGCCCACCCCGACCACGCCCGCTCGCGGACCCACCTGGAGACACTGCGCGGCCGGACCGACGCGCGAGGCCGCCGCCTGGAGGTCGTCGAGGTCCCCGCCCCGGCCGTCCTCAAGGACGAGAACGGCGACTGGGTCGACTACTCGTACATCAACCACTACCTGTGCAACGGCGGCGTGGTCCTCTGCGCCTTCGACGACCCGAACGACGCACCCGCCGCGGACCTCTTCCGCCGCCTGTTCCCCGAACGCACGGTGACACAGGTGGACGCCCGTACGATCTTCGCGAACGGTGGAGGCATCCACTGCGTCACGCAACAGCAGCCGAGGGTCTGACGGAGCGAGGAGTCGGGGATGGCAGGGGCGGCAGGCGCTGCAGGCGCGGCCAGGGCGCGGAAGAACGCCCCGCCGCGCGAGGACGTCCTCGCCACCGCCATGGAGATGATCGCCGCACGCGGCCTGGAGAAACTGACCATGGCGGCGCTCGGCCGCGAGGTCGGCATGAGCAGCGGCCACCTCCTCTACTACTTCCGCACCAAGGACGAACTGCTGCTGCGCACCCTGGAGTGGAGCGAGGGCCGCCTCGGCGCCGAGCGTGCCCGGCTGCTCGCCGCGTCCGGCCCGGCCCGCGCACGCCTCGACGCCTATGTGGAGCTGTACCTCCCCGACGGCCACCGCGACCCGCACTGGACGCTGTGGCTGGAGGTGTGGAACCGCTCGCAGAACGCCGCCGCCGACTCGGACGCCCGCGACCGGCAGGCCGCCATCGAGGGCGCCTGGCACCGCGACCTGGCCGCCCTGCTGGCGGAGGGCGTCTCGCGGGGCGAGTTCCGCGCCGTCGACCCCGACCGGTTCGCCACCCGCCTGCGCGCCCTGCTGGACGGCTTCGCCATCAACGTGGCGATCGGCCTGCGGGGGAGCGGGAGGGCGGAGGCCCTCGGCCACGTACGGGAGTTCCTGGCCGAGGGCCTGCTCGCGGACGTCTGATCTCGCGTCCGGGTTGTACGCAATACGGGTGATTGACCCCGGGTCGTGCGATGCGTTTGGCTGCTGGGCAGCCCTCGGCGCGGGGCCGGGGGAGCGAAGCCCACAGGGCAACGGGGGGAATCGTGCGCAGAAGAACGTGCGGGGTGTCCGTCGCGGTACTCGCGGGGATCATGGTCGCGACCTCGACCTCGACCTCCGCCTCGGCGGCACCGGCGCCGGGCACCGAGCGGGTCACGCTGACGGCGGCGGGCGAGCAGGCCGACGGCGACGCCCACGGACCGGAGGTCAGCGCCGACGGACGGTTCGCGGTCTTCTCGGCGTACGCCGGGAACCTGGTGCCCGGCGACACCAACGGGCACGGGGACGTGTTCGTACGTCACCTGCGCACGGGAACCGTCGAGCGGGTCAGCGTCGGGGCGGGCGGCGCACAGGCCGACGGGGAGTCCTCGGCCCTCGGCATCAGCGCCGACGGCCGCTACGTCCTGTTCCGCTCCAACGCCCGGAACCTGGTCGCCTGGGACACCCCGCCCACCGACGACATCTACCTCCACGACCGCCGCACCCACCGCACCGAGCGGATCAGCGTGGCCCCCGACGGGGGATCGGCCCTCGCGGGCGGCGCCGCCCTGTCCGCCGACGCCCGGTACGTCGCCTTCAACGCCAAGGCGGACCGGATGGAGACCGACCCCGGCGAGCTGTTCGGCGCCGTGTACGTCCTCGACCGGCGTACCGGCACCGTGGAGCGGGTCAGCAACCGCACCAGCCCGACCGTCCCGGCGGTCCTCCAGGGCATCAGCGCCGACGGCCGGCGGGTGGCGTACGCACAGCCAGTGCCGCGCAGTGGGTACGGCGTCACCTGGGTACACGACCGCCGCACCGGCATCGAGGAACGGGTCAACGTCCGGCCGGACGGCACCCCGGACCCCTGGTACGCGATGCCCGCCTCGCTCTCCGCGGACGGCCGCGTCATCGCCTTCACCTCCTCCAGCGAGGACCTGGTGCCGGGCGGCGAGGCGGGCGACAGCCACCTCTACGTCCGCGACCTCGACACGGACGTCACCCGCCGGGTGGCTCCCGGCCCCGCCGGGGAGAGCCTGCCGCAGGCACCGCACCTCAGCCCGGACGGCCGGTACCTGGCCTACGAGGCCGCGCCCCGCCGGACCGACGGACTGCTCGGGCCGGACAACGTCTACCTGCGCGACCTGCGCACCGGCTCCACCCGCCTGGTCAGCGAGTCCGTCGACGGCGGGCCGGTCACGGACGCCGCCGTGACGGTCCACTCGGTGAGCGCGCAGGCCCGGAGCGTCGGCCTCGGCAGCCACTCGGCCCAGCTCGTCCCCGACGACACCAACGGGTTCTCCGACGGCTTCGTCCGCCACCTGCGCTGACCTGCGCCGCGCTCGCATCCTGAGACGGACGGTGAGCGCGGGGGCGGGTTGTGCCAGACTGCCCCCGTGCTCTCGTTCGCCATGATTATTGGCAGCAGGCGCGCCGGTCCGCAGTGACCGCCACGTACGACCAGGTACGGGCGGACACCGTCGTCCTCGACCCGCGCGCAGACCTCTCGCACCCGCGAGGGGTTTTTCTGTTTCCTGGCCCACCCCAAGCCGGGAAGAGAGCGCGGGGGATCATAGACGGACGGTGGAACCGGTCATTCCGGTAGACCGAGATCCCATACAGGAGCCCTGAAGATCATGACCGCACCCAGCGAGCTGCTCGACGATTCGTTCCACGTCTTCGACACCACCCTGCGCGACGGCGCGCAGCGCGAGGGCATCAACCTCACCGTCGCGGACAAGCTGGCCATCGCCCGGCACCTGGACGACTACGGCGTGGGTTTCATCGAGGGCGGCTGGCCCGGCGCCAATCCGCGGGACACCGAGTTCTTCGCGCGCGCCGCCAAGGAGATCGACTTCCGGCACGCCCAGCTCGTCGCCTTCGGCTCCACCCGCCGCGCCGGCACCACCGCGGCCGAGGACCCGCAGGTCAGGGCGCTCCTCGAATCCGGCGCCGGGGTGATCTGCCTGGTCGCGAAATCCCATGACCGGCACGTCGAACTCGCCCTGCGCACCACCCTGGACGAGAACCTGGCGATGATCCGCGACACGGTCTCCTTCCTGCGGCACCAGGGCCGCCGGGTCTTCCTGGACTGCGAGCACTTCTTCGACGGCTACCGCGCCAACCCCCAGTACGCGAAGGACGTCGTCCGCGCGGCCTCGGAGGCCGGCGCCGACGTCGTCATCCTCTGCGACACCAACGGCGGCATGCTCCCCGCGCAGATCCAGGCCGTGGTCGCCACCGTGCTGGCCGACACCGGTGCCCGGCTCGGCATCCACGCCCAGGACGACACCGGCTGCGCGGTCGCCAACACCCTCGCCGCCGTCGACGCGGGCGCCACGCATGTGCAGTGCACGGCCAACGGGTACGGCGAGCGGGTCGGCAACGCCAACCTGTTCCCGGTGGTCGCGGCCCTGGAGCTGAAGTACGGCAAGCGGGTCCTGCCCGAGGGCAGGCTGCGGGAGACCACCCGGATCTCGCACGCCATCGCCGAGGTCGTCAACCTCACCCCCTCCACCCACCAGCCCTACGTCGGCGTCTCCGCCTTCGCCCACAAGGCCGGCCTGCACGCCTCCGCCATCAAGGTCGACCCGGACCTGTACCAGCACACCGACCCCGCGCTGGTCGGCAACGCCATGCGGATGCTGGTCTCCGACATGGCGGGCCGCGCCTCCATCGAGCTGAAGGGCAAGGAACTCGGCATCGACCTCGGCGGCGACCGGGAACTGGTCGGCCGGGTCGTGGAGCGCGTCAAGGAACGCGAACTGAAGGGGTACACGTACGAGGCCGCCGACGCCTCGTTCGAACTGCTGCTGCGGGCGGAGGTCGAGGGCGCTCCGCTGAAGTACTTCTCCGTCGAGTCCTGGCGCGCGATCGTCGAGGACCGGCCCGACGGCAGCCACGCCAACGAGGCGACGGTGAAGCTCTGGGCCAAGGGGGAGCGCATCGTCGCCACGGCGGAGGGCAACGGTCCGGTCAACGCCCTGGACCGGGCGCTGCGGGTCGCGCTGGAACGGATCTACCCGCAGCTCGCCAAGCTGGAACTGGTCGACTACAAGGTCCGCATCCTGGAGGGCGTCCACGGAACCGAGTCCACCACCCGCGTCCTGATCGCCACGAGCGACGGTGCGGGTGAGTGGTCGACGGTGGGTGTCGCGGAGAACGTCATCGCCGCGTCGTGGCAGGCGCTGGAGGACGCGTACACGTACGGGCTGCTGCGGGCGGGGGCCGTTCCCGCCGAGTGAGAGGTGGGGAGTGAGGAGTGAGTCCGAGGCGGGCGGAAGGGGCTCCGGTCGGTGGTCGAGAGAGGTGTCCCTTCCGTTCCGTTTGGGGCGGTTTTTAAGGTACTTTCGAACGTATGAGGCTCGCACTGGTGCGCATGCTCGTACGTGTTCTGATCGTGCCGGTCGCCGCTGTGATGGCGGCGTTGTCGGTGGGGGTGTGGGGTGCGTCGGAGGCGCACGCGGCCACGGATGTCACGGAGATCGCGGAGGCGTTGCGCGAGAGTCCCGTGTACGTGGACCCGGCCGCCTCCGACCAGCTCTCCGACGCGGACGCGGAGGCGCTCGCCGACAAGATCGAGGATGCGGACAAACCGATCTTCGTGGCGGTGCTGCCGGCGGACCAGCCGACGACCGAGATCTTCCGGGATCTGCGCACCGAGACCGGCGTGACCGGGCTCTACGGCATCCGGCTCGGTGACCGCTTCGACGCGCGGGCCGACAGCAGCGTGATGAGCCGGCAGGCTGTGTCCAACCTGGTCGCGGCGGTGCAGGACGCGGGAGACGCCAAGGCGCAGCTGAACGACTTCGTGGACGACGCGCTGCGGAACACGGGCGGCGCGGCGCCGAGCGGCTGGAGCGAGGGTTCCGGGGACGGCGTGCCGGTGGGCGGGCTGATCGCCACGGGTGCGGTGCTGGCTGTCGGCGGGGCCGGGGTCTACGCGCTGTCGCGGCGCAACCGGCGGCGGCACGAGGAGGAGCAGCGGGCCGCGCTGGAGAAGCTGCGGGTGGTGGTGGACGAGGACATCACGGCGTTCGGTGAGGAACTGGACCGGTTGGACTTCCATCCCGGCGAGCCGGGCGCGGATGACGCGATGCGGGCCGATTACGAACGGGCGCTGGACGCGTACGACCGGTCCAAGACGTTCATGGCCGACGCGCGTCGTCCGGAGGATGTGCGGGCCGTGACGCAGGCGGTGGAGGACGGGCGGTTCGCGCTCGCGCAGCTGGCCGCGCGGCGGGAGGGGCGGCCGTTGCCGGACCGGCGTCCGCCGTGCTTCTTCGATCCCCGGCATGGTCCGTCGGTGGCCGATGCGGCGTGGACCCCGCTGGGTGGGGCGACGCGGGAGGTGCCGGTGTGCGCGGCGGACCAGGCTCGGTTGGCGGACGGGCTGGAGCCGGTGGTGCGTGAGGTGGAGACGGAGGGTGGGCGGCGGCCGTACTGGGAGGCGGGACCTGCGTACGGGCCGTGGGCGGGTGGTTACTTCGGGGGCGGGATGCTGCCGGGGCTGCTGGTCGGGACGATGCTCGGGAGCATGATGGCGACGCCGGCGTATGCCGCTGATTACGGGGCCGGGTACGGGGACTTCGGCGGTGGCGGTGTCGGTGGCGGTGGGTACGAGGGTGGTGACGTCTCTGGGGCCGACTTCAACTCCGACGACTTCGGGGGTGGCTTCTGAGGGAGTGGGGTGGCTGTGGGGCCGCCCGCTTCTTTGGCAGTGTCGTGCTTCCACGCCCCGAGTAAAGGGCGCTTCGCGTCGCCTTCGGCGATGGCCCTGCGGGCCACCCTTGACTCGGGGCGCTCCAGCACGGGGGAGAAGCGAGCG
>NZ_JAGGOO010000034.1 GCF_018614415.1 Streptomyces sp. ISL-12
GCGATGTTTACGTAAACATCGACAGCGCGGAGACGGGCTGGGGTTGTTAGGTTTACGTGAACATCCGGTAGGCGGCATGTCTACCGTGCTCCGGTCAAGACGGTCAAGGGCCCTTCGGGCAGCGGCCCGTGCGAGCCCCGCACGAACAAGGAAAGGTGGCGGACGGCGAGTGGACACGGCTGAGCGAGCCACGGCGAGCACGCCCGCACCGGCGGGTTTCGCCGGAGCTCCCGGAACAGGCCCCCGGCGCAGGCGCGGCGGCCGGGCGCAGAACGCCTCCATGGCGGATGTGGCCAGGCTGGCGGGGGTTTCCTCGCAGACCGTCTCCCGGGTCTCCAACGGGTACGCGGGGGTGACCGAGGAGACCCGGCGGGCGGTGCGGGCGGCCATGAAGGAGCTCGGTTACCGGCCCAACAGCGCGGCCAGGGCGCTCAAGAGCGGTGAGTTCCGCACCATCGGAGTGATCACCTTCACACTGTCCACCACGGGCAATGTGCGCACCCTGGAGGCCATCGCCCAGTCCGCGGCGCACGAGGGGTACGCGGTGACCCTGCTGCCGGTCGCGGTGCCCACCCAGGACGAGGTGCGCGGCGCGTTCTCCCGTCTGGAGGAACTCGCCGTCGACGCGGTGATCGTCATCATGGAGGTGCACCTGCTGGACGCGGCCACCGTCACCCTGCCGCCGCAGGTGCAGGTGGTGGTCGTGGACTCCGACGCCGGCGACCACTACACGGTGGTCGACACCGACCAGGCGGGCGGCACCCGCGCCGCCGTACAACACCTGCTCGGCCTCGGCCACGAGACGGTGTGGCACCTGGCCGGCCCCGAGGACTCCTACGCCGCCCAGCGCCGCGCCGACGCCTGGCGCGCGACCCTCACCGAGGCGGGCCGCACCCCGCCGCCCCTGGTCCGCGGTGACTGGTCGGCCCAGTCCGGCTACCGGGCCGGCCTGGAACTGGCGGCGCACGAGGAGTGCACCGCCGTCTTCGTCGCCAACGACCAGATGGCACTGGGTCTGCTGCGCGCCCTGCACGAGAGCGGGCGGCGGGTGCCCGAGGACGTGAGTGTCATCGGCTTCGACGACATCCCCGAGGCCGGTGCGTTCCTGCCGCCGCTGACCACCGTGCACCAGGACTTCGCCGAGGTGGGCCGGCTGTGTGTCGAGGCGGCGCTGCGCCAGATGCGCGAGGGCGCCCCCGAGCGGGGCACGACGCTGGTGCCGACCCGGCTGGTGGAACGGGCGAGCACGGCACCGCCGCGGAGCCGCTGAACGCTTGGTTCAGGGGGCGTGCTGTTGCGGCGCAGCGTGGCTGGTGGGTTGCCGTGGGCGTCCGGTGCACAGGGCCGGTCACGGCCATCAGGGTGGGGGCGTTCTCGGTTCCGTGCGCGGGGTTCTCATGAGCGCCTGGTCAACGGAGTCCGGACATGGCCCACCGGGTATGTGGCGTCTTGGTCCGATGCGCGGGGTTCTCGTGAGTGCCCGGTTGGCGGGGGCCGGTCACGGCACCCCGGGCACCTGTCGCTCCGCCCCTGACCGGGAGTTCCCAGGGGCCCCGGTTTACGGGCAACCGGTCACGGCAACCCGGGCACTCGCCGTTTCCGTCCGTGACCGGGAGGTTCCCATGGCCCACACCGACGACCGAACGGCCCGCCGCGCCGCCCCCGTGGTGGTCGTGACCGGGGCCAGTGCGGGGGTCGGCCGGGCAACCGCCCGGGCCTTCGGGGCACGCGGTGCCTCCGTCGCCCTGCTGGCCCGCGGCCGCGACGGCCTGGAGCGGGCGGCCGAGGAGGTCCGCGCGGCGGGCGGCCGGGCACTGCCGGTCGTCGTGGACGTCGCCGACGCGGCGGCCGTGGACGCCGCGGCCGGCCGGGTCGAGGACGAACTGGGGCCGGTCGACGTGTGGGTGAACGCCGCCTTCACCACCGTGTTCGCGCCCGCCGAGGAGGTACTGCCCGAGGAGCTGAAACGGGCCACCGAGGTGACGTACTTCGGCTTCGTGCACGGCACCCAGGCCGCGCTGCGCCGGATGCGGCCCCGCGACCGCGGCACGATCGTGCAGGTCGGCTCGGCGCTGGCGCAGCGCAGCGTGCCCCTCCAGTCGGTGTACTGCGGGGCCAAACACGCCATCCAGGGCTTCACCGACTCCCTGCGGTGCGAGCTGCTGCACGACCGCGGCGGGGTGCGGGTCACCATGGTCCAGCTGCCCGGCCTGAACACCCCTCAGTTCAGCTGGGTCCGCACCAGGCTGCCCCGGCATCCCCGCCCGGTTGCCCCGGTGTACCAGCCCGAGGTGGCCGCCGAGGGCGTCCTGCACGCCGTGGACCACCCCGGGCGCCGGGAGCACTGGATCGGCGGCTCGACCGTCGCCACGCTCATCGGCCAGCGGATCGCCCCGGCGCTCCTCGACCGCTACCTGGCCCGCACCGGGTACGACTCCCAGCAGACCGGCGAACCGGTCGATCCGGCCCGCCGCCCGGTCAACCTGTTCGAACCCCCGGACGACACCGCGGGCACCGACTTCGGCGCGCACGGCGCCTTCGACGACGAGGCCCACCCGCGCAGCCTCCAGCTGTGGCTCTCCCGCCACCGGGGCGCCCTCGCCGCGGGCGCGGGCCTCGTCACGACGGTGGTGGCGGCGGTGGCGGGCGGGGTGCGGCGGAGGTCTTGAGGACAGCGGGACATCGGCCCCCGCTCATGTCACTCACCGGCGAGAGGGTCGGTGTCGGTGTCGGTGTCGGCGGCGTCGCGTTCGCGGCGGGGCAGCCAGTGGTGTTCGTGGAACCAGCGGCCGGCGAGCGCGCCGCCGAAGACCACGAACCCCACTCCGATGAGCCAGGACTCCACCACGAGCACGGTGCCCACCGTGCCGTAGCTGATCGCGTTGTCCAGGATGAGCGGGGTGAACACCAAGTAGGAGAAGCCCCGCAGGCCGATCAGCCCCACCATCGTGGCGAGCGCCCCCGGGAACAGGTCCCGCCAGCGGATGGAACTGCCCAGCAGGAAGTGCTGGCCCCACCAGAAAAACAGCGTGCCGGTCACCGTGGACAGCACGATCCGCGCGGTGCCGTGCAGCCCGGTCCGGGTCTGCACCTCCTGGTAGAGGTACACGGTCAGCATCGCCACCCACGCCAGCTGGCGCCAGACCCGGTGCCAGGGGCCGGACGGCAGGCCCCAGATCCGTTCGTAGCCGTTCTGCACGCTCGCCGCGAAGGAGGCCCCGAACACCGCGAGCAGCAGACCACCCCAGACGCTGGTGGTGCCGATGATCTCGCGCGGCGGGCTGATGATCTCGGTCAGCACCCGGGCCGACCGCCCCGACAGCCCCATGCCGTCGGCCAGCCACGCCGCGAACCCGCCGCGCCCCAGCGGATCGGCGGCGGCCACCACGATCAGCAGCGGAGCCAGGGTGACCAGCGCGATCGTGGCGAAACCCATGGCCCGGTGCATCAGCTCCAGCTCCCGGGCCTGCCGGACGAGGGCGGTGGCGGCCAGCCTGTCCCACAGGGAGTGGAAAGGGCTCAGGAACCGGTTCACTGAAAGGCGCTCCTCCCGCCGGTCCTGGGTCCTCGGTCCTCGGGCGTCGGTTCTCGATCCTCGGGGCGGCTCGTGGGCACGGCCGTCCGGGCTGGGCCGATTGCACCAACCTAGCCCGGCACCGGGCACCCCGCTCGCCGCGAGGGTGCGCCGGTGCGCCTCACGCCGTACCGAGGGCCGGACTCAGTCCAGGCGGCCCAGTTCGCACACGCGCCGGGCGACGTCCCGCAGCTTCACATTGTGGTCCTGGGAGTACCGGCGCAGCACGCCGAACGCCTGCTCCTCGGTGAGCCGGTGACTGCCCATCAGGATGCCCATCGCCTCGCCGATGGTGTGCCGGGTGTCGATCGCCTGCTGCATCTGGGCGTGGCTGCGGGCGCTGGAGAACGCCACCGCCGCGTGCGAGGCCAGCAGCCAGCCCGCCGTCTCGCTGGCCTCGGTGAAGGCGCCGGGCCGGCGGGAGTAGAAGTCCAGCGCCCCCAGCTCCTCGTCGTCCGTGTACAGCAGGATGCCCATCATGCTGCCCAGGCCCAGTTCACGAGCGGCGGGTACGTAGACGGGCCAGCGCTCCGGCTCGTCGTTGAAGTCGGTGATCCTGAAGCCCCGCTCGTCGGCGACGGAGCGGGCGACGTCGAAGCAGGGGCCCTGCGCGAGGCGCTCCTGGAGCCGGTCGCTGTCGACGACCACCTGGTCGGTCGGCGCGACCGACCGCACCCGGCCCGCCTGCACGATGAGGATGCCGGCGGCTTCGCAGCCCTCGACCAGTTCGGTGGCCGCGTGGGTGATCCGTTCCAGGGTGTCGTCCACCGACTCCTGCGCCAGCAGATCCCGCGCCAGCAGCGCCATCCGCTCCCCGAACTCACGCCAGTCCACCGTGCCCGCCTTCCGCCGTACCGGTCCTCCCGGCACCCAGCATGCCGGGACCCGGCCGGATACGCCTGCCCGGAAACGGGACGGACAGGCTCAGACCTCGCCGTCCACCGAGGCGCGCAGCCGGGCGCTGGCCATGCGCATGTGTTCCGCCATGGCCCGGTCGGCGGCCTCCGGGTCGCGGGCGCGGATCGCCTCCAGTACCGCGTCGTGCTCGCACAGCGTGCCGCTGACCGTGCCCTCGATGTCGCTGACCCGCTCCATCCAGACCTGGAGCAGGGCCCGGATGCTGTGCAGGATGTCGCTGAGGACGCTGTTGCGGGCGATGCGGGCGCACTCCAGGTGGAAGGCGATGTCCGCGTCGATGAACGCCGTGACGTCGCCGCGCGCCTCCCGCATGCGTCCGAGGTGCTCCTCCAGCAGGGCGATGTCCTCGTCGGTGGCCCGCTCGGCGGCCAGCCGGGCGGAGACCCCCTCCATATAGGTGCGCACCTCGACCAGGTCCTGGGTGCGCCGCTGGCCCAGCATCAGCCCCCAGTTGATCGCCCGGGGCAGGAACTCGGAGGTGCCCTCGCGCACGTACGAGCCGGAACCGGGCCGGATCTCGATGATGCCGAGGACGTCCAGCGCGGACAGCGCCCCGCGCACGCTGGAGCGCGCGACCCCGAGTGCCTCGGCCAGCTGCCGCTCGGCGGGCAGCCGGGTACCGGGCTTGATGTGTCCGGCCGAGAGGTGGTCGAGGAGCCGCTTGGCGACCTCGCTGACAGAGGACTCGCGCACCACGGGGCGCAGCAGCCGCGCCAGGTCGGGAGCGGCGTCCGGAGACTGCTGATCAGGCTGACTGGTCACGGTCACCAGTCAACCAGATGCCCCCGCACCCCGACTGACCAGCCGGTTCATCGGCCGGATGGGTGAGGTTTGTCAAGAGTTGGGCCGTTCGGAAATCTATGACGGTCACCACACTGGTAAATTGGTGACCAATTTGGATCGGCGACATAGCGTGAGAGCGATCCGGTCGGCCGCCTCGACGGCGCCACCGGCGTGAGCCATCCCGGACGGAGCTGTCCGGGCGAGCCGAGGAGTCGCCATGGGTGCCGACGCGCCAGCCGCGGCAGTCGAGAGAACTGCCATCAAGAAGGTCTCAGTACGCCTCGTGCCGTTCGTGGCCCTGATGTTCTTCGTGAACTATCTGGACCGCACGGCCGTCTCGTTCGCCGAACCGAACGGAATGGGCCAGGACCTGGCCCTGACCGCCGCCCAGTTCGGATTCGCCTCAGGGATCTTCTTCCTCGGCTACATCGTCCTGGAAGTCCCCAGCAACATGGCCCTGCACCGCTTCGGAGCCCGCCGCTGGCTGGCCCGCATCATGGTGACCTGGGGCATCGTCTCCCTGCTGTTCACCTGGGTGAGCAGCAGCGGTCAGCTCTACACGCTGCGCTTCCTGCTCGGTGTCGCCGAGGCCGGGTTCTTCCCCGGCGCGATCCTGTTCCTCAGTCAGTGGGTGCCCTCCCGCCACCGCACCAAGATCCTCGGCCTGTTCTACCTCGCGCAGCCGCTGACCACGGTCTTCGGCGCCCCGCTGGCGGGCTGGCTCATCGGCCACCACGGTCTGTTCGGCCTCGAGGGCTGGCGCGTGATGTTCCTCTTCGTGTCGATCCCCGCCATCCTGCTGGGCGTCATCGCCTGGTTCTACCTGATCGACAAGCCCGCCGACGCCACGTGGCTGACGCCGGCCGAGAAGGACTGGCTGACCCGGGAACTCGCCGCCGAGGACGCCCAGAAGACCGGCCACGAGGGCAGCCACGCCAAGGGCGACCTCAAGCGCGCCTTCACCAGCGGCCGCGTCTGGACCCTGGCCGTCGTCTACTTCGGCTTCGTCTACGGCCTGTACGCCCTCGCCTTCTTCCTGCCGACGATCATCAACGGCTTCCAGGAGCAGTACGACACCACGTTCAGCGTGATGGACAAGGCCTGGATCACCGCGATCCCCTACCTGCCGGCCGCGATCGTGCTGTTCTTCTGGACCCGGCACGCCACCCGGCACGGCACCCGCACCTGGCACGTGGCCGGCCCGGCGGTCGTCGGCGGTCTCTCCATCCCCGTCGCCCTCTACATGGGCTCACCCACCGCCACGGTCGCCGTGATCACCGTCACCGCGTGCGCCATCTTCGCCGCCCTGCCCGTCTTCTGGTCGGTGCCCTCCCGGTTCCTGACCGGAGCCGCCGCCGCGGCCGGCATCGCCCTGATCAACACGGCCGGCAACATCGCCGGGTTCGCCTCCAGCTACATCACCGGCTGGCTCAAGGACTGGACCGGCGCCTACTACGTACCGCTCTACCTGGTCGGCTTCTTCATGCTGCTGTCCGCCGCCCTGATGATCTGGCTCTCCAGCCGCCACCGCACCGACGAACCGGCCCCCGACCCCGAGCACCAGACCATGGAGGCCCTTCGATGACCCGCCTGTTCAACGACCCCGCCGCCTTCGCCGACGAGGCCCTGGAGGGCTTCGCCGCCGCCCACCGGCGCTGGGTGCGGCCCGTCACCGGCGGCGTCGTCCGCGCCGGGGGCACCCCCGAGGGCCAGGTCGCCGTGGTCATCGGCGGCGGCTCGGGCCACTACCCGGCCTTCTCCGGCCTGGTCGGCCGGGGCCTGGCGCACGGCGCCGCGGTCGGCAACGTCTTCGCCTCGCCCTCCGCCGCCCAGATCCGCTCGGTCGCCCGTGCCGCGCACGGCGGCGCCGGGGTGCTGCTGATGTACGGCAACTACGCAGGTGACGTCCTGCACTTCGGCCAGGCCGCCGAACGGCTCGCCGCCGACGGCATCGAGGCGTACACCTTCGCCGTCACCGACGACGTGGCCAGCGCCGGCCCCGGCGAGGCGGACAAGCGCCGCGGCATCGCCGGCGACCTGCCCGTCTTCAAGGCGGCGGCGGTCGCGGCCGAACGGGGTCTGCCGCTGAAGGAGGTGCTCGACGTCGCCGCGCACGCCGGCGCCCGCACCCGCTCCTTCGGCATCGCCTTCTCCGGCTGCACCCTCCCCGGCGCGGACCACCCCCTGTTCACCGTCCCCGAGGCCAGGATGGCCGTCGGCCTCGGCATCCACGGCGAGCCCGGCATCGGCGAGGAGGAGCTGCCCACCGCCGACGAGGCGGCCCGCCTCCTGGTCTCCACCCTGCTCGAGGAACTCCCCGAGGACGTCACCGGACCCTCCGGACAGCGCGCCGCCGTGATCCTCAACGGCCTCGGCTCCGTCAAGTACGAGGAACTGTTCGTCGTCTACCGCAAGGTCGCCGCCCTTCTGGAAGAGGCCGGCGTCGAGATAATCGACCCCGAGGTCGGTGAACTCGTCACCAGCTTCGACATGGCCGGTGTCTCCCTCACCCTCACCTGGCTGGACGACCTCCTCGAAGACCTGTGGCGGGCCCCCGCCGACACCCCCGCCCACCGCAAGGGCGCCCTCGACGCGCCCGAGGCGCCCGCCGCCCCGGCCGTGACCGCCGCCGAGACCGACGACCGGAGCATCCCCGCCGCCTCCGACGCCTCCCGGCACGCCGCCGCCACCGTCCTGGCCGCCCTGGACGCGGTGGCCGCCACCGTCGACACCCACGTCGACGAACTGGGCCGGATCGACGCCGTGGCCGGCGACGGCGACCACGGCATCGGCATGCAGCGCGGCTCCACCGCCGCCCGCCAGGCCGCCCGCGCCGCCCACGAGCTGGGCGCCGGCGCCGCCACCGTCCTCACCCACGCCGCCGACGCCTGGGCCGACAAGGCGGGCGGCACCTCCGGCGCCCTGTGGGGCACCATCCTGCGCTCCATCGCCACCGCCCTCGGCGACCAGGAGGCCCCGACCGCCGCCCGCATCGCCCAAGGAGTGGCGGAAGCCTCCGCCGCCGTACAGCGGCTCGGCGGCGCCGAGGTCGGCGACAAGACCATGGTCGACGTGCTCGTGCCCTTCGCCGGCACCCTCACCGAGGCCGTGGCCGCCGGCGGCGCGCTCACCGCGTCCTGGGACCGGGCCGCCACCGCCGCCGCCGAGGCCGCCGCCGCCACCGCGGACCTGCTGCCCCGCAAGGGCCGGGCCCGTCCGCACGCCGAGAAGTCCCTCGGCACCCCGGACGCCGGGGCCCACTCCCTCGCCCTCATCACCCGCGCCGTCCACGGCGTGCTGCTCGACCACCACTGAGGAAGACGGTCATGACTGACAAGCTCCGTATCGTCGTCGGCTGCGACGACGCCGGCTACCAGTACAAGGAAGCCCTCAAGCAGGACCTGGAGAACAGCGACCTGGTCGCCTCCGTCACCGACGTCGGTGTCGACGCCGACGGGCACACCGCCTACCCCAAGGTCGCCATAGCCGCCGCCGAGATGGTCGCCCGCGGTGACGCCGACCGCGCGCTGCTGGTGTGCGGCACCGGCCTGGGCGTCGCCATCGCCGCCAACAAGGTCAAGGGCATCCGCGCCGTCACCGCCCACGACTCCTTCTCCGTGGAGCGCGCGATCCTCTCCAACAACGCCCAGGTGCTGACCTTCGGGCAGCGCGTCGTCGGCCTGGAACTCGCCCGCCGCCTGGCCAAGGAATGGCTCACCTACCGCTTCGACGAGACCTCCGCCTCCGCCGCCAAGGTGCAGCTCATGTGCGATTACGAGGACGGCGCCGACGGCGCGGAGGCCGCCGCCTGATGTCCGGCCCCGCACAGCCCCCCGTCCTGCTGGGGGTGAGCCTGAAGATGTACTTCGGCCACCACCAGACCCTCAACTGGGCGCGCAAGGTCGCCGGTCTGGCCCAGCGGCACCCCGCGGTCACCTCCGGCGCCGCCCGCCTGTTCGTCCTCCCGGCCTTCCCGGCCATCGTCCCGGCCGCCGGCATCCTCACGCCCTACGGCATCGAGGTCGGCGCCCAGGACCTGGCGACCGAGGACTCCGGACCGTACACCGGCGAGGTCGGCGGCCCCTTCCTGAAGGAGATCGGCTGCCGCTACGCCGAGGTCGGCCACGCCGAGCGCCGCCGCCTGTACGGCGAGGGCGACACGGTCGTCGCCGCCAAGACGGCCGCCGCCCTGCGCAACGGCCTCACCCCGGTGCTGTGCGTCGGCGAACGCGACCAGGTCTCCCCGGCCGAGGCCGCGCGGCGCACGGTCGCCGAGGCCGAGCGCCTGCTGCACGGCCTCGACGGCGCCGTGGTCCTCGCCTACGAGCCCCAGTGGGCCATCGGCGCACCCGAGCCCGCCGCCACGGAGCACATCGCCGCCGTCTGCACCGCGCTGCGGGAGTGGCTCGACAGCCGCCCCGGGCAGGCCGGTTCGACGGTCATCTACGGCGGCAGCGCCGGCCCCGGCCTGCTCACCCGCCTGTCCGGCACCGCCGAGGGCCTCTTCCTCGGCCGCTTCGCGCACGACCCGGCCAACGTCGAGGCGATCCTCGACGAGATCCGCACCCCGGTGGGGGCGGCCTGATGACCCACGGCATCAGCACCTACGCCTACTTCTGGCGGATCTCCGCCCGCGCGCCGCGGCCGATGACCCTCACCGAGATGTTCACCGACACCGCGCGCCTGGGCGGCCGGGTCTTCCAGATCTGCGACTACACGCCGATCGAGTCCTACGACGCCGCCCAGCTCGCCGACGTCCGCGCCACCGCCCGCGACCTGGGCCTCGAACTGGAACTCGGCACCCGCGGCGTCCGCCCGGAGCATCTGCGCACGTACCTCGACATGGCCGCCGAACTGGGCGTCACGTTCGTCCGCTCCATGCTCAACACCGTCGACCACCGGCCCACGCCGGACGAGGCCGTCGCCCTGCTGAAGGAGACCGTGCCCGCCTACGCCGCCGCCGGGGTGACCCTGGGCCTGGAGACCTACGAGCAGGTGTCCACCGACGACCTGCTGACCGTCGTACGCGGAGTCGACGACGAGCACCTCGGCGTCGTCCTCGACCCGGGCAACAGCGTCGCCCGGCTGGAACGACCCGTCGACGTGGTGGCCGCCACCGCGCCGTACACGGTCAACATCCACGTCAAGGACTTCGCCTTCACCCGCCGCGACGGCTGGGTCGGCTTCACCTACGCCGGCTGCCCGCTCGGCGAGGGCCTCCTCGACCACGACGGCATGATCGCCGCCGTCCGGGAAGCCCGCGGCGAGCGCCGCGTCAACCAGATCGTGGAGCACTGGCTCCCGTGGCAGGACGAGGGCTTCGAGGCCACCGCCCGGCTCGAACACCAGTGGACGCAGCACAGCATCAACACCCTTCTGAGGAGCAAGTAAATGGCCACCGAGATCCAGACCGATGTGACGACCGTCGCCGTCATCGGGGCCGCCGGCAAGATGGGCCAGCGTGTCTCCAACAACCTGGTCGAGAGCGACTTCCGGGTGCTCTTCAGCGAGGCGTCCCCCAAGGGCCAGGAGCTGATCCGCGGTCTCGGCCGCGAGCTGACCGAGTCCGCCGACGCCGCAGCTCAAGCCGATGTCGTCATCCTCGCCGTGCCGGACGTCGTCCTCGGCAAGGTCTCCGAGGAACTGGTGCCGCTGATGAAGCCCGGCACCGTCGTCCTCACCCTCGACCCGGCCGCCGCCTACGCCGGCCTGCTCTTCGAGCGCGACGGCATCCACTACGCCTGCGCCCACCCCTGCCACCCGTCGGTGTTCCTGGAGCGCACCACCAAGGAGGAGTGGCAGGACACCTTCGGCGGCATCGCCGCCCCGCAGGAGGTCGTCGCCGCGTACGAGGGCGGCGACGAGGCCAAGCAGAAGCTGGCCGACTCCGTCATCCGCGTGATGTACGCGCCCGTGGTCGACGTCCACTGGGTCACCGTCAAGCAGCTCGCGGTGCTGGAGCCGACCCTGGTGGAGACCATCGCCTGCATGGTGGGCGCCCTGCTGACCGAGGCCCTGCACGAGACGGTGCACACCGTCGGCGTCCCGGAGAAGGCGGCCCGCGCGATGCTCCTCGGCCACACCCAGGTCGCCCTCGCCAACACCCTCAAGGGCTCCAACCCGTTCTCCGACGCCTGCCTGATCGCCATGGACTACGGCCGTGAGTCCATCGTGCGCGAGGACTGGAAGAAGGTCTTCGACGACGAGGAGCTGGACAAGGTGATCACGCGCATGCTGAAGATCAAGGAGATCAAGCGCTGACGGTCCGCCGCCGGTCGTGCACACGGCCCGGCCCCGCCGCCCACGGGGGACGGCGGGGCCGGGCCGTTGTCGTACCGGACACCAGGACCGGGGTCAGGCCGTGCGCCGCTCGCGGAACGCCCAGTCCATCCTCGGTTCCATCACACACCGGAAGACCCGCCGCACCGGCGAGGTGCACAGCAGGGTGACGACCACCGCGGCCACCACCGTGACGACGATCTCCCCGACCGGCTCACCCGTCCAGGAGACGTGGCTCCAGTGCCAGTGGTTGGCGGCCTGGATGACGAAACCGTGCAGCAGGTAGCCGTACAGCGTGCCCGACCCCAGTGCCGTGAACCAGGTCCGGCGGCCCGGCACCCAGGCCAGGAAGCAGGCGACCAGGGTCAGCGAGCAGCCGAAGACCGCCAGCGTCATCAGCGGCCCGTACCAGGCCGGTACGTCCATCTGCTCGGCACTGGCCCGGTGGAAGAACCACCCGTAGTCGAACCGGGGCACCAGCCAGTACGCCAGCGCGACGGCGCAGGCGAAGACCGGCACCGCCGCGACGCGCGCCGCCCCGCGGCGCACCATCCGGAAGTGCTCCGGCTTCAGGCACAGGCCCAGCACGAAGTACGGCAGGAACTGCAGCGCCCGTTGCAGATCGAGGTCGTCCCCGATGTCCGGCGAGAGCGTCGCCAGCATCGCGACGGCCAGCGCGATCGGCAGCGGCCACCGCACGCCGCGCCAGAACGGCGTGGTCAGCCGCCAGATGAACAGCGCCGCCAGGAACCAGGTCAGGTACAGCGGGTCCAGCAGAGTGACCGCCCGGTCCGGTTCGCCGTCGCTCCACCGGGTGAAGAAGGTGTACGCCGTCTCGAAGACGACGTACGGCACGACGACCCCGGTGAACAGCCGCTTGATCCGCCCGGGGCTCGCGTCGAAGTTCCGGGAGAAGTACCCGGAGATGACGATGAACGCCGGCATGTGGAAGGCGTAGACGACCGTGTAGAGGGCGGTGACGGCACGGCTGCCGTCGCGCAGCGGCTCCCACGCGTGACCCACCGCCACCAGCACGATCGCCAGGTACTTGGCGTTGTCGAAGAACGCGTCCCGCTGCCCGGCGGGCCCGGCCGAGGTGCTCGCGGCGGGGCGCGGTGCGACTCCGGTGGCCTGCGCGGTCGATATGGCCTCCGTCACACCGCCCCCACCGCGTCACACGAGCAACGCGAACCGGTGGTGACGCGTCTTACCAGGGTTACGGGAGGGGCGAAGGCGATAGACATTCCGCGCGCCTTTCCACTTTCTGTGAACCCAAACCCCGTCGCGTCCTACTTTTTTCGCCGAGGGTTCAGCCTCCGTAGGTGCGGACGTGATCGAAGTGTGCGGTGGCTCCGGCGGTGTTCAGGGAGACCAGGCCGATGCGCAGCGCCTGTCCGGCGGGGAGCGTCCAGACCCCGGTCCACGTCCAGTGCACACCGTCGGTGCTGGTCGCCGCCCGGACCTCGTGTTCGTCCCCGCTGGTGTCGGCGTGGTACGCCAGCCGCATCCACAGCGTCCCGGCCGCGGGGCCGCCGAACATCGGGCCGTACGCCACCGGGGTCGGCGGTGTGGTGGTGGGCCGGGCGCCCTCCTTGGCGAACTCGGTGACGTGGGTCACCTTGCCGTCGGTGTGGCTGACCGGCAGCACCGAGTGGGCCAGCTTGACGTAGTGGTCGTCGTCGCCGTACAGCACCAGGCCGGCCTGCTGGTTGGGCGGCCCTGAGGCCAGCCGCAGCCGGGTCTCCACGATGAAGTCGCCCCGGGGCGCGTCCCGGGTGAGCACCGACGCGGTGTTGGTGGCGAGGTGCAGTTCGGCGGCTTGCGTCGGCCAGGACAGCGACCCGTCGCCCGTGCCCGCCCCGGCCGCCGGGCCGCGCACCCAGCTCCACGCGGAGGACGGCGCCGGACCGTCGAACTCGTCGCTGTACGCCGGCAGCAGCCGCCCCGGCCGCGGCTCGGCGACCCGCCGGGTGACCGGTGTGTACAGCTCCACGGCCCCCACGTTGTCCGCCTCGGCCCCGTCGCCGCGCGCCGCGACACCGACCTTCCCGGCGTGCGCGGCGGACGCGGGCACGGTACGCCGCTGGGTGGTCACCGCGTCGCGCAGCCGGTCGGCGCTGACCTCCACGGTGAGCTGCCGGCCGCGCAGTTCGGCGGTGACGTTGTGCCAGGCGTCCCACACGAAGTCCGCGGGCAGCGCCGTGACCTGCTCGCCGCGGCTGACTCCGCCCACCCGCACATCGGTGACCAGCGCACCCCGGTCCCGGTCCAGCCGGGCGACCACGTGATCGCCGGCATCGCGGTAGGCGAGGAGGAGGCCCGCGCCGCCGTCCGCCGAGGTCACCCGCAGATCGGCCTCGGCCCGCACCCGCGCGGGTGCCGTGTCCGACGACACCAGGTGGGCGGGGGAGGCGCCGGAGTGGGTCACGTATCCGCCGGCGTCCGGCTCGCTCGCGGTCGCCCAGCCGCCCGTACCGGCACCCCGGGCCCGCCACCCGGACAGCGACCCGTCGTTGAAGTCGCCACCGGCGTCCCACGTGCTGACCGGGGCCTGCTCGGCGCCGGCCGAGGGCCCGGCGCCGGCCCGCACCACCGGCCAGCCGTCGATCCAGTCCAGCCGGTCGATCAGCATCGGGCGCCGGCTGAGGGTGCGGTCGATGCCGGGAACCAGGTCCAGGTCGGGGTCGTCGGCGGGGACGGCGTGGTAGACGAGCCAGTCCTGGCCGGAGAGATCGGTCTGGAGGGAGTTGTGGCCGGGGCCGATCCACCGGTCCCCGTTCGCGCCGACGACGACCCCGCCCTTGCTGGTGGCCGCCGTCAGGTCGACACCCCGGTCGTCGGTGAACGGCCCGGTCGGGCTGGTGGCGCGGCCGACCTTCACCTGGTAACCGCTGTAGGCGCCGTCGCAGCAGCCGGCGTCGGAGTAGAAGAGGTAGTAGAAGCCGTCCCGCCGGACCACGAAGCCGCCCTCCATACGGCGGCCCTGGGCGACCTCGGTGACCGTGCCCACGGTCCGGGTCCGGTCGGCGTTCATCTTCGCGACGCAGATGGTGTCGTAGCTGCCCCAGTACAGGTACGGCTGACCGCCCTCGTCGGTGAACTGGGCCTGGTCGATGTCCCCGGTGGCGCAGCCGCTGTCACTGTCCAGCACCGCGCCCCGGTCGGTCCACGGGCCGGTCGGGGTCGGGGCGGTGGCCACCCCGACGGTGTCCTTGTCGGGCACGGAGTAGGAGAGGCTGTAGTGCCCGTCCGTGTAGCGGATGTCGGGCGCCCACAGCCGCGAACCGCCGTGCCAGGACGGCTGGTCGGCGCGGGTGAACACCTCCCCGGCGTACTCCCAGTGCGTCATGTCGGCGGACCTCAGGGTCGGCAGCGTCCGCTCGCTGGTCTCACCCCGGCTCTGGAAGACGGGGTTCTGGGTGCCGTAGGCGTACCAGTAGCCGTCCTTGCCGCGGATCACCGCCGGGTCGGGGAAGGTGTCGACGACGCCGGAGGTCACCGGGTTGGTGTACGTCGGCCGGGGCGCGGTCGTGGTCGCGTGACCGGTCGACGGCAGGGCGGCGAGGAGCAGGGCGGTGAGGACCGCGGCCGTACGGCCGGTTCTTCGGGTCATGATGTCTACCGGGGGCCTTCCTGCTCGAAGGAACTCAGCGTCGGGTCGTAGTCCGAGGCACCGATGTCGTACATCGGCGTCATCCAGTGGTAGAAGTTGTCGCCGCGGTCCCGCAGCAGGTCGTACAGGCGGCGCATCATGCGGCGCCGGACACCGGCCAGCTCGGGGTGTTCGTAGCGGTTGGACAACTCGTGCGGATCGCCGTGCAAGTCGTACAGCTCGTTGACCGACTCGGGGTTGACGACCAGCTTGTGGCGGTCCTCGCGCAGCATCCGCTGCGGGTAGGGGAAGTGGTGGCCGTGGAACTCGGCCAGCAACTCGCCCGGCCAGTCGGGGTGTTCACCGCGCACCAGCGGCAGCAGACTGCGGCTGTCGGTGGCGGGGGAGGGGTCGGCGCCGGCCAGCTCCAGGATGGTGGCGGTGCAGTCGGTGAGCGACACGAACTCGTCCCTGACCTGCGGCTGCTGGCCGGGTACGCGGATGATCCCGGGGATGCGGTAGATGTCCTCGTACATCGCCGGGCCCTTGTCGTGCAGCCGGTGGGCGCCGGTGAACTCGCCGTGGTCGGCGGTGAAGAAGACGGACGTGTCGTCGGTGAGGCCGAGTTCGTCGAGGCGGGTGAGGATGCGGCCGATCTGCTCGTCGATGAGGGTGACGTAACCCCAGTAGACGGCGATGAGTTTGCGGGTGACCTCGATCGGCATGGTGTCGAAGGTCCAGTGCGCGCTGTAGTTGCGCTGCACGGGCGGTTTGCCCTCGAAGGTCTCGGCGATGGACGGTGGCAGCTCCACCAGTTCCGGGTCGTACATGTCGTAGTACGCGTCGGGGAGGAGGTAGGGCAGGTGCGGGCCGAAGAAGTGGGTGGCCAGGTAGAAGGGGCGGCCGTCGGTGGCGTACTTGTCGAGTTGCTCGATGGCGCGGGTCGCGAGGTAGTGCTCGAAGGTCGCCTCGACGGGCTGCTGGAGGCGGGCGGCGAGCAGGTTGCCCGGGTTGCCGTTGGGGGTGGTGCCGCGGACGAGATCGGTGATGCGGTACGGCGGCAGCCCGCGTTCCTCCAGGTAGGCGAGGTAGTCGGGGTGGTCGACGGGGTTGTGCCAGCCCGGCAGGTCGGGGCCGTCGAAGCCGTAGGAGGCGGCGTTGCGGTGGGTGCCGCCGTGCCATTTGCCGACCAGGCCCAGCTGGTAGTCGCGTGCGGCGAGCGCGGCCGGGAAGGTGAAGGCGTCCTCGCGCAGGTCCTCCATGTAGCCGACGTTGCGTTCGTAGTTGGCGAGCAGACGGTGCCGGAACGGGGCCTGACCGGTGAGGAGGCTGGCGCGGGCCGGGGTGCAGATGGCGGTGGGGGTGTAGAAGCGGTCGAAGCGGGTGCCGGTGGCCGCCAGCCGGTCCAGGTTCGGGGTGGCGACGTGCGGGTTGCCGTAACAGCCCAGGGTGTCGACCCGGTGCTGGTCGGTCATCAGGAACAGGAGGTTCACGCGCCCGCCTTCGTGTAGAGGTCGGCGGTGTAGAACGAGTCCGCGGCCGGGGCCTTCTTCAACTGGCCGGTGCTGACGAAGAAGTCGCTCATGCTGTCGAGCCACTCGCCGACGGTTCCGTCCTTCGTCTTGGCGACGAGGTCGGCGGTGGTCATGGTCTCCACGTTGGCGGCGTCCTCCTTGACCTTGTCCTCGGAGACCTTGAGCAGCTTCGCGGCCAGCGCGATCGACTCCTCCTTGTGCGCGGCCCGCCAGTCGTTGGCCTCCTGGAGGACCTTGACGACCTTCTCGTTGGTGGCGTCCTTGACCTTGTCGCCCGCGACGAACGCGGTCGGGAAGCTGCCGCCGATCTTCTCGGTGCTGGCCACCTCCACCAGGTCCGGCACCTTCTCCTTGATGGTCGGGATGAGCGGGTACCAGATGCCGGCCCCGTCGATCTGCCCGGACGCGAAGGCGGTGACGACGGTCGTCGCGTCCATCACCACCTTGTCGATGTCGTCCATGGACATACCGGCCTGCCGCAACGCCAGGTTGAGCACCATCTCGCCGGACGTCCCCTCGGGCACCCCGACCTTCTTGCCCTTCAGGCCGGTGATCGAGGTGATGCCGGGCTGGGCGATGACCCGGTCGGCGTAGGTCAGGGTGTTGATCGCGACGATCTTCGACTTGCCGGACGCGGGCAGCCACATGGCGCCGGGGCCGATGTAGCCGTAGTCGAGGTTGCCGGTGCCGAGCGCCTGGATCTGGATCGGGCCGTTGACGAAGACCTTGTACGAGGCGGAGACGCCGTGCTTCTTCCACAGGCCCTGGTCGTCGGCGATGGCCAGCAGACTCGCCCCGTTGTAGTCGGCGATGTAACCGAACCGGACGCCGGCGCCGTCGCCGCTGTCGCCGTCGGAGGAGCCGCACGATGCGACGGAGAGGGACAGTCCTGTGACGGAGAGTGCTGATATGAAGCCGCGTCGGGACATGCTCATGACAGGGAGTTCCTTAAGGGGTGCGGGTCTTGTTTCCGAGGTGGGGGAGGGTCAGGCGGCCGGGGCCTGGTGGTAGACCGAGTGCCAGACGTCGTTGCGGATGCGGGCGAACTCCGGTGACAGCCGCAGTTCCTCGGTGCGCGGGTACGGCAGGTCGACGTCGATGATCCGGTGGACACGGCCCGGCCGGGCGGCCATGACGATCACCCGGCGGGCCAGGTAGACGGCCTCGTCGACATCGTGCGTGACGAACATGACCGTGCGCTTGTCCCGGGTCCAGGTCTCCAGCAGCTGGTCCTGGAGCTGCACCCGGGTCAGCGCGTCCAGCGCCCCGAACGGCTCGTCCATCAGCAGCACTTCGGGGTCGACGGCGTAGGCCCGGGCGATCGCGCAGCGCTGCTTCATGCCGCCGGACAGGGTCTTGGGCAGCGCGTCCGCGAAGTCGGAGAGTCCGACCAGGTCGATCGCCCGCTCGGCTCGCCGCCGGCGCTCGTCCGCGGGCAGCGAGGCGAGCTTCAGGCCGAACTCGACGTTGCCGCGCACGGTGAGCCAGGGGAAGAGCGCGTACTGCTGGAAGATGACGCCGCGTTCGGGGCCCGGCCCGGTGACGTGCGCCCCGTCCACCAGCACCTCGCCCGCCGACGGTTCCACCAGCCCCGCGGCCAGGTTGAGCAGCGTCGACTTGCCGCAGCCCGAGGGGCCGACGACGGTGACGAACTCCTGGTCACCGATGTCCAGCGACACCCCGTCCAGGGCGGTGAAGTCGCCGCCCTTCATCGGGAACCTGCTCACCACCTGTCGGAAGGAGATCTTCGCCGCGGTCTTCGTCGAAGAGGTGTTCAGGGAGGCGTTCATCGTCGCTCCTGCCATCCGGTCAGTCGTCGTTCGGCGAGCAGCAGCAGCCGGTCCATGAGGAGTCCGATCACCCCGATGGTGATCAGCCCCACGAAGATGGTCGGGATGTCGTAGTAGGTCTGGGCGTGCATCATCTCGTAGCCCAGTCCCTTGTCGGCGGCGATGAGTTCGGCGGCCACCACGGTTCCCCAGGCGGCGCCGAGCCCGATCCGCATGCCGACCAGCAGGAAGGGCGTCGCGGCCGGGATCACCACCTTGAGGAACACCACCCGGTCCGGAGCGCCGAGCACCCGCGCCGCGTTGATGAGCGTGCGGTCCACGCCGATCACGCCCTGGAAGGCGGCCACCACGCTGGACAGGAAGGCCGCCAGGAAGATGACGAAGACCTTCGGGGTCTCGCCGATGCCCATCAGCACGATGGCCAGCGGAATGATCGCGAGCGGCGGCACGGTCCGGAAGAACTGCACGTACGGTTCGAGCAGGCCGCGCGCCACCGGGTACCAGCCCATCACGAACCCGACCGGCACGGCGAGCAGGGTGCCGAGGGCGAACCCCAGGAACACCCGGCGCAGACTGGCCAGCGCGTCCGTCGACAGGGTGCCGTCCCGGACGAGTTCCACGGCCCGGGAGCCCACCGAGAGCGGGCCGGGCACGTCCACCAGCCGGGCCGCGGCGACGATCGCCCACACGGCGACGCCGGCCAGCAGCGCGACGAGGTTGAGCAGCAGCGGGGGCGGGGTGCGCCGGGGCCTGCGGGCGACGGGTGCGGCGGGTTTCTTGTCGGGTGCGGTGATCACAGCCATGGCGGCCTCTGCGGGTACGGCCTCGGCGGGTACGGAGGGTTCACGGTCACTCCAGGGAGTCCGGCGCGGGATAGTGGGTGAGCAGGGGTGATTCGTGCAGGACGAGGGCGATGGCGCCGAGCGCGCCGCCCGCCTCGCCGAGGGCCGCGGCCCGCAGGTCGGCTCTGGGCCGCGAGATCGGCATGAGGTGGGCGAGCAGGGCGCGTTCGACGGAACGGAAGAGGACGGGACCGGCCTCGGCCAGTTCACCGCCGAGCACCGTCACGTCGGGGCCGACCGCGTTGCACACCGCGGCGAGCACCGTGCCGACCCGGGCACCGACCGTCTCCAGTACGCGGACCGCCGCCGGGTCGTCGGGCAGCGCGGACAGGAAGGCGGGCAGGTCCGGCACGCCGCCGTGGGCTTCGAGGACCGCGCCGATGGACGCGACCGTCTCCAGACACCCGTCCTTGCCGCACGAACACCGGCGCCCGTCGGGCTCGGCCGTGATGTGCCCGAACTCGCCGGACAGCCCGCGCGCCCCGCGGTGCAGGGTCCCGCCGGTCACCAGCCCGCCGCCGACCCCGTGCGACAGCCGCAGGTACAGCACGTCCCGCACCCCGGCCGCCGCTCCCCAGGTCGCCTCGGCCAGCGCGGCCAGGCGGGTGTTGTTGTCGACGAGCACGGGAACGCCGAAGCGTTTGCGCAGGAGCACGGGGAGGTCGGCGCGGGTGGGGGCGGACGGCCGCTTCGCTTTCCCGGGGGACGCCGACGGGTCGTCCACGGGGGTCGCCGACAGGTCGTCCGCGGAGGTCTCCGACAGGTCGTCCACCGGGCCGACCACGCCGACGCCCACGCCGCTGAGCACGCCGAGCCGCAGTGACCCGCCGGCCAGTCGGGCGACCAGCCGCTCGGCCAGGTCGGCCCGCGCCTCCCAGCCGAGGTCGGCGGAGTGCGCCTCGCTCGCCGAACCGATCACCTCGTGCGCCACGTTGACCGCGGCCACGTGCACCGCGCGCCGGGCGAAGTCGACCCCGATCACCTGACCGGCCTCGGGATGCAGGCTCAGCGTCTCGACCGGGCGGCCCCGGCGCCGCTCGGCGGGCGCGGGTGCCGTGGCCACCACGGCACCCCCGTCCATCAGCGCGACGACGATGTCGTACAGCGTCGTACGGGACAGGCCGCTGAGCTTGCCCAACTCGGCGCGGCTGAGCGGGCCGTGCGTGCGCAACAGCCTGAGGACGAGCTCCTCGTGTCCCCGCCGCAGCCGTGCGAGGGGGCCCTGGTGGTCGGATGCCATGCCGTCAGGATGGGGACGGCCCGCTTTAACGTCAACAGCCCGGAAAAAATCCGTGGGGATACTTCACGCGGTCGCAACGAGCCGCAATGTGCCGCAATGATCGGGGGTTGGTCCCAAGGCCGGTCCTGGGCCGGTGTCCTGGGCCGGTTCAGGCGTCCCGTACGCAACGGAAGCCGAGGTTGCCGGTGCTGCTGTCCGGGGTGTTGGCGGTGCGCGCCGCGACCCGGTAGCGGTTGCAGTACGAGTGGTGGCACAGGTACGAACCGCCGCGCATGACCCGCGAGGTGCCCCGTGCCGGGCCCTTGGGGTCGGTGCGCGGGCGGCTGCTGTGATCGGTGCCCCAGTGGTCCGCGCACCACTCCCAGACATTGCCGGCCACGTTGTACAGCCCGAAGCCGTTGGGCGGGTAGGCGTCCACGGGCGCGGTGCCGCGGTAGCCGTCCTCCGCCGTGTTCTTGGTGGGGAAGTGGCCCTGCCAGATGTTGCAGCGGTGTTCCCCGTCCGGCGTCAGTTCGTCGCCCCACGGGTAGCGGGCCTGTTCCAGTCCGCCCCGGGCGGCGTACTCCCATTCGGCCTCGGTGGGCAGCCGGAGGCCGGACCACCGGGCGAAGGCGACCGCGTCGTTCCAGGAGACGTGCACCACGGGATGGGCGGCCCGGTCGTCGACCGAACTCCCCGGTCCTTCGGGCGCGCGCCAGTGGGCACCCTCGACACCGCACCACCACGGGGTCTGCGGCGGCCGGACCGCGCCGCGCCGCAGGGCCGCGGGGAGGAACCCGGCGAACACGTAGGACCAGCCGAACCGTTCGGCCTCGGTGACATGGCCGGTCGCGTCGATGAAACGGGCGAAGCGCTCGTTGGTCACCGCGTGCGCGTCGATCCAGAACGGCGACACGGTCACCTCGCGGACGGGGCCCTCCCCGTCCGCCGGGAACCCGTCCTTGTCGTCGGTCCCCATGAGGAACGAACCGCCGTCGAGGCGGAGCATGCCCACGGGCGCGGTGCCGGCGTCGACTGTCGGTGCGGGGGACGAGTCCGCGGCGTGCGCGGGGGAGACCTCGGCGCGCGGCGCGGAGACCGTGGTGTGCGGTGTGGAGACCGCGGTGCGCGGTGTGGAGACCGCGGTGCGCGGACCTCCCGACGGTGGTGCGCAGCAGTTACCCGGCTCCGCCTCGGACCCCGCCACATGACCTCCCGCCTCGGACCGGTGCATGTGCCGAGGCTACGCCACGGGGGGATGCGCTCCAGTGCCCCGGGGCGCGGGCCGCAGCCGTTCCGCCTCGTCCGCGGACTGGATCCGCATGCCCGGTCGGCGACGGTGCACGGTCAGGTACGTCATCCCCTCCGCGCCCGCCTCGACGCCGCGCGTCGCACCGTGCGGCAGCCAGGTCAGGGCACCCGCGCGCAACGGGCGCGGGCCGTCCGCGCACACCAGGGTGCCGTCGCCGCCCAGCACCAGGAGCAGTACGTCGAGATCCGGCTCGGTGTGCGGGGCGACGCGGGCGGCCGGTGGCAGGCGGACCACATTGGCGTCGAGTTGCCGGCCGCTCTCCGCGAGCTTCCACAGCGCGCCGGCCGGTGCGTCGTCCAGGGCCGCGAGCGCGGCGGTGTCGCACAGGAACCGGGGGAGTGCCTCTATGTTCTTCGTCA
>NZ_JAGGOO010000035.1:0-691 GCF_018614415.1 Streptomyces sp. ISL-12
TCGTCGGAATCGGCCGGCGGCAGGAAGCACCGGGCGTTGGTGTGGCCCTTGATCCGCGGGCCCTCGCGGAAGATGTCCAGGGACGCGAAGAAATCGTTCTGCACGGTCGACGTGTCCCGGACCGCCGCCCGGCTCTCCATCTGCGCCAGCACGATGCCGGTCGTGACGGAGCCCTTCTCGCCCTCGTCGAAGGCCGGCGTGCGGACGTAGCTGCGCATCGCCATGCCGGCCACGGGACGGCGGTCGATCTCCTTCTCCAGCCGGCGGCGCTCCGAACGGGGCAGTCCGCGCAGCGACTCCTTGCGCAGGGCGGTCGCCTGGGCGCCGCTGAGTACGGTGTCGGAGCCGAACTCCCCGAGGTCGGGGCCGCGCGTCCAGCCGTCGGGCCGGTACGGCACGAGGGTGGCGGCCAGCCCGGTGGCCTCGGCCTCCTCCTCGTCCGCGGCGGCCTTCGCGGACGCCCACACGGGCGCACCGGCGTCCCGGTCGGCCCCGTCGACGACGACACCGGTGTACCCGACGCCCCCGGCCACGGCGGCCGCCAGCAGCAGGCACCCGGCCACGGCGACGATCCGGCGCCGGCGAGCGGGCTTGCGGGGGTCGGCTTCGGCGGGGGCCGGCGCGGGTACCTCCGCGGTCGCACCGGGGTCGGCCGGAACGGGAGCCGTCTCGGGCGCGGCCGGGACGGGGG
>NZ_JAGGOO010000035.1:746-36350 GCF_018614415.1 Streptomyces sp. ISL-12
GGCCGGGAGGTCCGCTGCGGGTGCGTCCGGGACGGCGGCGGAGGGCGTGCCGGGCGCGGCAGCGGACCGGTCCTCGCGGTGGTCGTCCTCGCGGTGGTCGTCGGTCACAGCCGCTCCATCTGCCGGTCGGCCAGGTCGGTGATCGTCTTCTTCTCGATCGGTTCGGCGCTGTAGATCCAGATCTCCATGGCGATGTCACCCCGCCAGGCGTGCGCCTCCGCGCTGTACACCGGGACGCCCGCCTCGCTGTCGGGCACGTTGTGGACGTACGCCCGCCCGTCCCCCGTACCGGCGATCGGCCAGCTGTCGGTGTCCCCCTGCTCGGCCCAGTACTGGGCCTCGTCACCGACCTCGGCGGCGGCGACGTACTCCTCCTGCCGGAACTGGATCAGCCGGACCTCGACCGTCCCGTCGTCCGTCTCCCAGCCGGTGACGGCCGCCCGGCGGAACTCCTGGTCGACCAGGGTCTCGAAGGCGCTGTCCGGCCGGTTGAAGGCGGCGGAGTAGCCGGCCAGGTCCAGCCAGCCGTCGGAGCCGGCCAGCCAGTCGGCCTCCCGGGTCCCGCCGGGCTTCTTCACCAGCAGCTCACGGAGGTCGCCGTCGGTCCGCACCTGGCGGTCCCGCGCGGCCGGCAGCGGCTCGGGCCCGTCGCCCTCGCCCCGCGCGAGCGCGGCCTGCGACAGCGCGGGCAGCCGCGTCGGTTCCCGGTCGGCCTGGACGAGGTAGCCGCCGCAGGTGCCGGCGATCACACCGAGCACGGCGGCGGTGCCGATCAGCAGGGCGGTACGCCCCTTCCGCCGGGACCGTACCGCCCCTGCTCTGTCTTCTGGTTCTGCTTGTTCTTCCAAGATGTCCCCCACAGGACGTGAAGCGCGCATTCCGCGAGCGCGCACAGGAGACTCATGGCTGTCACCAGGGGTTGCGGGGGCGTTGATTACGATTCGGCCATGGCGAAGAAGCTCGTGATCAAGGTGACCGCGGGGGCCGATGCCCCCGAACGCTGCTCGCAGGCGTTCACGGTGGCGGCGGTGGCCGTGGCCAGCGGCGTGGACGTCTCGATGTGGCTGACCGGCGAGTCCTCCTGGTTCGCGCTGCCGGGCCGTGCCGCCGAGTTCGAACTCCCGCACGCGGCACCGCTGCCCGACCTGATCGACTCCCTGCTGAGCGGCGGCCGGCTGACGCTGTGCACCCAGTGCGCGGCGCGGCGCGGCATCACCGAGGAGGACGTCATCGAGGGCGTCCGCATCGCCGGCGCCCAGGTCTTCGTCCAGGAGGCCCTGGCCGACGACACCCAGGCGCTCGTCTACTGAGCCGCCCGGGGCGAGTGACCCGACCGGCTCCCCTGGATCAGCGTCGTCGTTTCCTGCCGTCCAGTTCGTCCCACCACTCGTCCGACTCCGGGTCGCCGGACGGGTCGTCCCACCAGCGGTCCTCGGGGCCGCGGCGGTTGGCGACGATCGCGGCGAACGGCGGGATGACCATGGCGACCACGCACATGCCGACGGCCGCCGGGACGGACCAGATCCGGACGACGCCCCAGGCCAGCACGAAGAGCGCGATACAGGTGCCCATCAGGGCGAAGTACACGTGCCGCCGCCGTGCGTACATGTACTCCAGGGTAGGTCCGGACATGCCGGAGGGCCGCGTCCCGGGCGTCCAACCCGTGGGGCGCGGCCCTCGGCCGTCACACATGCCGTCGCACATGCCGTCACGCATGCGTCAGACGGCGATCGCGACCTCCGCCAGGCCGCCCTGCTGGGCGACCACCGTGCGGTCGGCCGTGCCGCCCGGGACCAGGGCGCGGACGGTCCAGGTGCCCTCGGCCGCGTAGAAGCGGAACTGGCCCGTCGCGGAGGTCGGGACCTCCGCCGTGAACTCGCCGGTGGCGTCCAGCAGACGGACGTAGCCCGTCACCGGCTCGCCGTCCCGGGTCACCTGACCCTGGATGGTGGTCTCACCGGGCTTGATCGTCGAGGCGTCCGGGCCGCCGGCCTTCGCTCCACACATGTCCTAGTCCTTACGTCGCGGGTCGCAGCGGGTTACTTGGCGGCGCCGAGCTCGATCGGCACGCCGACCAGGGAGCCGTACTCGGTCCAGGAGCCGTCGTAGTTCTTGACGTTCTCCACGCCCAGCAGCTCGTGCAGCACGAACCAGGTCAGGGCCGAGCGCTCGCCGATGCGGCAGTAGGCGATGGTGTCCTTGGCCAGGTCGACCCGCTCGTCGGTGTAGAGCTGCTTGAGCTCCTCGTCCGACTTGAAGGTGCCGTCGTCGTTGGCGTTCTTCGACCACGGGATGTTGCGCGCGGACGGGACGTGGCCCGGACGCTGCGACTGCTCCTGCGGCAGGTGGGCCGGGGCGAGCAGCTTGCCGGAGAACTCGTCGGGCGAGCGGACGTCGACCAGGTTCTGCGCGCCGATCGCCTTGACGACGTCGTCGCGGAAGGCGCGGATGGACGTGTCCTGCGGCTTGGCCTTGTAGTTCGTGGTGGCCCGCTCGGGGACCTCCTCGACCAGCTCGCGGGCGTCCAGCTCCCACTTCTTGCGGCCGCCGTCGAGCAGCTTGACGTTCTCGTGGCCGTAGAGCTTGAAGTACCAGTAGGCATAGGACGCGAACCAGTTGTTGTTGCCGCCGTAGAGGATCACCAGCGTGTCGTTGGCGATGCCCTTCGCCGACAGGAGCTTCTCGAAGCCCTCCTGGTCGATGAAGTCACGGCGGACCGGGTCCTGGAGGTCCTTGGTCCAGTCGATCCGGATCGCGTTCCTGATGTGGTTCTTGTCGTACGCGGACGTGTCCTCGTCCACCTCGACGATCGCGATGTTCTCGTCGTCCAGGTGGTCCTGCAGCCAGTCGGCGTCGACCAGGACGTCACTGCGGCTCATGTTCTCTCCTCCGGGGCAGTTGCGGCGGGGCGTGCGAGTGCGGTGGGTGCGCGCACGGCGCACCGGTGCCCTGGAACAGGGCAGGCGGCGAACGCGGAAGGCGGGCTTCCGCTCAGAACGGGCGACAGAGCATGGCGGCAACGCGGCACAGGTCCACTGCCCGCCGCTTCGTGAGATCCGCCTGTCGCTTCATGGTGTCCGATCGTAAGGACGACCCTGCGGGCGTGTCACCGTCGTGTCGGATGATGAGACAGGATCGTCCGCGATGTGGGATACGGGACGGGGTGCGGGGCCCGGTGCGCTGCCGGGCGGACGCCGTCGTCTCATCTGGCGGACATTCGCCGTCCGTCCTGGGTGCCGGACCGGGTGGCCTGGGCACCGGACCGGGTGGCCTGGGCGCCGGACCGGGTGGCCTGCGTGCCGGACCGGGCGGCCGGAACGGCCCGGGGCGGCTGAGCGCTCGCCCGTCCGCCCGGAATCCGTCCTACCCGGCCAGTTTGACGTTCGAACCCGTCACCGAGATCTCGACGCCGTCCTTCGCCGCCTCGACCTTGTCCAGCTTGATGCCGCCGGGCAGTTCGTCGATCACCTGCTGGAAGTCGGTGATCTGCCGGATCTGGGCGTCGGACAGGTCGACCTGGCCGAACGACGGCAGATCGTCGGCGGTCACGCCGACCTTGTCGCCCTCGACCGTCACGGAGCTGAGCACGTGGATCGGCTCGGGCAGCTTGGTGCCGAGCACCGTCGCCTCCACGGCGACGTCGATCTTGCCGTTGCCGCCGTCCGAGAGGCCGACGATGCCGGCCGTGACGCCGGAGGTGATCTGCACGGGCTCGGACCCCGCGGCCTTCAGCAACTCGTCGTAGGAGACGGTCGCCGTGCCGGACGCGGTGGCCGCGGTGGCGGAGCTGTAGTCACCGGAGAACGCGATGCCCTTCATGTGCGCCCTCAGGTCGTCGATCCGGACCTGCTCCGTGCCGCCGCCGGCCGTCGCCGCGTACTCGTCCATGGTGACCTCGACGTCGTCCAGTTCACCGCCCGCGACCTGGGTGAGGAAGGGGAAGCCGTTGATCGACACGTCCGGGGTGGCGGTCAGGTCCTCCTGGGCCTTCAGCTTGTCCGCGACCTCGCCCTCCGCGAAGTTCACCGCGAGCCGGTCGGCGGCCACGAACAGCCCGCTCAGGACCACGACGACGATCAGCAGTATTCGCAGTGCGCGCATTTCTTCCCACCCCAGCGGACTTCACGGTCGAGGGCCACCGTAGCCGTCCCCGGCCGACCCCGAACAATCCGTCGATCATCTGTGACAGTGACGGCCCGCGCCACGGTCAGCCCAGCACCCGTCCGAGCGCCCACACGGCCGGCGCCGCCGCGCTCAGCGGCAGGGCGACACCCGCGGTGAAGTGCACGAACCGGGACGGGTAGTCGTAGCTCGCCACCCGGTGGCCGGCCAGCGCGCACACCGCCGCGCCCGCCCCGAGCAGCGCCCCCGACGAGCCGAGGTCCGTGATCCCGCCCGCGGCGAACCCGGCACCGGCCGCGGCGAGCAGCGCCACGGCCACCGACACCGGCGTCGGCAGCGGCAGGGCGCGGACCAGGGCGGCGACCGCCACCGCGATCGCGCCGACCGTCACCGCGTCCGCGTCGGCCGCGAGCCAGCCGCCCGCGACGATCGCCAGCGCCGAGGCGACGACGGTGGCCGTCAGGCCGTACATCCGCTCGTCCGGATCGGCGTGCGACCGCAGGTGCAGGACGAGGGAGAGGAGCACCCACACCCCGATCGTGCCGAGCAGGGCCGCCGGGGAGCGGTCGGAGACCAGCAGCGCCGCGTCCGCGACCAGCGCGCCGAGGAAGCCCAGCGCGATGCCCTGCCGGGCCGGCCACATCCCGTTCAGCCGGAACCAGCCCGCCGCGGTGACCGCCTGGAGCACGACCAGCGGCACGAGCACGGCGTAGCCGCCGACCGCCGCGGCACCGGCCAGCAGCAGCCCCAGCAGCGCGGTGAGCGCGGCCGGCTGCCCGCCGGGCTCGATGATCGGCGAACGCCCCTCGGCGCGGGCCCGCTGGGCATCGGTGATCCGGGCGTTCCCGGCGATGGTGGCGGGGCCGTACCCGGTGTCCGGGGCGGGGGGCGGCTCGTACGGCTGGGGCCGGGGCTGGGGCTGGGGTTCCGGCTGCGGCTGCGGCGTGTAGGTCTGCGCCGGGTACTGCTGAGGCTGTCCGTACTGCTGCCCGTGCTGTTGTCCGTACTGCTGCCCGTGCTGTTGTCCGTATTGCTGCTGCGGGTACTGCTGATACGGCTGTTGGTACTGCTGCGGAGGCTGCTGCCCGTACTGCTGCTGCCCGTACTGCTGCTGCGGCAGATACGCCGTCTCCTCCGCCGGGGCCGCCGGTACCGGTGGCTGTACGGACGTCTCCCAGGTCTGCCCCTGCCACTGCTGGGTGTACTGCTCGGCCTCGCGCGGGTCGTCGTACCCCTGCGCGGGACCCTGCCACTGCCGCGGCTCGTGTCTGTCGAACGGCTGGTTCGTCATCGGTCGGTCGTCACCCTCCTGCGAACGGCGGGAGCACCTCGACCGTGCCGCCGTCGGCCAGCCGTACCGTCTCATGCCCGCGCGTGCCCACGGGATCGCCGTCGACGAGGAAGGAGCAGCGCAGCAGCACGCGCGCCAGCTCGCCGGAGCCGGAGCCGGAGCCGGAGCCGGCGTGCCGCGCGCGTACGGCGTCGATCGCCTCGGCGAGCGTGTCCGCCTCGTACGCCTCCTCCGCCACCCCGGCGGCGGCCTTCGCGGCGGCCCAGTAGCGCACCGTGACCTTTGCCATCTAAATCCTTTTGAGTCCTGTGTCTACGGGCTGTGGACACCGTCAGGCTAGCTCGCCCGCGAGAGGGCCCAGTCCCCGATACGGCACAGGAGTTCGGCCGTGGCGGCGTGCTCGGCGTGGCCCATGCCGGGCTCCAGCCAGAGTTCGCCGTGGTCACCGGCGGCCTCGGCCAGCATCCGGGGGTGGTCGAGGGGGAAGTAGCCGTCGCTGTCGCCGTGCACGATCAGCAGCGGTACCGGCGCGATCCTGGCCGCCGCCTCGGCCGGGGAGAGCGGCACCGGGTCCCAGTCCCGGTCGTGGATGCGGGTGCGCAGGGCGTAGCGGCCGACGAGCCGGCCCTCGGGGCGCAGCACCAGCCAGTGCAGGCGCCGCATGGGGGCGGTGCCCCGGTAGTACCAGCGGGCCGGCGAGCTGACCGAGACCACCGCGTCGACGCCGCCGTGCAGCGCCGCGTGCCGCAGTACCACCGAGCCGCCCATGGAGAAGCCGACGGTCACCACGCGCGCGTACCCGAGGCTCCGGACCCGGTCGACCGCCGCGGCCAGGTCGAGGACCTCGCGGTCGCCGACCGTGGAGCGCCCGCCGGACGCCCCGTGACCGCGGAAGGAGAACGTGGCGACAGCCCCGTACCGGGTGAATTCGGCGGCGATCCGGCGGATGTGCGGGCGGTCGGCGTCGCCCGTGAATCCGTGGGCGACGACGAACGCGAGATCACGACAGGGTGGCCGGGAGCTTTCGTATACAAGTCGCGGCGGGTCGTATACGAAATCGATTCGCACCCCGTCGGACGTGCGCAAATGCTCCCGGAGAGGCCGCCGGCGAGCCGTCTCGGAATGCGGACGAAAGGTGGAACGTGCCACATGACCTGCCGGACCGTCGCTCATGTCGGCTATTGTGCTGGGCAGAGGACTCGGGCAGTGAAGCCCCCGGGTCCTTTTGTGCTTTCGGAAGCGTTGTATACGAGGCGGGAAACCGCAGGTGTACGGAGCCCCGGGATCGCAGAGCAAAAACGCAAACGTCCTCGCAGGGACCGAGGAGGAACCCGACGTATGAGTTCTCTGCTGCTCCTGACCAACGCCCTCCAGCCGTCGACGGAGGTGCTGCCCGCCCTCGGACTGCTGCTGCACAACGTGCGCGTGGCCCCCGCGGAGGGCCCCGCCCTGGTGGACACCCCCGGGGCCGACGTGATCCTGATCGACGGCCGCCGTGACCTGCCGCAGGTGCGCAGCCTGTGCCAGCTGCTGCGTTCCACCGGCCCCGGCTGTCCGCTGGTCCTGGTCGTCACCGAGGGCGGTCTCGCCGCCGTCACCGCCGACTGGGGCATCGACGACGTACTCCTGGACACCGCCGGACCGGCCGAGGTCGAGGCCCGGCTGCGCCTGGCGATGGGCCGCCAGCAGATCGTCGCCGACGACTCCCCGATGGAGATCCGCAACGGCGACCTGTCGGTCGACGAGGCGACGTACTCCGCCAAGCTCAAGGGCCGGGTGCTGGACCTGACCTTCAAGGAGTTCGAGCTGCTGAAGTACCTCGCGCAGCACCCGGGCCGGGTCTTCACCCGCGCCCAGCTCCTCCAGGAGGTCTGGGGCTACGACTACTTCGGCGGCACCCGCACGGTCGACGTGCACGTACGGCGGCTGCGCGCCAAGCTCGGCCCCGAGCACGAGTCGCTGATCGGCACCGTGCGCAACGTCGGCTACCGGTTCGTGACGCCCGAGAAGCCCGAGAAGCCGGCCCGCGCGGCGGAGGACGCCGACTCCGGGCGGGCGGCGGCGGACAGCGCGGCCGGGGCGGAGAGCGCCGCCGAGGTCGGCGAGGGTGCGACCAAGGTCTGACACGGCCTGCCCCTGGACTGGTCCATCCGCGTAGACTCCGCGCGTGGCCAAGGTGACTCGGGACGATGTGGCGCGGCTGGCAGGGACTTCCACTGCCGTGGTCAGCTATGTCATCAACAACGGACCCCGGCCGGTCGCCCCGGCCACGCGCGAGCGTGTCCTCGCCGCGATCAAGGAACTGGGGTACCGGCCGGACCGGGTCGCCCAGGCCATGGCGTCGCGCCGCACCGACCTCATAGGCCTGATCATCCCCGACGCCCGCCAGCCCTTCTTCGGGGAGATGGCGCACGCGGTCGAGTGGGCCGCCGCCGAGCGCGGCAAGATGGTGCTGGTCGGCAACACCGACTACGTGGCCGAGCGCGAGGTGCACTACCTGCGCGCCTTCCTCGGCATGCGGGTCTCGGGGCTGATCCTCGCCAGCCACGCGCTGAACGACCTGGCCGCCGCCGAGATCGAGGCCTGGGACGCCCGGGTCGTCCTGCTGCACGAGCGCCCCGAGGGGATCGACGAGGTGGCCGTCGTCACCGACGACCTCGGCGGCGCCCAGCTCGCCGTACGCCACCTGCTGGAACACGGCCACGACTACGTCGCCTGCATGGGCGGCACCGCCGAGACCCCGTCCGTCGGCGACCCCGTCTCCGACCACGTCGAGGGCTGGCGGCGCGCGATGCGGGAGGCCGGGCTGTCCACCGAGGGCCGGCTCTTCGAGGCGCCGTACAACCGCTACGACGCCTACCAGGTGGCCCTGGAGATCCTCGCCGGGCCGCGCCGCCCGCCCGCGATCTTCTGCTCCACCGACGACCAGGCGATCGGCGTGCTGCGCGCCGCCCGCGAACTGCGCCTGGACGTGCCGGGCGAGCTGGCGGTGGCCGGGTTCGACGACATCAAGGAGGCGGGGCTCGCCGACCCGGGCCTGACGACGGTCGCCTCCGACCGCTCCGCGATGGCCCGTGCGGCGGTGGACCTCGTCCTCGACGACGGGCTGCGGATCGCCGGTTCGCGGCGCGAGCGGCTGAAGGTGTTCCCGTCCCGGCTGGTGGTCCGCCGGTCCTGCGGCTGCGGGTGACCCGCCTTCCCGGACGCTTTATATCGGGCATACGAGCTTCTGCCGGGCTTCTCAGTCAGCGCTCAGGAGCCTCTCATGGTCGGCCGTGATGCTCGTGGACATGACCGAGAGCATCCGCCGCGACGGCGAGTACGAGACCTCCGAGAACCCGTACGCCAACCCCTACGAGGGCGCCCAGCAGCACGCCTACGCTCAGCAGACCGCCGCGGAGGGTGAGTACCAGACCTCCGCCGTGAACCCCGAGTGGCCGCCCCCGCCGGCGCAGCCGCCCGTCGCGCTCGCCGTGGACGGGGCTCCGAAGAAGCGCGCCCGGCGCCCCTTCGCCCTGCTGGCCGCGGTGGCGATCGTCGCGGCGGCGGTCGGCGGCGGCACCGCCTACGGCATCCAGGAGCTGACCGGCAGCGACACCGTCGTCTCCAGCTCCACCAGCGCCAGCGTGGTGCCGTCCAGCCAGAAGGGCACGGTCTCCGGGGTCGCCAAGGCGGTCAGCCCGAGCATCGTCGAGATCAGCGCCACCTCGTCCGCCGGTTCCTCCACCGGCTCCGGCGTGATCATCACCAGTGACGGCGAGATCATCACCAACAACCACGTCGTCTCCGGCGCCACCTCCGTCAAGGTCTCCACCAGCGACGGCAAGGAGTACACCGCCGAGGTCGTCGGCACCGACGCCTCCAAGGACCTGGCCCTGATCAAGCTCCAGGACGCCTCCGGGCTGACGGCGGCGACCCTCGGCGACTCGGACGGCGTGCAGGTCGGTGACGAGGTCGTGGCGATCGGCTCCCCCGAGGGCCTGACCGGCACGGTGACCAGCGGCATCGTCTCCGCCCTCAACCGTGACGTGACCGTCTCCACGGACGAGAGCCAGCAGCAGCAACAGCAGCAGGGCGGCGGCAGCGGTCAGTGGCCGTTCGAGTTCGGCGGCCAGGAGTTCAACGGCGACACCGGCTCGTCCACGACGACGTACAAGGCGATCCAGACCGACGCCTCCCTCAACCCGGGCAACTCCGGCGGCGCTCTGATCGACATGAACGGCAACATCATCGGCATCAACTCCGCGATGTACTCGGCCTCCGGCTCCTCCTCGTCCTCGTCCGAGGCGGGCAGCGTGGGCCTGGGCTTCGCGATCCCGATCAACACCGTCAAGGCCGACCTGGACACCCTGCGGGCCGGCGGCACCGACAGCTGAGGAGCAGCGCCATGATCGAGCAGGTCTCCCATCCGGTCACCGGCACCGACCCGGCCGGGTTCGCCCTGGCCCTGGAGGTGGCGTCGGCACTGCACCCGCCGGCGCCCCGGGCTCCCGAGCTGGCGCCCCGCCGCCCCCGCGCCCACCGGGCCCCGGCCCGCCGCCGCGGCGCCGTACGCGGCTGAGTCCCCGCTTACGCTGAAGGGGTCCAGCCCCGTCCCCCACCGCACCCGAGGAACACCGAGCCATGAGCCCCGCAGACGGCGACCGTGACACCCAGCGCATCCTGATCGTCGACGACGAACCGGCGGTCCGTGAAGCCCTCCAGCGCAGCCTCGCCTTCGAGGGGTACGACACCGAGGTCGCCGTGGACGGCGCCGACGCCCTGCAGAAGGCGGCGGCGTACCGGCCCGACCTGCTGATCCTCGACATCCAGATGCCGCGGATGGACGGCCTGACCGCCGCCCGCCGCATCCGCGCCACCGGCGACACCACCCCGATCCTGATGCTGACCGCCCGCGACACCGTCGGCGACCGGGTCACCGGCCTGGACGCCGGCGCCGACGACTACCTGGTCAAGCCCTTCGAGCTGGACGAGCTCTTCGCCCGCGTCCGGGCCCTGCTGCGCCGCAGCTCCTACGCGGCGGCGCAGGCCGCCACCGCCGACGAGAACGACGACGTCCTCGCCTTCGCCGACCTCACCATGGACCTGTCCACCCGCGAGGTCACCCGCGCCGGACGCTCCGTCGAGCTGACCCGCACCGAGTTCACCCTCCTGGAGATGTTCATGGCGCACCCGCGCCAGGTCCTCACCCGGGAGCAGATCCTCAAGGCGGTCTGGGGCTTCGACTTCGAGCCGTCGTCCAACTCCCTCGACGTGTACGTGATGTACCTGCGCCGCAAGACCGAGGCGGGCGGCGAGCCGCGCCTGGTCCACACCGTGCGCGGCGTCGGGTACGTGCTGCGCCAGGGCGGCGCGGAGTGATCAAGCGGCTGCGCTCCCTGCCCCTGCGCTCGCGGCTGGCCCTGCTGGTCGCGGCGGCGGTGGCCTTCGCGGTGGCGGCCGTGTCGGTGACGTGCTGGTTCATCGTGCAGGGGAAGCTGTACGACCAGCTGGACGCCGATCTGCGCAAGGCCACGGCCCTCACCGACCCCAAGCAGGTCGGCCAGATCCGGGAGGCCCTCGCCACCTGCACGCAGACCCCCCGCGAGGGCGGTTTCGGCACCACCTACTCGCAGATCGTCACCGCCGACGGCACCACCTGCCTGTTCACCAACTCCTACGGCGAGGTCAAGGTGACCGACGCCGACGAGGAGGTGATGCAGCAGTCCTCGGCCGGTGAGGGCATCCTGCGCAACGGCACCGCCGAGGACGGCAAGGCCCTGCGCGTGCTCACGGTGTCGCTGCCGCTGACCGACCAGCGCACCCAGGCCCGTGCCGACGCGGTCCTCATCGCCGCCGTCCCCCTGGACGGCACCCAGTCGACCCTGAACGACCTGGCCCTGCTCCTCCTCCTCGTCTCCGGCGTCGGCGTGATCGGCGCCGGCGCGGCGGGTCTCGCCGTCGCCCGCGCCGGACTGCGCCCCGTCGACAAACTCACCGAGGCCGTCGAGCACGTCGCCCGCACCGAGGACCTGAGCGTCCGCATCCCGGTGGACGACGACAGCGAGGACGAGATCGCCCGCCTCTCGCACTCGTTCAACTCCATGACGTCGTCCCTGGCCAACTCCCGCGAACTGCAACAGCAGCTGATCGCGGACGCGGGACATGAGCTGCGTACGCCGTTGACGTCACTCCGGACCAACATCGAACTCCTCACCCGCAGCGAGGAGACCGGCCGCCCGCTCCCCGAGGCCGACCGCAAGGCGCTGCTCGCCTCGGTGAAGGCGCAGATGACGGAACTGGCCGCCCTCATCGGCGACCTCCAGGAACTCTCCCGCCCCGACACCGGCCAGCACGCGGGCCGCACCCAGATCGTCGCCTGGCAGGAGACCGTCGAGTCGGCCCTGCGCCGGGCCCGCCTGCGCGGCCCCGAGCTGACCATCACGGCGGACGTCGAACCCTGGTACGTACGCGCCGAGCCGGCCGCGCTGGAACGGGCGGTGGTCAACATCCTCGACAACGCCGTGAAGTTCAGCCCCGAGGGCGGCACGATCGACGTCCGTCTGACCGCCGGCACGCTCACGGTCCGCGACCACGGTCCCGGCATCTCCGCGTCCGAACTTCCCCACGTCTTCGACCGCTTCTGGCGCTCGGAGTCGGCCCGCTCCCTCCCCGGCTCGGGCCTCGGCCTGTCCATCGTGGCCCGCACGGTCCAGCAGGCGGGCGGCGAGGTCACCCTCGCCCCGGCCCCCGAGGGCGACGGCACGGTGGCGACGATCCGGCTGCCGGGGGCACCGGTACCGCCTCCGGAGTCCTCGCCGGACGGGGACGGGGGTGACGGGGGTCAGGGATGAGGGCTCACTGCCAGAAGATCTCTTCCACGACGAGCTGTGGGTCCTCGACGCGACGCACGAACGTGTAGATCAACCAGCCGTGCCCCTCGTCGAAGAAGAAGATCCGGGCCCCCTTGGGATCGCTCGACCGCACCGGTCCGACCCTCATGCCGGTGGGGAGATCCGCGTCGGCCTCGATGCCACGGAAGTACGGATCTTCCGCCGTGACCAGCTCGGCGCGCACCGCGTCGACGATCTTCCGCACCTCCTCGGGAAGTGCGTCGCGGGCCGCCTGGGCCTTGAGCGTCCAGTCCATCTGCCAAGGCGGCCCCATGAACCCGTCGGCGGTCACTGACCGGGCTCCACTCGCTGTGCCTGGTAGCGGATATTGGACGCCTCTTCGAGGAGTGCCCTGGCCTGGGTGAGGTCCGCCGACTCCCCCGCACGGTGCTCAAGATCCCTCAGATGGGCCTCCAGCGCGGGATCCCGAGCGATCGCGTACGCCCCCCACCAGCGAGCCATGAACGCGGGCACCGTGCTGATGTCGTAAGCCTCGGAGACGGCCCACGTCCAATGCTCGTCGAAGTCGGTGAGCAGGTGCGGGGCGTACTGGGCGATCGCCGCACGCAGCGCCTTGGGGCTCCGCTCCGGCATGGGCGGGACGGCCGCTCGGGAGTCCGAGGCGTGGACGCTCATGATCGATGTGCCTCCTTCGGTGCGCCGTGTCTACGACCATAGCCGCAGCGTCGGAAGCCCGACGCCGTACCGCGCGCCTTCGACCAGGATCACGCGTCGCCTCAGGTGCAGCCGAGCATCCCCGGGGAGTCGATGTCGACCGCGAGGAAGCCGGGCGGGTAGGCGTCCTCCTGGGCGGTCAGGATGATCGACATGCCCCCGGACTCCAGGTGCGGGGTGGCCACGTAGAGGGCGTGGCAGAGGTCGGCGCCGCCCCACCCGTCCCGGATCATGCCGCCCACCGTGACGGCCGCCACCCGCTCCGCGATCTGCTCGGCCGTCGGCTCCCGCGAAGCGAGCTGCTCGACGAGCTTCCCGAGCGTCACGCCCCGCTCCCTGGCCAGCTGCGCGAGGTGGTCGCGGGCCTCGCGGGACACCTGGATGGTTGTGGTGTCTGCCATACGTCGCCATAGCGCCGCCATGCCCGGACGCGGCAACCTCGTGCCGCTCGGCTGCGACCTGCGGGTGTCATGTACGCCCTCGCACTGATCGGAAGCAGCAGATGAGCCACCCCCATGGCCGCACCGCCCTGACCGCTCTCCTCCCGCTGACCCTGACCGCCGCCACCCTGGCCTACGCGACGGAGGCGAACGGGCCCGTCGTCACGGACGCCGTGAGCGCCGCCGCGACCACCCTCACCGTCGCCAAGGATGGCTCCGCCCAGTACACGACCGTGCAGGCCGCGGTGAACGCCGTACCGGCCAACAACGCCTCCCGCGTCGTCATCGCCGTCGCGCCGGGCACGTACCGCGAGCTGGTCAAGGTCCCCTCCGACAAGCCGCACGTCACCATCCAGGGCACGGGCGCCTCCCGCAAGGACACGGTGATCGTCTACAACAACGCGGCCGGCACGCAGAAGCCCGACGGCTCCGGGACCTACGGCACCGGCGGCAGCGCCACGGTCGCCGTCGAGGCGGACGACTTCCAGGCCCGCAACCTCTCCATCACCAACGACTTCGACGAGGCCGCCAACCAGTCCCTCTCCGGTCACCAGGCGGTCGCCCTGCGCACGGCGGCCGACAAGGTCTTCCTGGACGGCGTCATCGTCACCGGCGACCAGGACACCCTGCTCCTCGACACCGCCGCCAAGGACAAGCTGGGCCGCGTCTACGTCTCGGACTCCTACGTCCTCGGCAACGTCGACTTCATCTTCGGCCGCGCCACGGCGGTGATCGACCGCTCCGTCATCACCCTGCGCAAGCGGTGGGACGGTTCCTCCGCCGGTTACGTCACCGCCCCCAGCACGGCCGCCGACCGCAAGAGCATCCTCATCGCCAACTCCACGGTCAACGGCGACGTGTCCAGCGGGTCCTTCTATCTCGGCCGCCCCTGGCACGCGGGCGGCGACGCGACCCTCGACCCCCAGACGACGGTCCGCAACACCAACCTCAGCGCGGCGGTCAAGTCGACGCCGTGGACCGACATGAGCGGCTTCTCCTGGAAGGCCGACCGCTTCGCCGAGTACAAGAACACCGGCGCGGGCGCGGGCTCCGCCAGCACCGACCGCCCCTTCCTGACCGACGCCCAGGCAGCCGGCCAGGAGGTCGCGGACTGGCTCGGCGACTGGACGCCTACGGCATCCTGACCCCACCTACAAACGCCGCCCAGGCGTCCCGCCCGAACACGATCACCGCCCCGTCCGTGACTTTGCTGTCTCGGACGGGGACGAGGGTGGAGGTGCCCTCGGCTATCTCGACGCAGTTCGTTCCGCCGCCGTCGCTGTAGGACGACTTGCGCCAAGTGACGCCGGTCAGGTCGGACATCCCGTTCATGATCTGCACTCCTTCAGCAGGCGCTTGATGAACGCCGTAGACTCCGCCGGGGTCAGGGCAGCATCCCTGACGAGATCGTAGGACAAGCGGAAGGCCATGACCTTGTCCGGATCGTCGATCACCTCACCGAAGCCGTTGCCCTCCACGTAGGCCACCGGGTCACCGCTCCGCTGCCAGAAGAGCCAGAGATGGCTGTCCATGAGAGCGTGCACGCCGGCCGCGTAGGGCAGCACCTGGAGAGCGACAGACGGCAGTTCCGACGCGTCGACCAGGTGCGACAGCTGGTCCGCCCAGACTTTGGCGTCGGGGACGGGACGGCGTACCGCACCCTCGTCCAGGATCACGCGCACGCTCGGCGTCGGTTGCCGGTACAACAGCTCCTGCCGTCCCATGCGCGCGGTCACCTGTTCCTCTACTTCCGGTCCGTTACCGGACGTTGCCGCAGTCCCGGACAACACCGCCCGCGCGTACTCCTCCGTCTGCAACAAGCCCGGCACCCGGAGCTGGAACATCCACATGATCCGGGCCGTGTCCTCCAGCTCCATGAACCCCCTGTACTTGTCCTTAAAGACCTCCTTGCGCGCATCCCGCCACAGGCCGACCAACAGGTCCCCCGAGCCGTGGTACCGGTCCAGGTCCTCCATGACCGCCCGCTTGGACAGCCGTTCACCCGTCTCCAGGCGGTACAGGTAGCTCTTGTCGTACGACGTCTCCTCGGCGAGCTGCCCCAGTGACTTGCCCGCCTTCTCGCGCAGAAAACGAAGCGTCCGCCCCAAGAGCACGCGCTTCGACACCCCTTCACCGAGCGAGTGTTCGTCCATGCCGCCCCCTCTCCCTTGCCTGGCGCACCGACAACGCCAGCCCTCTTCACGAGAGTACGCACGGACAGTGACAGTGGAGACGCGAACCGTAATCATGCGTGCGAGGAGCCCCCCATGACCTACCGCCTCCTGCCCTGGACCACCCCCGAAGGCAACCCCTGTTACCTCAGTACCGACGGCGGCCCGGACTCCCTCATGTCCCGTGTCGCCGATGACATCGAGGAGGCCCAGCTGGCGTCCGGCACGCAGGTGTTGGCCGGAGCCCGAGCCGTGCTGGGCGACCAGAAGGCCGGCGAACGTGCCCTCCGTTTCGCGCTGGTGCGGGCCACCGAGTCGTTGGAGGAGGTGCTGCGGGTGGCGGTCAGCCGGGGAGGGCGGGCAGCGGGCGGTTCGTGACCGCCAGACGCGCGTACGTCCCGCCGCGCGCGACCAGTTCGGCGTGTGTCCCCGACTCCACCAGCCGTCCCCCGTCCACCACCAGGATGCGGTCCGCGTCCGGCGCCAGCGTCAGGTCGTGGGTGATCATCAGCGTCGTACGGCCGGACACCAGGCGGCGCAGGGGCTGGACCACCTGGCGGGCGGCGATCGCGTCGAGGCCGGCGGTGGGTTCGTCGAGGATCAGGACGGGCGACGCGCGGAGCATCGCGCGGGCGATGGTCAGCCGCTTGAGCTGGCCGCCGGAGAGGGCGGCCGTGCCGGGGGCGATGAGGGTGTCGTAACCGGCGGGTAGGGCCGCGACGAAGTCGTGGGCCGCCGCCGCGCGCGCCGCCGCCTCGATCTCGTCCCGCGTCGCGCCGGGGCGCCCGCACGCGATGTTCTCGCGGATCGTGCCGTGGAGGATCAGGGTCTCCTGGGGCAGGAGGGTCACCTGTTCCCGCAGGAAGTCGAGGCGCAGATCCCGCAGCGGGACGCCGTCCAGGCAGATCATGCCCGCCGTCGGGTCGTAGAAGCGGGTGAGGAGCTTGGCCAGGGTCGACTTGCCGGCGCCGCTGGGACCCGTGACGACGACCAGTTCGCCGGGGCGGGCGGTGAACGCCAGGTCGCTCAGGGAGGGCCGGTCGGCCTCCGGGTAGCGGAAGGTCACGTCGTGGAAGGCGACCCAGCCGCGGACCGGACCGGGGGTGACGGGGACGGCCGGGTCCGTCACCGCGGGCCTGGCGTCCAGGATCTCGCCGAGCCGCTGGGCGCCGGCGGTGGCCGCGGTGAGGGTCAGGCCGAGCTGGCCGAGGCTGCGGACCGGCGGATAGAGGTAGCCGATGAAGGCCGCGAAGGCGAGCAACTGGCCGAGGGTCATGCGGTCGGCGGAGATCTCCCAGACCCCCAGGCCGATGACCGCCAGCACGCACAGCGTCTCGACGACCTCGACGAACTGCTCGTACAGCTCGCTCAGCCGGGCGCCCCGCACCGACGCCTTCATCCAGGCGCGGGCCTCGCGGTCGAGGCGGGCCTCCTCCGCGCCGCGCCGGTTGTACGCCTGGGTGAGGACCACGTTGCCGAGGGCCTCCTCCACCACCGACGTGATCGCGCCGTCGGCGACCCGCTCGTCCGTGGACGCCTTCTTGATCCGGCCGGCGAAGCGGCGGGCGGCGAGGAGGAAGAGGGGGGCCAGGACGAAGGTGGCGAGGGCGAGGTCCCAGCGGAGCCAGAGGGCCGCGGCGGCGTAGAAGACCGCCGAGAAGGCGGCGGAGACCGTGCCGACGACCCCGGACACGACCATCTGTTCGATGGCCTCCACGTCCCCCGTCATCCGTTCCACCAGGTCACCGCGCCGGTGCCGCTGGAAGAAGTGCGGGGGCAGGGTCTGGAGGTGGCGGAAGACGCCCGCGCGCAGCCGCAGGACGAATCTCTCGGCGGTCCAGGTGGCCAGGGAGTTGCCGAGGTAGCCGACCACCGCGCCGAGCACGGCGACGGCCAGCCAGCCGCCGGCCGGGCCCCAGAAGGCGGAGAGCGAACCGGCCTTCAGGGCGTGGTCCGTCAGCTCCGCGAAGAGCAGGATCGACGCGGTCTCGGCGAGCGCGGCGACCACCACGCAGGCCACGATGACCACCAGCCAGCGGCGGTCGCCGCGGGTCAGCGGCCAGAAACGGCGGAACGCCGCACGGACTTCCCTCATGATCGGCTCCTTCTCTGCTCCGGACATGCCCGAGGCGGGGCCCCGGAGCGCGTACGCTCCGGCGGCCCCGCCTCGTGAGCGGCCTCAGCCCTGGCGGGAGACCGGGCGGCGGCGGTTCGACGCGGCCTGCTTCGGCGCGGCCTTCTTCGGGGCGGCCTTCTGCGCGGGCTGGGCGGCGGCCTTGCGGTTGTTGTTCTTCTTCACGGGGGTGACCTTGTGGAAGCTCATGAGTGGTTCCTCTCTGTACTGCGGTGTGGGTGAGGTGTGACGGGTGCGGTGCGGTGCGGATCAGCCCTGGCGGGAGACCGGGCGGCGCTTCGCGGCGGCCTGCTGCGGCGCGGCCTTCTTCGCAGCGGCCTTCTTCGCCGGCTGAGCGGCGGCCTTGCGGTTGTTGTTCTTCTTCACCGGCGCGACCTTGTGGAAGCTCATGAGTGGTTCCTTTCCCCTGCGATTTCTTATGCGTGTTTTATGTGAACCACCTGGCACCTCATAGGAGCCAAGTATGCGTCAGCCTTTACGGCTGTGAATCAGATCAGCCCTTGTTGCCGACCGGGCGGCGCTTCTGCGCGGCCTTCTTCGGCGCCGGCTTGGTGGCCTTCTTGGCGGCCTGAGCGGCGGGCTTGCGGGTCTTCTTGACCGGGGTGACCTTGTGGAAGCTCATGATGCTCTCCTTCATTGTTTGCGTTGGTGTCGTTCGCTGTCGACATGGAAAACACTACGGGACGCCGACCCCGAAAAGCGCCGATTCCGCTGAGACCTCGATTAATTGGAGCTGAGATCAGATTTCAGGAGAGAAAGGGAACCAGGCGGGAACTGACACAGAATTTAGGCAGCGAAAAGCCCGGCAGGGACACCGCGTGTCCATGCCGGGCCGAGACGCGGCCGAGCGGGTGCCCTACCGCACGATGGTGATCCGGTCCGCCGCCGGCGGAGCCAGCGGGGCCGACGCCGACGAGCCGGCCGTCAGGTACTGCTCCAGCGCCGTCAGGTCGTCCGCGCCGACGACGTCGTTCGTGCCCTGGCCCAGGGTCGTGAACCCGTCACCGCCGCCCGCGAGGAAGCTGTTGCTGGCGACGCGGTAGGTGGCCGCCGGGTCGATCGCCGCCCCGTTCAGCCGGATCGAGTCGGTCACCACCCGGTCCGCGCCCGTCTTGGTCAGGTCGAGGGTGTACGTCAGCCCGTCCGACACCTGGAGGATCTTCGGCGCCGCCTCGTTCGTCCCGCTCACCTGCTCCTTGAGCACCTGGACCAGCTGGGCGCCGGTGAGGTCCTGGAGGTTGACCGTGTTGGCGAACGGCTGCACCGTGAAGCCCTCCGCGTACGTCACCACCCCGTCGCCCTCGGAGCCGCTCGCCGCGTAGGTCAGCGGGGCGCGGATGCCGCCCGGGTTCATCAGCGCGAGGTCGGTCTCCGGGTCCAGTTCCCTGCCGTGGGCGAGCTGCGCGTCGGCGATCAGGTCGCCGAGCGGGGACTCGGTGCCGGTGTTGCCGATGTCGCCGGAGATCCAGCCGACGGCCCGGTTGCCGATGGGCGCGGCCAGCGCGTTCCACTTGCCGATCAGCGCGGTCATGTCGGGCGCCTTGGCGACGTCCCGGGTGACGACGTGGTTGGCCGACTCCACCGCCGTACGGGCGATGTCACCGGTCCGGCGGTCGTAGGTCAGGGTCGTGTCCGTGTACAGGCGGCCGAAGGAGGAGGCCGAGGTGACCATGCGCGGGTTGCCCGCCGGGTCGTCGATCGTGCAGACGTACGCGTTGTGGGTGTGGCCGGTGACCAGTGCGTCCACCTGGGGCGTGACGTTCTTCGCGATGTCGACGATCGGCCCGGAGATGCCGTCCCCGGCGCCGGGCGAGTCACAGTCGTAGTTGTACGAGGACGAGGCCGGGTAGCCGCCCTCGTGGACGAGCGCGACGATCGACTTCACGCCCTGGCGCTGGAGCACCTTGGCGTACTTGTTGATCGTCTCGACCTCGTCCTTGAAGGCGAGGCCCTTGACGCCCTCGGCGGAGACGATGCCGGGGGTGCCCTCCAGGGTCACGCCGATGAAGCCGACCTTGACGCCGTTCTTCTTCCACACCCAGTACGGGGCGAGGACCGGCTTGCCGGTCTTCTCGTCAAGGACGTTGGCGGCGAGGTAGGGGAAGTCGGCGCCCTTGAACTCCTTGTCGGTGTAGCAGCCGTCGGTGGGGTGGCAGCCGCCGTTCTGAAGCCGGGCCAGCTCGGTGGCGCCCTCGTCGAACTCGTGGTTGCCGACGGAGGTGACGTCCAGGTCGAGCTTGTTCAGCGCCTCGATGGTGGGCTCGTCGTGGAACAGCCCCGAGATCAGCGGGGAGGCGCCCACCATGTCGCCGCCGGCCGCGGTGATGGAGTACGCGTTGCCCTTGCGGGCCTGGCGCAGGTGGGTGGCGAGGTACTCGACGCCGCCCGCGTCGATGGTCTCGGTCGAGCCGTCCTCGCGGGTCTCGGTGACCCGGCCGCTGGAGCCGGCCGGGGGCTCAAGGTTGCCGTGCAGGTCGTTGAAGGAGAGGAGCTGGACGTCCTGGTACCGGCTCCGCTGATGCCCGTGGCCGCCCTTCTCCCCCGCGCCGGCCGGCAGCGCGGCGGCGGTGAGCGAGCCCACGGTGAGGGCCCCGACGGCCACCGCGAGCAGACGGGTGGTCCGGCGTCTGCGGCGCGGATCGTGCGGTGAGTGTGCGTTGGCTGGTGGCATGACGGCCCCCTGTGGGTGTGCTGGGAACAGGTGGGCGCAGCCTAGAGTCAACGCGCGTAGCGCGACAGGGGGTCGCGGGTTACATCCTGGTTTACGCCCCGTCGCCGTGACGCCGCCCCGGGCCGCTCCCGGCGTTCTACCCTCGTACGCATGACCAGCGACGACACCCTGCGGCCCGGCCGCCCCCGTTCGATCGACACGTACGACGCCCTCACCGCCGAGCAGACCGAGGCGGTCCTCGCCCTGCTCGCCGAGGCCGCCCGCACCGACGGGCAGCAGGCCGTGTCCGAGCAGGGCCGGCTCCACCTGCGTGGCGAGGCCCGCGAAGGCGTCTCGCACTTCCTGCTGACCGTCGACGGCGAACTCGTCGGCTACGCCCAGCTGGAGGGCACCGACCCGGTGGAACCGCCGGCCGCCGAACTGGTCGTGCACCCCTCCCGGCGCGGGCAGGGACACGGGCGGGCACTGGGGTCGGCGCTGCTCGCCGCGTCCGGCAAGCGGCTGCGGGCGTGGGCGCACGGCGGGCACTCCGCCGCGCGGCACCTGGCCCAGGTCCTCGGCATGACGCTCTTCCGCGAACTGCGCCAGATGCGGCGCCCGCTGGCCGGCCTCGACCTGCCCGAACCGGTGCTGCCCGAGGGCGTGACCGTCCGGACCTTCGTGCCCGGGCAGGACGACGCGGCCTGGCTCGCCGTGAACGCCGCGGCCTTCGCCCACCATCCCGAACAGGGCTCGCTCACCCAGCGCGACCTGGACGACCGTATGGCCGAACCGTGGTTCGACCCGGCCGGGTTCTTCCTCGCCGAACGGAAGGGCAAGCCGGTCGGCTTCCACTGGACGAAGGTGCACGCGGAGGAGGGGCTCGGCGAGGTCTACGTCGTCGGCGTCCGGCCCGACGCGCAGGGCGGCGGCCTCGGCAGGTCCCTCACCACGATCGGCCTGCGGCACCTGGCGGAACGGGGGCTGCCCACGGCGATGCTGTACGTCGACGCCGACAACGGGGCGGCGGTGTCCGTGTACGAGCGGCTGGGGTTCGTGACGTACGAGACGGATCTGATGTACCGGACGGAGACGTGACCGGGCGGGGCGGGCGGGGCGCTTCGCGCGTCTGACCGGCGGTCATCTGGCGGTCCCTGGCCGTGATCTGGCGGTCCCTGGTCTTGTCTGCCGGTCCCTGGTCTTCATCTGCCGGGACCCGACCTTCATCTGCCGGGACCCGGCCGGGACCTGCCGTCCCCGGCCGGGTCCCGGCCGGAGCCGCCGCCTCCGCCACCCCCACGGCACCGGCCACCGGCCCCCGCACCGGCTCCCGGTCGGCCTCGCCGCATCGGGCTCCCGGCCAGCCCAGCCGTATCGGCCCCTGGCCCTTGGCGGTTGGCCCTTGGCCCTTGGCCCTTGGCCCTTGGCCCTTGGCCCTTGGCCCCTGACCCTGACCCCTGGCCCCGGCTACCCCCGGCGCCTCCCCCACCCCCGCCGCACCGGCTCCCGCGCGGACGCCGCCCACACCGCCGCCGCTGCCGCCAGGGCGACGGCCCAGCGGTCGTGGGACTCCGCCCAGCGCGGGTCGCCGCTCTGGACGAACACCGCCCAGCTGTCCGGGACGAACAGCGGGCTGACGACCGCCGCGATGAGCAGGGCCGTCGCCACGGCCCGGCCGGGACGGGTCCGGTCGGTCAGCCGGACCACCGCCGCCGCCGCGGCGAGCGCCAGCAGGACGACGGCCCCCGCCTCCAGGGTGATGCCGCCGGCCGGCGGACGTACGTCCGCGGGAACCAGGAACAGCACCGCCGTCCACCACAGCGCGACCAGGGGCGCGACCAGGGCGGCCCGCAGTGCCTGCCGGGCCGGGCGCGGGACCGGGACGGCGGCCGTGGTGTGCCGGGCGGGGTCGTCCAGGAGGGACGCCAGGCCCAGCCCGCCGGCCAGCGCGGCGCCGCGCAGCGCGAGGAGCGCCGCCCAGGGCGTCGGTTCGTCGCCGGTCCACCGCGCCACCGCGACGAGCAGCAGCCCCACGGCCCCGGCCGCGCCCAGCGCCCACCACGGCACCGTGCGCCCCACCGGCCGCACCAGCTCCGCCACCCATCCCTTCACCCCGCCCTTCGCCCCGCCCTTCACCCCGCCCTTCGCCTTGCCCTGCGCGGCCGTCACGCGCCGTCTCTTGCCCCTCGTCACGCGCCGCACGAGTCGGCCTCGTCCGGCCCGGCGACCCCGAGCAGCTCGGCCGCCCGTGCCGTCGTCAGCTTCGGGGAGGTCAGCTCGCTCCAGTGCTCCCGGACCTTCGCCGCGACGCCGTCCGCCGGCTTCTCCAGCAGGCGCCGTACGACGTCCGTCTGACCGGCGGTCATGCTCAGCGGGTCGGTCGGCGACAGGACGATCGCCGAGCCCTGGACGCTGTCGTCGAGGCGGACCCGGCGCAGGGCGTCCATCGGGTCGTCCTGCCAGCTCAGGGCGAGCCACATGACGGTCACCATCCGCCCGTCGCACACCTGGCTGCCCGCCTGCTCGCTGCCCGCGACCAGCACGGCGGCGACGGCGGCGGAGAACTCCGGCACCCGGTTGCCGCCCCACTCGGTGCCCACGGTCACCTGGTCGCGCCGGGTCAGCGGGGGGATCGCGGAGTCGCTCTCCAGGCCGTAGCGGGCTTCGATCCGCTGCCGTACGAGCAGGGAGCGGTCGCGCGCCTCGTCACCGGTGAGCGACCGCACCCGGTCCACCACGTCGGCCCAGTCAGCGGTGCGCGGCATCCACTCCTCGAACGCGCAGTACGTCGTCCCGTCCCGCTCGACGCACTTCTGCTCCTTCTCGGGGCTGACCGAGGCCCGTTCGCGGGCGGCGACCAGTTCCGCCGACTCGCCCCGGGACTGCGCGACGCCCCCGACCAGGCCCATCACCAGCGCCACCGCGAGCCCCGCCTTGACGGCCGCGCCCCGGCCCCCGCCGGCCAGCACCGCGAGGAAGGCCAGGCACAGCGCCACACCGGCCAGGTACAGGGCGTGCCAGGCGGCCGGACGGCCGATCAGGTCGGAGGGCAGGGGCTGGCCGCCGGACGTGGAGACGACCGGGCTCAGCCAGGCCCCGGCCTCACCGCCGAGCGGCAGGCTGCCGAGCATCGAGGTGAACAGGAAGAACACGCCCAGCAGCGGCGCCGCCCACGCCGAGGCCACCAGCCGGGCCAGCAGGATGCCGCCCGCCCCCAGCAGCAGTACGGTCAGCGGCCCCACCAGCAGTTCGGCCGGCGAACCCTGCCCGACCGCCCCCGGCTTGAGCGCTTCCCAGCCGAACTGCCCGCCCACGAACACCGCGGTGAGCAGCACCACCGGCACCAGCGACAGCACGTGCGCCGCCGTACGCCGCCCGCGCGGCATCACCAGGGCCCCGAACCACTCCTCGGTGTGGTGCCGACGGGAGCGCAGCGCGGCGAAGTTGGCGCTCAGCAGCACCGCGAAGCCGACGAGCAGCGGCCAGCCCTGCGTCGACCGGTCGGCGTCCTGGAGGACCGGGAAGCCGTCCCACGACGACCGGGTCCGCCACACGATCAGGACGGCGTACAGCACGAAGGCGATCAGCACCGGCACGCTCAGCACCAGCCGCCGCGCCTCCAGCCGGGCCAGTTCGAGCACGGCTCGCGCCCCACCGCCGTTCGCCCGGCCGTCCACCGCCACCGGCGTCTCCTCCAGCACCGCGCTCATGCCGCCACCTCCGCGCCCGAGCCCGAGCCCGCGCCGTCGAGGACCAGCAGATAGCCGTCCTCCAGGGTGGGTTCGACCAGTTCGGCCCCGTCCGGCGGATCACCGACGTGCCGGAACTCCCCCGTCCCCGTGCGCCACCCGGCCTTCGCGCCCGCGTCCCGCCGCTCACTGCGCCACACCCGCCCGGCCGCCCGCGCGGTCAGCTCGGCCGGCGTCCCGTCGAACCGGATGCCCCCCTCGGCCATCACCAGCACCCGTCGGCACAGCATGGCGACGTCCTCGGTCTGATGGGTGGACAGCAGGACGGTCCGCCCCTCCCCCGCCTCCGCGATCAGCTCCCGGAACCGCATCCGCTGCTCGGGGTCGAGCCCGACGGTCGGCTCGTCCAGCACCAGGAACCCGGGGTCCCCCACCAGGGCGGCGGCCAGCGCGACCCGCTGCCGCATCCCGCCGGACAGCTTCCTGATCCGCCGCCCCCGCACCTCCCCGAGCCCGACCTCCTCCAGTACCCGCCGCACCTCGCGGTGGCGGGCGCCCCGGTCGGTCATCTCCTTCAGGACGGCCACGTAGTCCACGAACTCGAAGGCGGTGAACCCCGGATGGAAGCCGGGCGTCTGCGGCAGGTACCCCAGCCGCCGGCGCACCTGCTGCCGGCCGCCCGCGGTCCCCGGGTCGTGCCCCAGCACGGTGAACGCGCCCTCGTCCGCGGGCACGGCCGTGGCCAGCACCCGCAACAGCGTGGTCTTGCCCGCCCCGTTGGGCCCGAGCAGCCCGGTGACGCCCGGCGACAGCCGCAGCCCCACGTCGTCGAGGGCGCGGGTCCGCCCGTAATGCAGGCGCAGCCCGGAGGCGGAAACGGTGATGGTCATACGAAACTCCCGTGTCACGAACGACGAAGAAAAGTCAGTGGACGAACCGCGACCGGTCGAACCGGTCCCGCACCGCGAACAGCACCCCGGCGGCGACCACGGCCACCACCGCGCACACGCCCTGCCCGGCCGCCGTGAACGGCACGAGCGGCCCGTCACCGGACTCCCGTACCGCCTCGGCGGCCAACAGCAGCCCGACCCACGCGCCCCCCACCACCGAGGGCGCGACCACCGGCCCCAGCCGCGGCGTCAGCGCCAGCCCGCCCCCCGTCAGGGCCAGCGCGGGCAGCAGCCAGGCCAGCGCCCGCAGCCCGTAGCCGGGCAGCGCCAGCGTGGCCAGACCGTTCAGCCCGATCCCCACGGCCAGCACGGCGACCGTGCGGATCATCAGCAGCCGGAACCCGTGCAGCGGCGCCACCACCGCGATCTCGTACGCCGGGTCCAGCGCGGGCCCGTACGACAGGGCCACCCCGGCCAGCGGCAGCAGCGGGGCGAGGGCGAGGAAGAGCGTCGGCGTCCCGTCCGGCGACCCGGACGCCAGCACCGCCGTCACGGTCATCGCCAGCACCGCCGCGACCGCTCCCAGCCACGACCCGCGCAGCACCGGCGTGGCCGTCAGCAGCCGGGCCACGTGGTCGGGCACGCCCAGCCGCACCAGCAGCCCCTCGCACCACCCCGCCCGCGGCGCGTCCAGTTCGGCGTCGAGCCGCTCCCACCCGGCGTCCAGCGCCACCGGATCGGTGACCTCCGCCAGCACCGCACGGCACCGCGCGCAGGCGGCCAGATGGGTGTCGGCGGACCACAGCGCGGGCGGCGCCAGCCCACCCCCCGCGTAGGCCCGCAACTCCTCCTCCGGCACGTGCCAGCCGCCGTCGATGTACGCCGTCATGCCAGGGCCTCCCGCAGTTGCTTGCGGGCCCGCATCGCCCGCGTCTTGACCGTGCCCGGCGGAATGCCGAGCAGGACGGCGGCCTCGCGGGTGGTCAGCCCGTCGACGACCGTCGCCTGGAGCACCGCGCGCAGTTCCGGGGAGAGCCGGACGAGGGCGCCCGCGAGATCCCCGTGCTCGACGCCGGCCAGCACCCGCTCCTCCGCCGACACCTCGTCCCGGTGCCGCAGCCGCGCCAGCGCCTGCCGCAGCCGCCCCCGCGCCCCGTCCCCGCGGAGTACGTCGATCAGCCGCCGCGACCCGATCCGCCACAGCCACCCGGCGACGTCCCCGTCCTCCCGGTACCGCGCGCTGCCGCGCCACACCGCGAGGAAGGTCTCCTGCACCACGTCGTCGACGACCCCCGGATCGGCACAGCGGCCGCGCAGCCGGGCCGTCAGCCACGGCGCGTACCGCCGGTACAGCTCCTCGAAGGCCCGCCGGTCACCGTCGCCCGCGACGGCCCGCAACAGCTCCCCGTCGCTTCTCGTTCCGCTCACGTCTCCTCATCGCACGACACCCCCCGACCGGTTCACCCCACCCCACCAGCCCAGCCGCACGACGCCGGAAGCGCCCCTGGACACCGGCCCCGCGCCCCGCACCGCACCGCACCGCCCCGCACCGCACATGCCGACGGAAGCGTCCGTGGGACCCGCACCCGCCCCACGACGGAAACCCTCCCGGGGCCCCGGCTCCGCACCCGCCCCACGACGGAATCGCCCCCCGAAAGACCAAACGACCCGCACCCGCACGACGACGGAAACCCTCCCAGGGACCCGAACCCGCACCCGCCCCACGACGGAATCGCCCCCCGAAGACCGAACGACCCGCACCCGCACGACGGCGGGAGCGGGTCGTGGGGGTGCGGCGCAGCCCGCCGCTTACCCGGTCCCACAGAGGTGACGACTCCCCCCGCCCGGGCGTCCATCCGGCGGCGGGCTCGCCGCACCCCCGCGCACCCCGGACCCGCCGGAGGCACCCCGCACCCCCAAGCCGCCCCCCGCTATCCCCCACGCCATCTCCCCGTAACCATCGATTCAGACGAGCTTGCGACGCTCACCGAATGCAGCCCGCCGTGCCAGAGCCTTCACCGCCCCCGGAGGGAACCCCGCTTCCGCCCGTTCCTTCCGACGCGCCTGTCCTGCTCGGTGCGCGGAAGAATAGGTCCATGAGTCAGTCGAACCCCCAGGCAGAGGTCCAGCACACGCAGCCCTCCGTGGGCTCCATCGCCGCGCACCGCCCGCACACGATCGCCGCCGCGGTCTCCGACCTGGAGCCCGACCTCGACTCCGACCTCGACGCGTACGAGGACGACCTGGACGAATCCCAGGCCACCGGCGTCGGCAACGGCAACGGCTACGGCCACGGCAGGGCCACCCCCCTCCCCCGGAACCGCTTCCTCGACCGCGAGCGCAGCTGGCTGGCGTTCAACGAACGCGTCCTGGAACTGGCCGAGGACCCGAACACCCCGCTCCTGGAACGCGCGAACTTCCTCGCGATCTTCGCCAGCAACCTGGACGAGTTCTTCATGGTCCGCGTCGCGGGCCTCAAGCGTCGCATCACCACCGGCGTCGCCACCCGCTCCGCCTCCGGCCTCCAGCCCCGCGAGATCCTGGAGATGATCTGGGCCCGCTCACGCGAGCTGATGGCCCGGCACGCCGCCTGCTTCCACGAGGACGTCCTCCCGGCCCTGGCCGAAGAGGGCATCCACCTGGTCCGCTGGAGGGAACTCGCGGAGAAGGAGCAGGCCCGCCTGTTCACCCTCTTCCGCCACCAGATCTTCCCGGTCCTGACCCCTCTCGCGGTCGACCCGGCCCACCCCTTCCCGTACATCTCGGGCCTGAGCCTCAACCTCGCGGTCGTCGTCCGCAACCCGGTCACCGGCCACCGCCACTTCGCCCGCGTCAAGGTCCCGCCGCTGCTCTCCCGCTTCCTGGAAGCCTCCCCGGGCCGCTACGTCCCCATCGAGGACGTCATCGCCGCCCACCTGGAAGAACTCTTCCCCGGCATGGAGGTCCTGGAGAGCCACGCCTTCCGCGTCACCCGCAACGAGGACCTCGAAGTAGAAGAGGACGACGCCGAGAACCTCCTCAAGGCGCTCGAAAAAGAACTCATGCGCCGCCGCTTCGGCCCCCCGGTCCGCCTGGAGGTCGAGGAGAGCATCGACCGCGAGGTGCTGGACCTCCTGGTCCGCGAGCTGAAGATCACCGAAGCCGAGGTCTACCCCCTCCCCGGCCCCCTGGACCTCACCGGCCTCTTCCGCGTCCACAGCCTGGACCGCCCGGAGCTGAAGTACCCGAAGTTCGTCGCCGGCACCCACCGCGACCTCGCCGAGGTCGAGTCCGCCTCCGCCCCCGACATCTTCGCCGCGCTCCGCAGCAGGGACGTCCTCCTCCACCACCCGTACGACTCGTTCTCCACCTCCGTACAGGCGTTCCTGGAGCAGGCCGCCGAGGACCCGGACGTCCTCGCCATCAAGCAGACCCTCTACCGCACCTCCGGCGACTCCCCCATAGTCAACGCGCTCATCGACGCCGCCGAGGCCGGCAAGCAGGTCCTCGTCCTGGTCGAGATCAAGGCCCGCTTCGACGAGCACGCCAACATCAAGTGGGCCCGCAAGCTGGAAGAGGCCGGCTGCCACGTCGTCTACGGCCTGGTGGGCCTCAAGACCCACTGCAAGCTCTCCCTCGTCGTACGCCAGGAGGGCGAGACCCTCCGCCGCTACAGCCACGTCGGCACGGGCAACTACCACCCGAAGACGGCCCGCCTCTACGAGGACCTCGGCCTGCTCACCGCGGACCCGCAGGTCGGCGCGGACCTCTCCGACCTCTTCAACCGCCTCTCCGGCTACTCCCGCCGGGAGACGTACCGCCGTCTGCTCGTCGCCCCCAAGTCGCTCCGCGACGGCCTGGTCTCCCGTATCCACAAGGAGATCCAGCACCACCGCGCCGGCCGCCCCGCGTACGTCAAGATCAAGGTCAACTCGATGGTCGACGAGGCGGTGATCGACGCCTGCTACCGCGCGAGCCAGGCGGGTGTCCCGGTCGACGTGTGGGTGCGCGGCATCTGCGCGCTGCGTCCCGGCGTGGAGGGCCTGTCGGAGAACATCCGGGTCCGTTCGGTCCTCGGCCGCTTCCTGGAGCACTCCCGGGTCTTCGCGTTCGGCAACGGCGGTGAGCCGGAGGTGTGGTTCGGCAGCGCCGACATGATGCACCGCAACCTCGACCGCCGGATAGAGGCCCTGGTCCGGGTCACCGACCCGGCCCACCGGGCGGCCCTGTGCCGCCTGCTGGAGACCGGCATGTCCGACACCACCGCGTCCTGGCACCTCGGTCCGGACGGCGAGTGGACCCGGCACGCGACCGACGCGGACGGTCACCCCCTGCGCAACGTCCAGGAGATGCTCATAGACGCCCGGAGGCGCCGGCGTGGCACAGCGACACCTTGAACCGACGCACCCCCCGTCCCGGCCGGCCCCGTCCGGCCCACCCCCGCTGCCCGGCCCGGCGCCGGCGGACAGCTCTGCGCAGGTGGACAGCCCGATGCAGCCGGACAGCACCGCGCGAACAGACAGCGCCGCGCGAACAGACAGCGCCACGCGAACAGACAGCACCGCGCGAACATACAGCCCCCCGCGAACAGACAGCACCGCACGAACAGACAGCACCGCGCGAACAGGCAGCCCCCCGCAGGCGGACGCCCCGCTCCGGCCGGACACCCCGCCCCGGCCGGACGGCCCGGTGGACGCCGACGCCCTCGCCCGCTACCTGCGCGCCCAGGCCACGGAGTTCCTCCGCGCCCTGCGCCTGCACCGGGAGAACGGCGCGGGCGCGCACGCCGTGGACGGCTCCGTCGACGCGGCCCGCGCCCTGCGCCGCGCGGCCCGCCGGATCAGCGGCAGCCTGCACACCTTCCAGGCGCTGCTCGACGGCGACTGGGCGGAGGACATCCGCCCCGAGCTGGCCTGGCTGTCGGGCACGCTGGCGATGGAGCACGCGTACGCGTCCCGCCTCGAACGCCTGCTCCAGGCCCTGCACCGGCTGTCCGGCGTCTCGGTCTTCCCGGACCTGCCCCCGGGCGTCCCCGCCCAGCAGGCGGCCGGAACCGAGCGCGGCGCCCTCACCGTGGGCGCGGCCAAGGCGGGCGCCCTGCTGGACCGCCAGCTGACCCTGGCCCGCACCCGGGCCCACTCCACGGCGCTGCAAGCCCTGGGCAGCAGCCGCTTCCACGCGGTCGCCGACAAGGTCGCCGTCCTGGCCAGCGACGTCCCGCTGGCCACCGGCGCGGCCGGCGCCGACCTGCGCCCGCTGGCCGCCGCCGCCGAGGAGCGCCTCACCGACGCCGTGGCCGCGCTGCCCCTGGTCACCGCCGGCAGCCCCTACAACGCGGAAGCCCTGGTCCACGGGCTGTCCGCGGACCCGGCCCCGCATCCGCAGGACGCGCCCTGGCACCAGGTACGCCTGCTGCTGCGCCTGCACCGCTACGCCCGTGAGGCCGTCACCGGCGGCGACGCCCCCGTCGGCGTACGCCTGCTCGCGGCCGGTGAGGCCCTGGACCGGCACCGGGACGCCGCGGAGGCCGCCGCGGCCGCCGCCCAGGCGGCCCGCACCCCCCGGATCGCCCCGGCGACGGCGTACGCGCTGGGCGTGCTCCACGCCGACCAGCGGCATGAGGTGGAGGCGGCGCGGTACGCGTTCCAGCACTGCTGGCGCAAGGAAGCCGTCGGCACACCGTAGGCCCGGCACCGAGCGGAGGCATCCGTGAGCACCCCCGACGGCACCACGGTCCTCGCGGCCGGCTGCGTCCTGTGGCGCCGCTCGCCGGTCACCGGCGGGACGGAGCTGTGTCTCGTCCACCGGCCGAAGTACGACGACTGGTCCCACCCCAAGGGAAAGCTGAAGCCGGGCGAGGACGCCCTCGCCGGCGCCCTGCGCGAGGTCGCCGAGGAGACCGGGCACACGGCCGCGCCGGGCCCCGAGCTGCCCACCGTGCGCTATCCGGCCGACGGCCGGCCCAAGCAGGTGCGCTACTGGGCCGCCGAGGCCGTCTCCGGCACGTTCGTACCGAACGACGAGGTGGACCGCGTCCTGTGGCTGGCACCCGACGCCGCCCGGGCCCGGCTCACTCGACCGAGGGACCGCGCCCTGGTCGACGCCCTGCTGGCCACCGCCCGCCTGCCATAGTCGGGGTGACAGCCCACCGGAATCACCCCGTGTCCTCGACGTAAGCGTTCCGTGACCTCACCGCACCGTCCCCAGGGGTTCACCCCGCGTTCATTTACGGCCATCGGCGCCTTCACCTGTTCTGCCTAATTTCGGCCTTACCCGATACGGGGCGCACCTGGAAAACGCGTTCGTATCGCCCAGTTTTCCTATCCAGTCCCCAGCACCAGTCTTCGCACGCCGCCGAATCAGGACGGCGGCTCCAGGAAGGACATTCCTCAAGTGAAGCTTCAGCGCATGAACCGGCGGGCCCTCGCTCTCGGTGCTCTCGCCGTCTCCGGCGCCCTGGCCCTCACGGCGTGCGGCTCCGACGAAACCGGTGACACCGGCAGCGGCGACTCGTCGGCGAGCGCCAAGGCCGGGAACATCGACTGCGGTGACGCCTCGGGCCAGCTGCAGGCGTCCGGCTCCTCCGCCCAGAAGAACGCGATCGACGCCTGGGTGAAGCAGTTCGCCGCGGCGTGCAAGAGCGTGCAGATCAACTACAACCCGACGGGTTCGGGCGCCGGTATCACCGCGTTCACCCAGGGTCAGACCGCGTTCGCCGGTTCGGACTCCGCGCTGAAGCCCGAGGAGATCACGGCCTCCAAGAAGGTCTGCTCCAACGGCCAGGGCATCGACCTGCCGATGGTCGGCGGCCCGATCGCCGTGGGCTTCAACGTCCCCGGTGTCGACACGCTCACCCTGGACGCGGCCACCCTCGCCCAGATCTTCGACAGCAAGATCACCAACTGGAACGACGAGGCGATCGCCAAGCTCAACCCCGACGCCAAGCTTCCCGACCTGAAGATCCAGGCGTTCCACCGCTCGGACGAGTCCGGCACCACGGACAACTTCACCAAGTACCTGAAGGCCGCCGCTCCCGACGACTGGAGCTACGAGCCGGGCAAGTCCTGGGAGGCCAAGGGCGGCCAGTCCGCGTCGGGCTCCTCCGGCCTCGCGCAGCAGGTGACGCAGACCTCCGGCGCCATCTCCTACTTCGAGCTGTCCTACGCCGAGGGCGGCATCAAGACGGTCGACATCAAGACCGAGGCCGCCGAGCCGGTCAAGGCCACCGTCGAGAACGCGACCGCCGCCATCGGCGCCGCCAAGGTCGTCGGCACCGGCAAGGACATGGCGCTGGAGCTGGACTACACGCCGTCCGCCGCGGGCGCCTACCCGATCACCCTGGTCACGTACGAGATCGTCTGCGACAAGGGCAACAAGGCCGAGACCCTGCCCGCGACCAAGGCGTTCCTGAACTACATCGCCTCCGAGGACGGTCAGGGCCTGCTGGCGGAGGCCGGCTACGCCCCGATGCCCGACGAGATCATCACCAAGGTCCGCGACACCATCTCGGGCCTGAGCTGACCCGAGTGCGGTCAGGTCCCCCGCACCTCCGGGGGGCCTGACCGCACCGTCCGGTGCACCGCCGCCAGGAGCCCCCGACACGCGGGCGGCCCCGCCCGGGCCGTCCCCCACGACGGCTCCGCAGACCGGAGAACCCGATGGACATATCGACACAGAATCCCGCAGCCCCACCGAGCCCCCAGCCGACCGAAGCCGACCAGAAGCGGGCCGCCCGCGGCGCCACCCGCCCCGGAGACCGGATCTTCCTCGGCCTCTCCCGCGGCTCCGGCATCTTCGTCCTGGTCCTGATGGCCGCCATCGCGGCGTTCCTGACCTACCGCGCCGCGAACGCGATCAGCAACGACGAAGCCAACTTCTTCACCACCTTCGAGTGGAACCCCACCGCCGTGCCGCCCGAGTTCGGCATCGCGGTCCTGGCCTTCGGCACCATCGTGTCGTCGGTCATCGCCATGGCCATCGCGGTCCCGGTCGCGGTGGGCATCGCCCTGTTCATCACCCACTACGCGCCGCGCAAGCTCGGCGGCACGATCGCCTACGTGATCGACCTGCTCGCCGCCGTGCCCTCCATCGTCTACGGCCTGTGGGGCGCCCTCGTCCTCGTACCGCACCTGACCGGGCTCTACGGCTGGCTGGACGAGTACTTCGGCTGGACCGGCGTCCTCGAATGGAGCGACGGCGCGCCGCGCTCGCTGCTGACCGTGGGCATCCTGCTCGCGATCATGATCCTGCCGATCGTCACCAACGTGAGCCGTGAGGTCTTCCGGCAGGTCCCGCGCATGCACGAGGAGGCCGCGCTGGCCCTCGGCGCCACGCGCTGGGAGGTCATCCGCATGTCGGTGCTGCCCTTCGCGCGCTCCGGCATCATCTCCGCCTCGATGCTCGGTCTCGGCCGCGCGCTCGGCGAGACGATGGCCGTGGCCATGGTCCTCTCCCCGACCTTCGACATCACCGCCAGCCTGCTCGACCCGGGCGGCGGCACGTTCGCGCAGAACATCGCCAGCAAGTTCAACGAGGCCACCCCGATGGGCCGTGACGCGCTGATCGCCTCCGGTCTCGTCCTCTTCCTCATCACCTTGCTGGTCAACGGCGCGGCCCGGATGATCATCGCCCGCCGCAAGGAGTACTCGGGGGCCAACGCATGAGCAACGCCACTCTCACCGAAAAGCCCGGCCAGCGTCCGCCGAGTTCGCTGCGCGGCGCGACCCTGCCCAAGTGGTTCGCGTGGGCGGTCGCCGCGGGCTCGGTCGTGCTGGGCATCGGCATCAGCTTCGCGGCCGGCCTGGACAGCTCCATCCAGTGGGCGCTGATCGCCGCGGTCCTCTTCGTCCTCGGCACCTACGGCATCTCCGCCAAGGTCGAGGGCGGGCGCCAGGCCAAGGACCGGGTGGCGACCAGTCTCGTCTGGGTCGCCTTCCTCCTGGCGGTCATCCCGCTGGCCTCCCTGGTCTGGACGACCGTCAAGCGCGGCGTCAAGGTCCTCGACGGGTACTTCCTCACCCACTCGATGGGCGTCATCGGCGACTTCGAGCCCGGCGGCGGCATCTACCACGCCATCCTCGGCACCGCGGAGCAGGTCGGCCTGGCCGCCGTGATCTCCGTGCCGGTCGGCGTGCTGACCGCGATCTACCTGGTCGAGTACGGCCGCGGCCGGCTCGCGCAGGCCGTCACCTTCTTCGTCGACGTCATGACGGGCATCCCGTCGATCGTCGCGGGTCTGTTCATCCTCAGCCTGTGGGTGCTGATCCTGGACATGGGGCCGTCCGGCTTCGCCGGTTCGATGGCGCTGACCATCCTGATGATCCCGGTCGTCGTCCGCTCCACCGAGGAGATGCTGAAGCTCGTCCCGAACGAGCTGCGCGAGGCGTCCCTGGCCCTGGGTGTCCCGAAGTGGCGCACGATCCTCAAGGTGGTCCTGCCGACCTCCATCGGCGGCATCACCACCGGCATCATGCTGGCCATCGCCCGCATCACCGGTGAGACGGCCCCCGTGCTGCTGCTGGTCTGGGGCACGGACTTCATCAACGCGAACCCGTTCAAGGACGCGCAGGAATCGCTGCCGATGTACATCTACCTGCAGTACAACGCCGGTTCCGAGCCCTCGATCAACCGTGCCTGGGCGGCGGCCCTGACGCTCATCGCGTTCATCATGATCCTCAACCTGGTGGCCCGCGGCATAGCCCGCTGGAAGGCCCCCAAGACCGGTCGCTAAGGCCCTCCCGACCCGAAAGAAGCAGTGATTCACATGGCCAAGCGCATCGATGTCAGCGGCCTCAACGCCTACTACGGCTCCTTCCTGGCCATCGAGGACATCTCGATGACCGTCGAACCCCGCTCGGTGACGGCCTTCATCGGCCCCTCCGGCTGCGGCAAGTCCACGTTCCTGCGCACGCTGAACCGCATGCACGAGGTGACGCCGGGCGGCCGGGTCGACGGCAAGGTCATGCTCGACGACGAGAACCTGTACGGCGCCGGGATCGACCCGGTGGCGGTGCGGCGCGAGGTCGGCATGGTCTTCCAGCGCCCGAACCCGTTCCCGACCATGTCCGTCTACGACAACGTGGCGGCCGGCCTGCGGCTCAACGGCCGGTACAAGAAGTCCGAGATGGACGACGTCGTCGAGAAGTCCCTCAAGGGCGCGAACCTCTGGAACGAGGTCAAGGACCGCCTGAACAAGCCGGGCTCCGGCCTGTCGGGCGGCCAGCAGCAGCGGCTGTGCATCGCGCGGGCGATCGCGGTCGAGCCGAACGTGCTGCTGATGGACGAGCCCTGCTCGGCCCTCGACCCGATCTCCACCCTCGCCATCGAGGACCTGATCGGTGAGCTGAAGGAGCGCTTCACGATCGTCATCGTGACGCACAACATGCAGCAGGCGGCGCGCGTCTCGGACCGTACGGCGTTCTTCAACCTGGCGGCCGTCGGCCAGCCCGGCAAGCTCATCGAGATCGACGAGACGGAGCGAATCTTCTCCAACCCGTCGGTGCAGGCCACGGAGGACTACATCTCCGGCCGCTTCGGCTGAGCCTGCCCCTCTGATCCCTCGCGGTGCTGCATGGCGGTGCCACCGCGAGGAACGGGCCCGCCCCTGGCTCCCGGGGGCGGGCCCATTGCCGTATGCCTGCGGATGCCTGCGGATGCCTGCGGATGCCTGCGGATGCCTGCGGCGCCTGTGC
>NZ_JAGGOO010000036.1 GCF_018614415.1 Streptomyces sp. ISL-12
CCAAACGACAGGCCCTAGCGGGTGCGGCGGGGGCCTGCCGGCAGGGCCGGCAGGGTCTTGGGGGCGCGGACCATGGTGAGGTGCGTGGTGAGCGCGGCGCGGGCGTCGATGATCTGGCGGAGGTCGGAGTGCGGGTAGCGCTGGGTGGTGATGAGGGAGCCGTGTCCGGCGATCTTGCGTAGGACGTGGACGGGGGCTCCGGCGTCGGCGAACCAGGTGAGTCCGGTGTGGCGCAGGTCGTGGCGGCGCAGGTGTTCGTAGCCGAGTTGGGTGACGACGGTGTCCCAGTGGGTGGCGTCGCGCAGGACAGCGGTGGAGATGCGTCCGCCGCGGGGGCCGGTGAACAGGCGGGTGTCGGGGTCGGGTCCGGCGGGCAGGAGGCGCTGGGCGACCAGGGGGCGGATCTCCTTGATGAGGGGGACCTTGCGAGTGCGCTTGCCCTTGTCGGTGAGGCCGCCGGGGGCGGGCGTGGTCTGGTGGCGGACGGTCCAGATCCAGCTCTGGGGGTCGATGTCGCCGACGCGGATGCCGGAGACTTCGCCGATGCGGGCGGCGGTGCATCCGGCGAACAGGACGACTTCTCCCCAGCCCGGGTAGTGGCCGTGGGAGCGTTCGATGAGGGCGTGGGCGAGGCGTTGGAGAGTGGTGAAGTCGGGGAGGGCGAGGGAGCGGGGGTCGTCGAGTTCGGGCCTTGACCCTTGATCCTGGACACACGAGACACTGGATCCCGAGGATCTGAGAACGGACATCTCGTGGTCATGAAGAACCATCCGCCGCAGTTCAAGGCGGACGCGGTCGCGCTGTACCAGTCGCGACCCGAGGCGACGATCAGGCAGGTCGCCGCCGATCTGGGGATCAACCCCGAGACCTTGCGGAACTGGGTCCGAGCGGCCGGAGCGAGCCGGTCCCGGGGGCGCCGGGCGGAAGTGCCGGCCGAGCCGCCGACGCCGTTGGAGGCGGAGAACGCCGCTCTGCGGAAGAAGGTCCGTGACCTGGAGGAAGAGCGCGAGATCCTGCGGAAGGCGGCGAAGTATGCCGCCGGGGAGACGCGCTGGTGAACCGCTTCCAGTTCGTCGCTGACCATCAGCGCCGTTACGGCGTGAAGCGGCTGTGCACCATCCTGGGTATCGCCCGCTCCAGCTTCTGCTACTGGCGTCGCACAGCCGCGGACCGGGTCGCCCGGCAGGCGGCCGACGCCCGCCTCGCCGCCCGGATACGGGCCGTGCACCGCGAGTCGGACGGCACCTACGGCGTCCCCAGGATCACTGCCGAGCTCCGGCGAGGCGGGCGAGCGCGTCAACCACAAGCGGATCGCACGTGTGATGCGGAGCATCGGCCTGACAGGCGTGCGCTCGTGCCGCAGACACCGCACCACTGTCGCGGACCCGGCCGCGGCGAAGACCCCGGACCTCGTCGGCCGCGACTGAACGGCAAGCGAGCCGAACACGAAGTACGTCGGCGACATCACCTATCTCCCGCTGGACGGCGGGAAGTTCCTGTATCTGGCCACCGTCATCGACCTCGCCTCACGCCGCCTCGCCGGCTGGGCGATCGCGGACCACATGCGCACCGACCTCGTTACCGATGCCCTGTCCGCCGCCGAGCGGACCCGCGGCAGCCTCGCAGGGGCGGTCATGCATACCGACCACGGGGCCCAGTACACCAGCCGGTCCTTCGCCGACGCCTGCCGCCAGGCGGCGTCCGCCAGTCGATGAGCGCGATCGGCAGCTCGGCGGACAACGCGCTCGCCGAGTCCTTCAACGCGACCTTCGAACGCGAGACGCTTCAGGGCCGAAAGCGCTGGCCCAGCGAACATGAGGCCGGTCTCGACGCGTTCCGCTGGCTCCACCGCTACAACACCCGACGCCGTCACTCCCGCCTCGGACAACGCAGTCCCATCGCCTACGAGACAGCACTCGACACAACATCAACTACCCTGGCCCAAGCCGCATAGCCCGTGTCCAAGATTCCGGGTCAAGGCCCTCTGCCGCCGCCCCCGCACTGTTGCTCGCGCCGGTCAGCTTCACCCTCTCGGCCACCGGCCGGGACAGCCCGCACCGCTCGGCCAGCCGCATCACCGGGACCAGCCCGCCATGCGCGATCAGATTCGGCTCATTGAACGCGGCGGAGACCGCCGCCGGCGTGTGGGAAACTCGCATCTCGGAAGTGCCTTGCGATCGTGCGTGCTGGAAGCCTGAAGAGCTCCCGTCATCGAAGTTCACGAGGCACGTCCTCGTTTCCAGAAACGTTATCCACAAGGTAGCGGTCGGTGGATCGAGGCTAAACGCCCTCCGGGTCGTGCGGCGTGCCGTGGCCGCTGAGCAGTTCCACGCCGCGCAGCAGTGCGGAGTGGTCGAGGTGGCCGTCGCCGCGGGACACGGCGGCGCCCATCAGCTGGGCGGCGATGCTGCCCAGCGGGATTGCGGCGCCGAGTTCGCGGGCCGTTTCCGTGACGATGCCCAGGTCCTTGTGGTGCAGGCCCACGGTGAAGCTCGGCTTGTAGTCGCGGTGGAGGAAGTTGGTCCGTTTGCGGGTGAGGACCCGGGAGCCGGCCAGGCCGCCGTCCAGTACGTCGAAGGCGGCCTCCAGGTCCACGCCCGCCTTCTCCAGGAAGACCACCGCCTCGGCACACGCCTGGAGGTTGATGGCCAGGACCAGTTGGTTGGCGGCCTTCACCGTCTGGCCGAGACCGTGCGGACCGCAGTGCGTGACGGTCTTGCCCAGGGCCTCGAAGACTGGGCCGGCCGCCGCGACGTCGGCGGCCGCCCCGCCGACCATGATGGACAAGGTGCCCTCGACCGCCCCGGTCTCGCCACCGGCGACAGGGGCGTCAAGCACCCGCACCCCCCGCGCGGCGGCCTCGCGGGCCAGCCGGACCGAGCTGCGCGGGGCGATGGTGGACATGTCGATCAGCAGGGTGCCGGACCGGGCGTGCGCCAGGATGCCGTCGGCACCGTAGGCGACCTCCTCGACCTGGGGAGCGTCCGGCAGCATCGTGATCACCGTGTCGGCGTGCTGGACGGCCTCGGCGATCGTGGCGGCCGGCCGGCCGCCCGCCTCGATCAGGGGGCCGGTCCGGCCCTCGCTGCGGTTCCAGCCGTAGACGGTGTGTCCGGCCGCGGCGAGGTTGACGGCCATGGGGCCGCCCATGGTGCCGAGGCCGAGGAAGGCGATCCTGTTCAAGGCGGGGTCCTACCTTTCTAGACGTGGGTCCGCTCCGGTCATTCGTAAGATCGGAGGGCCCAGGGGTTCTGGGTATGGCTGATGAGCGGGCCGCCGTCGGATGGCTCAAAGGACTTGGCCGCCCGGAGCCCCGCGACGGCTCGACCGCCAATGGGGAGACGCGACTCTGATCGCCGCTGTAGGACAACGTCGGCGAGGTCGTCTGCGGGTGTGATGTGACACGGCGAACTGGCGGAGGGGAACGTGCCCGAGATCTGGGCCGGGGGTGGACATCGGCAAGGAACACCATCACCGCGTGGTGATCAATGCGGATGGTGAACGGCTGCTGTCCCGCCGGGTTCTGAACGGCGAGGCCGAGCTGCTGGAGCTGATCGGCGAGGTCCTGGCGATATCCACCGACGTGCTGTGGGCCGTGGACCTCAACCACGGCGGTGCCGCCCTGCTGATCGGCCTGCTGCATAACCACGATCAGCCCATGGCCTGTCTGACCGGCTTGGCGGTCTACCGGGCCGCGGCCACCTACAAGGGCGGCGAGGGCAAGACCGATGCGAAGGACGCCTTCGTCATCGCCGACCAGGCCCGCATGCGCAAGGATCTGGGCCTGCTGCGGCCGGGCGACGAGATCGCCGTCGACCTGCGCACCCTGACGACCCGCCGCTTGGACGTGGTCTTCGACCGCACCCGGCAGATCAACCGCCTCCGGGCCCAACTGCAGGAGATCTTCCCTGCGTTGGAGCGGTCGCTGGAGCTTGTCAACAAGGGTTCGGTCATGCTGCTGACCGGCTACCAGACCCCGGCCGCGATCCGCCGCGCGGGCGCGAAGCGGATCGAGACCTGGCTGAAGAACCGCAAGGTCCGCGGCGCCGCCGCGCTGGCGAAGACGGCCGTGGAGGCCGCCCAGGCCCAGCAGACCGCGCTGCCCGGCGAGAAGCTGGCCGCCGCCATGGTCGCCCGCCTCGCGAAGGGGGTGATGGCCCTCGATGAGGAGATCGCCGAGCTTGACACCTTGCTTGAGGCCCGGTTTCGCGAGCATCCGCATGCCGAGGTGATCCGCGGCCTGCCCGGCATGGGCCCCAAGCTCGGAGCCGATTTCATCGCCGCCACCGGCGGTGACATGGACGCCTTCGGCAGTGCCGACCGCCTGGCCGGCTTCGCCGGCCTCGCCCCCAGACCCCGCGACTCCGGCCGCGTCAGCGGCAACCTTCGCAGGCCCAAGCGATACCACCGTGGCCTGCCGCGGAGCATGTACCTCTCGGCCATGGTCAGCACCACGACATGCCCCGCCTCCAAGGCGTACTACCAGCGCAAACGGGCCGAGGGGAAGGGCCACAAGCCGGCCCTGCTCGCGCTCGCCCGCCGACGCCTCAACGTCCTGTGGGCGATGATCCGTGAGGGGCAGTGCTACCAAGGTTCACCACCCGTCACGGGAGCGGCCTGACATCACGATTGGAAAGTCCTTTCGGGCGGGGCTGCGGAAGGGGAACGGGGCAGCAGCAGGTGTTCCAGGTCCGGGGGCGGCCGGTGGCCGACGAGGGAGCGGATCGCGACGGACGGGCCGGTGCCGCCGGCGACCACGGCGCCCAGCAGGGCGCCGCCGTCCCGGCTCAGCAGGACCTTGGCGTACCGGTCGGTGCCTTCGGCGAAGACCGCCTCGACCGCCTGTCCGTGGCCGGCCTGGACGCTGCCGACGGTGGCGACGGTGACGCCCAGGAGTTTGAGGGTGGTGGGGGTGTCGGTGGCGTCGAACGGCTCGGGGACGTCCCCGGTCAGCTGACGCGCGACGCTGTCCGCCATGCGGTACCCGGGGGCCACCAGGCCGTGGCAGCGGCCGTCCACCGCCGCGCACTCACCGATCGCCCACACCCGTTCGTCGGCGGTACGGCAGAAGGCGTCCACGGCGAACCCGCCGCGCCCGCCCCGGGCCAGACCCAGCGGCCCGGCCAGTTCGTCCCGCGGCCGGACACCCGCGGCGAACACCACCACGTCGGCGTCGAGCACGGTGCCGTCCCCGAGCGTCACGGACGTCACCCGGCCGTCGGGGCCGGCGTCGACCGACGCCACGGACGTGCCGCAGTGCAGGCCGAGCCCCAGGCCGGCGACGTGCCGGTGCAGCACCGCGGCGGCGCCCGCGTCGAGCTGGGCCGGCATCAGATGGGCCCCGTTCTCCACGACCCGGGCGCGCATGCCGAGCAGCCGCAGGGCGTTGGCCGCCTCCAGGCCCAGCAGCCCGCCGCCGACGACCACGCCCGGCCGTCCCGGTCGCGCCGCGGCCCGCAGGGCGTCGAGGTCGTCGAAGGTGCGGTAGACGAAGCAGCCGGCCTGGTCGTGGCCCGGCACCGGGGGGACGAACGGGCGTGAACCGGTGGCCAGGACCAGGGCGTCGTAGCGCAGGTGTGCGCCGTGAGCGGTGCGCGCGGTGCGGGCGGCCCGGTCCACCTCGGTGACCGGGCTGCCCAGCAGCAGGTCCACCCGTGGGTCGTTGAGCAGGTCCGCGCCGACCAGCGTGAGGTCGCCCCGGCTCTTGCCGTCCAGGTACGCGGACAGGCCGACGCGGTCGTAGGCGAGGTGGTGCTCCTCCCCGACGGCCACGACGCGCCAGGTCCGGGCGGGGTCCCGGGCCCGGAGCTGTTCCATGAGGCGGTGGCCCACCATGCCGTGGCCGACGACGAGCAGGGTCCGTGTCACGATGCCGCCTCCAGTTCGCCGTCGCGCAGCCCGGACGCCCAGACTCCGCACAAGTGCGCCACGGCCGGGCCGCAGCCACCGCAGCCGGTGGTGGCGCGGGTCGTCCCGGCGAGGGCCGCAGCCGTACGGGCGCCCGCTCGCCAGGCGTCGCGCAGGGCGCGCCGGGAAACGTTATTGCACAGGCAGACCGGGGAGTCGTCGTCGGAGCCACGGTCCGGAGTCCGCCGGGGCTCCAGGTTCAGCAGCAGGCCGAGCCGGTCGGAGGGCAGCGGCCGGCCGTGCCGGTGGCAGAGCCCGATGGTGGCGATGGCCTCCGGCAGGCCGAGCAGTACGGCGGCGACGACGTGGTCGCCGCGCAGGGCGAGCCGCGCGTAGCGCCGGCCGGCCGGGTCGGTGAGGCCGATCAGCCGGGAGCCGGGGCGGTCCAGGTCGGCGAGTGTCCCGAACGCGGCCACGTCCGCCCCGTGGATCCGGGGCCGCAGCGCGGACGGCCCCGGACGGTAGGCCGTGGCGTGGCCGCCGAGGATCGCGGCGAGCGTCTCGGCCTGGTCCCAGGCGGCGCCCGGACCCGGCCGGACCCGGCCGCCGGCTTCGGCGCAGTCGCCGATGGCATGGATGCGCGGGTCGCTGGTGCGCAGCCGTTCGTCCACCACGATGCCGTGGCGCACGCGCAGGCCGGCGGCGCGAGCGAGCCGGGTGTCGGGGACGGTGCCGGCACACAGGAGGAGCGTGTCGGCACCGACGGCGGTGCCGTCGGCCAGGTGCAGCAGTCCCGGGGTCCGGCGTACGGCGACGGCGGCGGGCCGCACGCTGACCCTGGCGCGTCGGAGTTCCTCGGCGAGCAGGGCGCCGCAGGCCGCGCCGAGGTACGCGGACAGGGGCTGCGGCGAGGAGCACACCAGGGTGGTGTCGACGCCGCGGGCGGCGAGGGCGCTGGCGGTCTCCACCGCCGACGGCCCGTCACCGAGGACGGCCGCCGCGCCCGGGACGTGCACCGGGGCAGGGGCGGCCCCGTCCAGGGCGACGACGCCGTCGGTGAGGCACCCCGCGCGGTCCACCAGGCCCGGCAGGTCGGGCAGGCGCGGCCGGGCCCGGGGGACGAGGACCAGGGTGTCGTAGGAGTGCACGGTCTCCCGGCCGCCGACGTGGGCCCGGACCAGGCGGCGCGCCCGGTCGATCCAGGTCACCCCGGCGGACGGCGGGCCGGGGGTGCCGGAACCGTCGTCCGGCACGGTACGGACGTCCGGGTGGCCGTGGTCGCGCAGGCGCTGGGTCAGCCGCCGCGCCGCCGGTCCGTCACCGGCCACGAGGATGCTCGGCGGGGCGCTCAAGGTGTCACTCCTGACAGCGGGGCGAGCCGCACGGCGCACACCTTGAACTCGGGCATGCCGCTGCGGGGGTCCAGGGCCGGATGGGTGAACAGGTTGGCCCGGCCCTCGTCCGGGAAGTGGAAGGGCACGAACACGGTGTCCAGACGCATCGTCGCGTCGGTGCGGACCCGTGCCGTCATGCCGCCGCGTGCGGAGACGACCCGGGCCAGGCCCCGGTCGGCCAGGCCGCAGCGGGCGGCGGTGTCGGGATGCACCTGCACGAAGGGTTCGGGCACCGCGTCGGTGAGTTCGGCGACCCGGCGGGTCTGGGCGCCGGACTGGTAGTGCGCCAGGACCCGGCCGGTGGTGGCGTACAGCGGAAAGGCCGGGCCGGTCTCCTCGGCCGGTGCCCGGTGGTCGAGATCGGCGAATCGGGCCCGGCCGTCGGGGTGCGCGAACCGGTCCAGGAAGAGGCGGGGCGTGCCGGGGTGCGGGGCGTCCGGGGTGTCGGGGCAGGGCCAGTACAGCGCCTCCCCGGCGTCCAGCCGGTCGTAGGTGATGCCGGAGTAGTCGGCCCGGCCGCCGCGGGAGGCGGCGCGCAGTTCCTCGAACACCGCGCGGGGGTCGGTCGGGTAGCGGTCGCCGGGTTCGCCCAGGCGTACCGCGAGGTCGTGCAGGACCCGCAGGTCGCTGCGGACCGGGGGCGGGGGCGGCAACAGCGCGCGGCGGCGCAGCACCCGGCCCTCGAGGTTGGTCAGGGTGCCCTCCTCCTCGGCCCACTGCGTCACCGGCAGCACCACGTCGGCCATCCGCGCCGTCTCCGAGGGCACGAAGTCGGCCACCACCAGCAGGTCGAGGGCGGCGAGCCGGCCGGTGACGTGCGCGGCGTGCGGCGCGGAGACGGCGGGGTTGGACCCCAGGACCAGCAGCGCCTTCGGTCCATCGGCCCGGCCGAGCGCGTCGAGCAGTTCGTAGGCGCTGCGGCCGGGTCCGGGCAGGGTGTCCGGTGGCACGCCCCAGACGCCGGCGACATGGGCGCGGGCCGCCGGGTCGGTGAGGGAGCGGTAGCCGGGCAGCTGGTCGGCCTTCTGGCCGTGTTCCCGGCCGCCCTGGCCGTTGCCCTGCCCGGTGAGGCAGCCGTAGCCGCTGCCGGTCCGGCCGGGCAGTCCGAGGGCGAGTGCCAGGTTGATGAACGCGGCGACGGTGTCGGTGCCCTTGCTGTGCTGTTCGGCGCCGCGGCCGGTGAGCACATAGGCGCCGCGGGCCTCGGCGAGCATCCGCACCGCCCGGCGCTGCGCGCTCGCGGGGACACCGGTGATCTCCTCGACCCGTTCCGGCCACCAGGCGCCCGCCCGGCGGGCGGCGGTGTCGAAGCCGGCGGTGCGCTCGTGGACGTACTCGCGGTCCACGAGGCCCTCCGCGACGGCGATGTGCAGCAGGCCGAACGCGAGCGTGAGGTCGGTCCCGGGCACCGGCTGCAAGTGCAGGGCGGCCCGCTCGGCGGTGGCGGTGCGCCGGGGGTCCACCACGATGAGCCGGGCTCGGTCGAGGTGCTGGAGCAGCGGCGGCATGGTCTCGGCGACGTTCGCGCCCGCCAGCAGGACGGTGTCGGCGTCGCGCAGGTCGGTGACCGGGAACGGCAGGCCCCGGTCGAGGCCGAACGCCGCGTTGCCGGCCGCGGCGGCGGACGACATGCAGAACCGGCCGTTGTAGTCGATCTGGCTGGTGCCCAGGGCGAGCCGGGCGAACTTGCCCAGCAGATACGCCTTCTCGTTGGTGAGGCCGCCGCCGCCGAGCACGGCGAGGGCGTCCGGTCCGTGCCGGTCGCGAAGAACACGCAGGCCCCGGGCCACGATGTCCAGTGCGGTGTCCCAGGAGGCGGGCCGGAGCCGGCCGTCCGGGCCGCGGACCAGCGGCCGGGTGAGCCGGTCGGCGGTGTGCAGGACGTCGGCGGCGGTCCAGCCCTTCTGGCACAGCCGGCCCCGGTTGACCGGGAAGTCGGCCGGGCTCACCTTGACACCGACGTCCGCGTCACCGTGCAGCCGGGTGCCGCACTGCAGGGCGCAGTACGGGCAGTGGGTGCTCACTTCGGGCACCGGTGCGGGAAGTTCAGACACGGCTCGTCTCCTTGGCGGCGTCCGGGTGCGGGGCGTACCCGGCGGGGGCGCGGCCCGGCCGCAGGGTCCGCAGTACGGCCAGACAGAACGCGTAGTAGGCGAGGAAGGCGAGAAAAGCGGGGGCGGGGGAGCCGCCGGTGTAGGACAGCTCGAAGGCGACGTTGACGGCGGTGCCACCGAGCACCCCGACGGCACCGGCGACGGCGATGACCGCGCCGGTCAGCCGCCGGGCGCGGGCGAAGGCCCGGTCCGCGTCGGCGCCGACCGTCACCTCGTGCTCGGCCTGCCGCGCGAACAGGGCCGGGATCATCTTGTAGGTGGAGCCGTTGCCGAGTCCGGTGAGCACGAACAGGACGGTGAAGCCGGTGACGAACAGGGCGAAGGAGCCGTCATGGGCGGCGGCGACGAGCACGCCGGTGCCGGCGGCCATGCCGAGGAAGGCCCAGAAGGTCACCCGGGCACTGCCCAGGCGGTCGGCGAGGACCCCGCCCAGCGGTCGGGAGAAGGCGCCAAGGAGCGGGCCCAGGAAGGTGTAGCCGACGGCTTCGCGGGCGGTCAGGGCGAATTCGTGGCGCAGCACCAGACCGAAGGCGAAGCCGTATCCGATGAACGAGCCGAACGTGCCGATGTACAGCAGGGATATGCACCAGGTGCGGCGGTCCCGGACCGCCTCGCGCTGGGCCCCGGGCTCGGCCCGTACGGTGTCCACGTTGTCCATCTTCCAGGCGGCCAGCAGCGCGACCGCCACGATCAGCGGCAGGTACCCGGCCGCGACGTACGCGGGATGGGTGTCGCCCGCGGCCGACAGCACCAGCAGGCCGACCAGCTGGACGGCGGCGACCCCGAGGTTGCCGGCGCCGGCGGTGACGCCGAGGGCCCAGCCCTGGAGGCGGCGCGGGTAGAAGGCGGCGACGTTGGTCATCGAGGAGGCGAAGCCGCCCCCGCCGACGCCCGCCAGGGCGCCGATCGCCAGGAACACCCAGAAGGGGGTGCCGGGCCGCTGCACGAAGTACGCGGCCGCCAGGGTCGGCAGCAGGAGCAGGGCGGTGGAGAACACGGTCCAGTCGCGGCCGCCGAACCGGGTGACCGCGCGGGCGTAGGGCAGCCGCAGCAGCGAACCGACGACGGTGGGTGTGGCCACCAGCAGGAACTTGCGGTCCGGGCCGAAGTCAAGGCCGATCCCGGGGGACATGAACAGAACGAGTACGGACCACAGCGACCATACGGAGAATCCGACGTGCTCGGCCAGGGCGCTGAGCACCAGGTTGCGGCGGGCCATGCGGTGGCCTCCCCGGTGCCAGGCGTCCTCGTCCTCGGGGTCCCAGCCGGTGAGCCGGGAGCCCTGTCGGGCAGGGGTGTGAGCCATGTTCACTCCGGTGTGGGGCGGGCTTCGTGGGCTCGGACGGGCCCCGGCGAGGATCGCTCGCCGGGGCCCTGCGTCAGGGTCGGACGGCGCCGTCCCGGTCAGGGCGCGGCGCCTCGCGCGCAGGCGTCAGAAGCTGAGGTCGAGTGCCTTGACCCGGTCCCGCTCGCGGTCCGGGTGGCTGTCCGGGAAGACGAAGCAGCGGGTGTTCTTCAGCTTGTCGCCCTCGACGTTGGCGGTGGAGAAGATCACCACCGGCACCCGCTCGCCCTGGTTGAGGAAGTCGGCGCGGAAGTCGATGATCGGCGCGTCCTCGCCCCAGCGGCCCAGGAAGTCCTCGACGACGTCCTGGTCGGCGTAGATGCGCCGGATGTGGTGGCCGACATAGGTGTCCGGCTGCTCGCTCGCCCCGACGATGGCGATGTCCTTCCAGTTGGCGTGCGCGACCGTGCCGTCCTCCTCGATGAGGTGGATGGCGACCGGGCAGCGGTCGTAGTACGCCTGGATGAACGGGACCGCGTCGGCGCCGGCCGGGGTGTAGGCCGTGCTGGCCCGGTCGACCTGGCTGATCCACGCCTGGGCGGTGGAGGAGCCCTCGCCGGGGGCCGGGGAGGGGGTGGGGTGCGTGGTGACCGGGCGCAGCGCCCAGAAGCCGTAGGTGGCGCCGTCGACGTCGCCGAAGCCGACGTTGGCGTACCCGGACGGGAAGTCGGGGTGGGCGAAGGACGCGGCCAGGTTCTCCACCGGCGCGCCGGCGGCCAGCAACGCGGCGTAGTCGTCGATGCCGAGGGCGCCGGGGAGCCCGGCGCCGGCCGCGGCGTTGTCCTTGAGGAGTTCGGTGGCGGCCTTGTTGGCCAGCACCACGGCGCCCTCGGTGTCGGTGACGAGCATGGCCGGGGAGGCCCAGTTGAACAGGTCGAGGAGCTGCTCGGCGGAGGGGTGCTTCGACATGGCGGTCTGCCTTTCTGAGGTCGCGGGATTCCGCGTTGGGTTACAGGACCTTGCGGCTGTAGTTGAAGACCTGGCCGGTGGGGCCGTTCGAGGGGAACTCGGCGATGGTGACGATCCACTCCGCCACGGTGCGGGGGGACTTGAGCCAGTCGGTGCCGAATCCCGCGTTGATGGCGCGCAGGATCTGGTCGTTCACCTCGCTGTCCAGCCCGGCCATCGTCATGGCGGTGGCCACCGGGCCGGGCCGTACCTCGTTGGCGACGACTCCGTCGTCGGCGAACTCGACCGAGCAGGCCCGCATCAGGGTGGTCATCGCGGCCTTGCTCGCGGCGTAGGCGAAGCGCTCGGGACGGTAGCCGTTGGCCAGGCTGGCCCCGACGAAGGTCAGGGAGCCGCCGCCGTTCTGCTTGAGCGGTCCAGCGGTGGCCTGGACCAGGTTGAGCGCGGTGCGGACGTTGGTCTCGTAGGTGTCCGCCGCCGTCTCCCAGTCGACCTTGACCAGGTCGGCCGGGTCCGGCGAGGCGCCGGCGTTGAGCACGACAGCGGCGACGCCGTCGGCCATGACGTCGGCCGCCGAGGTGAGCGCGGCCCGTACCGCCTCACCGTCGCGCAGGTCGGCGAGACGGTCGTGGTAGCCGGGCCGTTCGGCCAGGTCCGGGTTGCCGCGCCGGGAGAGGCCGACGACCGTGTGGCCACGGCGCAGGAACTCCTCCGCCACGGCCGCGCCGATCCCGGAGGAGGTTCCGGAGACCACCGCCACCCGGGGGGTGTGCCCCGCCATCAGGCGGCCTGGAAGACGGCCGCGTCGATGGCCTCGAGCGTGCGCATCGAGTCGATGTTGATCACGCTCGGGTCGAGTTTCCGGCCGTGCAGGCGCTCTATCTCGATCACCATCTGCACGAACTGGAGGCTGGTGACAGCGCCCGACTGGATCAGGTCGGTGTCGTCCTTGATGTCGAGCGGCCGGTCGTGCAGGCCGTTCAGCCATGTGCGCAGCGACGCGATCTTGCTTTCCACGGTGCCCTCTTTCCGTAACCTGGTGCGGGTTACCTGGTCCTGAACTCGACGGAGAAGTCGGTGGGGTGGGCGAACGACTGGCTCTCCATGCCCCGGCCGTCACGGGTGACGACCACCTCGGAACAGCGCGTCAGGAGTTCCTCGACGATCAGGGAGAACTCCGTCTTGGCGAGCATGGCGCCCGGGCAGGCGTGCGCGCCGACCGCGAAGGGGATCGAGCCCTTGAGGCTCCGGCCGGTCTCGAACCGGTCGGGGTGCGCGAAGACCCTGGGGTCGCGGTTGGCGCCGGCGACCGAGGCGAGGACCGCCGAGTGCCGGGGCACGGTCACCCCCTGGACGGTGAGGTCGTCGGCGGCGAAGCGGACGATCGTCTGGACCGGCGGGTAGAGCCGCAGCACCTCCTCGAGGTAGGCGTCCCGGACCGCCTCGTCCCGGAGTTCGGCCAGGTCGAAGATGCCGCGTCCCATGCAGTAGACGAGCGAGGTGATGAAGGCGCTGCTGGTCTCCGTGCCGGCCAGGAAGAACAGCAGGGCCGTGGAGCGCACCTCGCTGTCGGTCAGCGAGATGCCCTTGCGGTCCCGGGTCCGCTCGATCGTCTCCAGCAGGGAGTGCGCGCCGCCCGCCCCGGCCGCCCGCTGTTCCTCGATCAGCCGCAGCAGCTCGCCGGCGTTGGCGTGGGTCTCGTCGGACTCCCGGGTGGGGTAGTCCAGCAGCCGGGCAAGCGGACGGGTCAGCCGGTGGAAACGATTCTCCAGGGAGGCGTCGATGCCGAGGATGGTGCACACGATGCCGTACGGCACCCGGTGCGCGTACGTGTCGTAGAAGGTGTCGGTCTCGACGCCCGCGATGCTGTCGACCAGGTCGCGGACGAGTGCGGGCATCAGCGCCCGCTTGTACTCGGCGATCCGCCCGGCGGACAGGATGGGCGCCAGCAGGGCCCGGAACGCCCGGTGGCTGGGGCCGTCGGCGTCGAGCACATTGGGGCCGAAGGCACGGGCGCTGGCCTTGAGGGGGTGCTCGGCCACGATCAGGGGGTGGGCGAGCACCTCCTGGACGGCCGCGTTGCCCGTCACCGCGAAGAGCCCCTCGTCCAGCCGGTGCACGTCCGTGCCGGCGGGCAGGTGCCGGTACCAGTACGGCCGGGCCAGGAGAGCGGCCGGGGACCCGACTGCGGTTAGCGTGGGCATGTCATCCACCCCCCGGCACCGAGGGCGGCGATACCGGCCAGCAGCCGCATCGCCGACAGCCACTCGGGGCCGGTCAGCCCCAGGGAGCCGGGAGCCGTGTAGGCGGCGACGAGCGAGCCACTGGTTCCGTCCGGCCCATTTAGTTTGCAATCGAAAATGAACTCGCCGGTGAATTCACTTCCCGGGGTCCCGGTGCTCAGGGTGAGGTCGCCGAAGGTGAGCGTTATTTCCGGCGTGAAGTTACGTCGGATCAGCTCGTGTGCGAGCGTCAGGCGTTGCACGCGGTCGGGCTCTGCGGCATACCGGTCGAGGAGGGCGTTCGCCGCCTCCATGGCTCGCTCGATCCGGCGTTTGCTTTGAATGGATTCCAGCGCGACGGAGAATTTCCTTTCCGTCTGGGCATGCGTGCTCACGTATCGATTCCTTTGGTTCGGAATTCTGGAAGCGCGCTCAGGAGGTATAACCGAAGCGCGCCGAGAGCTCTCGCTTGTTGATTTTCGTGTTGTCCAGCAGCGGCATTGAGGGGACGAAATGCACGGCGGAGGGAACCATGTAGGACGGCAGAGTCTCCCGGAGCCGGCCGAGCATTTCCTGTTCCGTCATGGCCTCCGCAGGAGACTCGGCGAATAGGATGATGCGATGCATTCCGCTGCGGTCGGGAACCGGCATGACCACCGACCGGGTACTGCCCAGCGTGCGGACGGCGGACTCGATCTCGGCCGGTTCGATCCGGTGGCCGGATATCTTGAGCTGGGCATCCTTTCGCCCGCTCAGGTGGAGGACGCCGGAGTCGTCCAGCCGGCCCTGGTCGCCGGTGCAATAGACGGGACACCGCTGTCCGTCGACGGTGAGGTGTCGGAAGGCGGCCGCCGTCTGTTCGGGCGCGTCCAGGTAGCCGAGGGCGATCCCCGCCCCGCCGATCGCGACCTCGCCCGTCTCGCCCCGTAGCACCGGCACCCCGTCCCGCAGGACGTGCACCCCGGTACCGGGGACGGGCAGGCCCGCCGGGATGCCGGCCGGGTCCTCGGTGTCCTCCTCGGTGATACGGCGCACTGTGGCGAACACACAGGACTCGACGGGGCCGTACCCGTTGTACAGCTCGATGCCGGGAAAGGCGTCGAGCAGCGCGCGGCAGTTGGCCGGGGTGGGCTTGTCCCCGCCCAGCAGGACGGCGCGCAGCCCGGCCAGGCAGGACAGGTCGCCGCCGACGATCACGTCGAACAGGGACGGGGTCAGGAAGAGGTGGGTGGCACCCGCGTCCTGGACGAAGGCGCGGATCGCGGGCGGCAGGAGGAGATCGTCCTCGTGCACGACCGCGGTGCCGCCGCTGAGCAGCATCCCCCACAGTTCCAGGCTGAAGGCGTCCCAGGCCACGGCGGCCGCGTGGATCATGACCGCCCGGTCACCGAAGTCCATGAATCCGCCCCCGGTGAACAGCCTGGTGGTGGCCCGGTGCGGGGACAGTACGGCCTTGGGGCTGCCGGTGCTCCCGGACGTCCAGAACAGGGTCGCGCAGGCGTCCGGCGAGACCCGCGGCAGGCCGGTGGCGGACCCGGCCGCGGTGGCCGCTTCGCGCAGTTCCGGGAAGGTGACGTGCGCCACGCCCGCCTCGGTGAGCCGGGCGGAACCCGAGGCGTCCGCCAGGACGACCGCGGGCCGCATGGTGCGCAGCAGCCGCGTGACGCGCGGCGGCGGCCACCGCACGTCCATGACGCCGTACGCCCCGCCGGCCATCAGGACGCCGAGCAGGACCGCGGCCAGCTCCGGTGAGCGGCGGGCCGCGACCGGGACGACGCTGCCGGGCCCGACGCCCAGGCCGGCCAGCCGGTGGGCGATGTGCCGGGCGGCTCGGGCCAGCTCCGCGTAGGTCACCGTACGGTCGGCGGCGACCAGCGCGGCTCTCTCCGGGTATTTCCGCGCGACGTGCTCGAATACCTCGTGAATGGTTTTCTCTGTATTGGTCCTGCCGTACACACTGCTTCGCACGATCGATCCCCCATAGACGTGACCGGAGAAGGTGGTGAGCGGTGCGGTGGACCTCAGTCGAACTTCATCGAGGAGGGCATGATCGAGCCGGGCGCGAGGTCGAGCCGCGGCGGCGCCGAGAACTCCATGAGCACGGCTCCCTCCGGCCCGACGAAGGTGGCCGTGTGCCGCTGGCGGGACGGTATGTAGGCCACGTCACCGGAGTTGAGCTCGTACTCGGTCTCGTCGCAGACGAAGCGGATGGAGCCCTCGGTGACCACGACCCACTGCTCGTTCTCGTGCCAGTGCGGCGGGAGGTTGAGATCGCCGGCCTGGTCGGCGACCACCTTGAGGCAGGACATTTCCTGCCCGAAGGCGAATCGTCGCGACATTGCGATGCCTTCCGCCTTGAGTTCCTCATGGTCATCCCAGTCGATCTTCATGGATTTCTCCTTATTGAAGTACGGCTTTGACGGCTTGGACGGCTTTGGCGGAACACTTGCGATTGCGCGACACGCGCTACGTAACCACGAGGTTACGTGCAATGGGTATCTCGTATGCTGGGCACCTTTTTGATTGAGTAAAAAGTTATTCAGGAGTGCAAAGTGGCCGAGATCATCATTGCGCGGCGGAGTCGGCGGTCTCGACGGCGGCCGTGGAGCGGGCGCCGATCACCGGCAGAACCCGGTCGCGCAGGCGCAGTGTGAGGGCGACGGGGATGACGAACACGGCGATCAGCGCGTAGAAGGCGGACGGCAAACCCTTGTTATCGGCCAGCCAGCCGAACGCGGGCGAACAGAGGCCGCCCGCGGCCATGGCCATCCCCAGGGTCAGACCGCTGGCCGTGCCGGGCCGGTTGGGCAGGTAGTCCTGCGCGAGGGTGACCTGCGCGGCGAACGGCAGGAACATGGCGGCCCCGAACAGCGCCGCGCACACCACCAGGACGGGGAACCAGGGCGCCCACACGACGCCGGCCAGGGCCGGGAGCGCCACCAGGTAGCCGGCCCGCACCGAGGTCATCCGGCCGTACCGGTCCCCGATCCAGCCGCCGAGCAGGGTGCCCACGGCTCCGGCGGCCGTGTACGAGGTGAGTGCCACGGCGCCCGCCGCCCCGGACTGGCCGAGGTCGCGCTGGGCGTGCAGGGAGAGCAGTGAGGTGACGGTGACGTAGGGGATGGACCAGCCGATGATGACGACCACCAGACGGCCGAACGCGCGCCAGTCGTCGGTCCGTTCGCTGCCGTCCCCCGCCGTCCTCCCGGCTGCGCCGGACATCAGCGGAGCCGCCTCCTCGTAGCCGCGCCACCGCATCCAGGGGCCCTTGAGCACCCACAGGGCCAGCATCACCAGGGCGGGCACCGCCAGCAGATAGCCAGCATCGAAGCCGGACGCCCCGATGACGACGGTCACCAGGGAGGGGGCCACGGCGCCGCCGACGGTGCCGCCGACGGAGAAGATGCTCATCGCCTTCTGCGAGGAACCGCCGGCCGCGCGAGCCTGACTGGTCGCGGGCGGGTGGTAGGCCGCGATGCCGATCCCGGCCAGCGCGACGAAGATCCAGGTCAGCAGGTAGGAGTCGGACAGGCCGGCCGCGACCACGCCCAGGGCGGCGGTGACCGATCCGGCCGGAACCAGCCAGGCGCGCGGCTTGCTGTCGGAGAGGATGCCGAACAGCGGCTGGAACAGACTGGAGACGCCGCTCGCCGCGAAGGCCAGTCCGGAGACCGCGGCGTAGCTGTAGTGACGCTCGGTCATCAGGAACGGAAGCATCGCGGGGATCACCCCCTGATACAGGTCGTTGACCGCGTGGGTTCCGGTTAAGAAGCCGAGTTGTCCCTTTTTCACCGAGAATCTCTCTTTCTGGTTTTGCTTCATCTGATCGTCTGGAATCACTCAGGTGCTCAGGTCCTCAGAGGTGTTACCTTAGCGACTGCCGCGGAGCGCGGAAAGCCCATGTCCACCAGGGCCTTGACCCGGCGCAGCGCTGGATCGGCCCCTCACGCCAAGGAGCTTGGGATGAGCATCACGACCGGTGTCCGGGTGTCCGAAGGACTCGTCACGCTGGAGGAGGCACCGACCCGGCTGGCCGAGGCACTGGACCGGATCTGGGTCCGATGGGCCGAGACGGCCGGCGCGGTCGCGCTGACCGTGCCGCCGCTCCTCCCGGTCGCCGACCTGGCCGGCCTGGACGTGTACCAGAACTTCCCTCAACTGGCGCTGGTCTCCTCGGCGCTGGACGTCACCGCGGCCGGCGTCGAGAAGATCGGGACGGAGGCCGCCGCCGGGGCGTTCGGCCCCGCCTCGCTGCGGGCGGCCGGTCTCGCCCTGCCCTCAAGCGCCTGCTACGGGGTGTATCTGCACCACCGCGGCGGACAGGTGCCCGCGGCCGGGAAGCTGGTGACCCTGCTGGGACAGTGCTTCCGCGACGAGGACCACTTCGACGCGCTGCGCCGGCTCAAGGCGTTCCGGATGCGCGAGGTCGTCGCGCTGGGCACGGCCGAGCAGGTCACGGCCCACCTCGACCGCTCGGCGCGGTTCCTCGACGCCCTGGCCGATGCGACAGGTCTGCCGTTGGAGCGCCGCGCGGCCGCCGACCCGTTCTACGACCAGGGCGGCGACCGGGCCGCCTTCCAGCAGATCGTCCCCGTGAAGCACGAGTACGTCTACCAGGACATGGCGATCGCCTCCGTCAACGTCCATCACACGTTCTTCGGCGAGCGGTGCGCCATCTCCTTGCCCGACGGCGGCCCGGCCTCCACCAGTTGCGTCGGCTTCGGCGTCGAGCGCTGGCTGCACGCCCTGGCCACCCACTTCGACGGTGACTGGGAGCGGGCCCTCACCACCGTCGAGAAGGCCGGCGAAGCGCTGGCCGAGCACTCCTAGGGTCTGTCGTGGTGGTGCGCCCCGCCGGGGAGGGACCGCACCACCACGGACCGTCCCCGTCACACCGACGCTGTGGCCAGCCCCGGTCTCCGCGCCGGGCGGCCGGCCCGGACGCTCCAGCGTCCGTCGACGCGGCTGAGCCGGACCGGATGGTCGAAGCACTCGCTGACCCGGTCGCTGGTCAGCACCTCGTCGGCCGGGCCGGCGGCGAGGCAGCGCCCGTCCCGCAACAGCATCACATGGCTCGTCCCCGGGGGGAGTTCCTCCAGATGGTGGGTGACCAGCACCGACGCCAGACCGGTGTAGGTGTGCTGGAGGGTGTCGATCCGCTCGATGAGTTGCTCCCGGCCGGCCACGTCCAGACCGGTGGCGGGCTCGTCGAGCAGCAGCAGCCGCGGGCTGGGCATGAGGGCCCGCGCGATGAGCGCACGGCCCCGTTCGCCCTGGGACAGGGTCGGCCACCGGGCGTCGCGGCGCTCACCAAGGCCGAGCAGGGCGATCAGCCGGTCGGCCTCGGCGACCTGCTCGTGCGTCGGCTGCCAGCGGGGGACCCGCTCCAGGGTGTTGGTCAGGCCGGTCAGTACGACGTCGTGCACCTTCAGCGGCGACCGCAGGTCGTGCCGGGGATTGACATGGCCGACGTACGAGCGCAACTGGCGCATGTCGACCCGGCCCAGGCGGTGGCCCAGTACCTCGACGTGGCCCCGGGTGGGATGGGTCAGTGCCCCGAGGAGACCGAGCAGGGTGCTCTTGCCCGCGCCGTTGCTGCCCAGCAGCGCCCAGTGCTCGCCGGCCCGGACGGTCAGTGACACCTCGTGCAGAATGGGGTTGCCGTCGCGTACGACGTCCACGTCCCGCACGGACAGAACCGGGGGTGTGCTCACGAGGCGACCCGTCCGGAACGGTTGACGGCGGCCATCACCGCGTGCACGGAGGCGGTGAGCACCGAGGTGTCCCAGCCGGCGCCCCAGCGCACCACGTCGTCGACGCGGCACTCGGCGTAGGCGACGGCGGGGCTGTTGGGGCCGCTGGTGGTGGAGTGCTCGGTGTAGCCGAGGATGTCGACGGTGACGCCGATGCCGCTCAGCGCGTCGGCGAAGGCGGACAGGGGTCCGTTGCCGGTGCCCGCGCAGCGGTGTTCCCGGTCGCCGGTGCGCAGGGTGCAGGTGAACCGGTGCTCTCCGGGGGCGGGTTCGGTGGTGTGCCAGGACTCCAGGGTGGCCGGGCCGTCCAGGGCGGGGGCGAGGTAGGTGGTGCGGAACAGTTCCCACAGCTCCTTGTGCGACAGTTCCTCGCCGGTCGAGTCGGTGACCTGCTGCACCGTGCGGGAGAAGTCCGGCCGCATGCTCTGCGGCAGGTCCAGGCCGTGGTGGGTGTGCAGGAGGTGGGCGATGCCGCCCTTGCCGGACTGGGAGTTGATCCGGATGACCTCCTCGTAGGTGCGGCCGATGTCACCCGGGTCGATGGGCAGGTACGGCACCGCCCACGGCGCCTGCTCGGCCGGCACCCCCAGCTCGGCGGCGCGCTTGGCGTGGTGGGCCAAGCCCTTGGAGATGGCGTCCTGGTGGGTGCCGGAGAAGGCGGTGTGCACGAGGTCGCCGCCGTAGGGGTGGCGGGGGTGGACCGGCAGCCGGTTGCAGTACTGCACGACCTCGCGCACCGCGTCGATGTCGGAGAAGTCGACCATCGGGTTGACGCCCTGCGCGTACAGGTTCAGCGCCAGCGTCACCAGGTCGACGTTGCCGGTGCGCTCGCCGTTGCCGAACAGGCACCCCTCCACCCGCTGCGCGCCCGCCAGGACCGCGAGTTCGGCGCAGGCCACGCCGGTACCCCGGTCGTTGTGCGGGTGCACCGAGAGGATCACCGCGTCGCGGCGGGCCAGATGGCGGTCCATGTACTCGATCTGGTCCGCGTACACATTGGGAGTGGCGATCTCCACGGTCGCCGGCAGGTTGTGCACCACCGGCCGGTCGGGGCTGGCCTCCCACAGCTCGGACAGGCTGTTGCACACCTCCAGTACGAAGTCCGGTTCGGTGAGGTTGAACACCTCGGGGGAGAACTCGAACCGGATGTCGGCGTGCGGCCGTTCCTCGACGCGGCGCAGCAGGTAGGTGGCGGCCTCGTGGATCAGCGCGTGCACCTCCTCGCGGGAGCGGCCCAGGACGACGTCCCGCCAGGTGGGCGCGGTGGCGGTGTAGAGGTGGACGAGGGTGCGGGGCAGCCCTTCGACGGAGGCGACGGTCCGGTCGATGAGGTCCTGCCGCGCGGCGGTGAACACGGAGACGGTCACGTCGTCGGGGACGGCGCCGCTGGTGGCCAGGTGCCGGACGAAGTCGAAGTCGGTCTGGCTCGCGGAGGGGTAGCCGACCTCGATCTCCTTGAAGCCCATGGTGACCAGGAGGTCGAACATCCGGCGCTTGCGCTCGGTGTCCATCGGTTCGGCCAGTGCCTGGTTGCCGTCGCGGAGGTCGACGGGCACCCACAGCGGAGCGCGCTCCAGCTGGCGCGAGGGCCAGCGGCGGTCCGTCAGCGGCAGCGCGACCCGCTCGTGCGCGGACTGGTAGCGCTGGTGCGGCATCGCGCTCGGACGCTGGGGGTTCCAGCGGGGCGCGTCCGCGGGGAGGTCACCGGAGGGGGTGCGCAGGGTGGGGAACGCCGTGCCGTGCGGGAGGGGGGAGGAAGCCATCGGTGCGGAACTTCTTTCAGTCAGCTTTCCGGAGACCGGCTCAGCCCGGAACCCCGCTGCGGGGTGCCGGTCATGTGTCAGGCCCCGCAGCGGCAGCCGAGGAGAAGAAGCTCGTGCAGCAGCATGCGGGTACAGTAACGACAACTCAGCTCCTCAGACAACCCGAAAGGTGTGGGAAGGTGAACGTCACATGTCACTAGGCGCCCTGCGTCCGTCCCCTCTGGTCGAACAGGCCACCACGAACCTGCGCGAGCAGATCACCAGCGGCGAGTGGCCGGTGGGGACCAGGCTGCCCGGCGAGACCACCCTGGCCAAGTCCCTCGGCGTGGGGCGCTCGACCATCCGCGAGGCGCTGCGGGCTCTCGCCGGCGCCGGGCTGGTGCAGGCACGCCAGGGTTCCGGGGTGTTCGTCATCGCCACCACACCCGTCGAGGACTGGTCCACGCAGCTGCGCCAGGCGGCCATCACCGATGTGTACGAGGTCCGCGTGCTGATCGAGGTGGCGGCCGCGCAGCTGGCGGCCCGGCGGCGCACCGACGAGGACATCGCCGCCCTCGGGGACGCGCTGGCCGCCCGCCGCGCCGCCGGGACCGCCGGGAACGCCGCGTTCGTCGAGGCCGACATCGCGCTGCACGAGACCGTGGTCGCCGCGGCGCACAACCCGGTACTGACCGGCCTGTTCACCCAGTTCGTGCCGATCCTCAAGCAACGGCTGCTGGATCTGGTCGAGTTGCTGGACCTGCGTTCCGGGGACCCGCACCACGGCGAGGAGGGCCATGCCGCCCTGGTGGCAGCGGTGGAGGAACGGGACGCCGCGGTCGCCGGGGCCGCGCTGCGCGAGGAACTGGAGCGGACGCTCGCCCTGCTGCACTCCCTGTGACCCCCACACCCACCTCCGAGAACGGTGGACACGATGGACGCCGAACCCTGGATACGCCGCTACCCGCAGACCGTGCCGCCCGCCACCGCGTGGCGGGCCCTGTTCTTCCCGCACTCGGGCGGCTCCGCCGATTCCTGTCAGCCGCTCGCCGCACGACTGGCCGGCTTCGCGTCGACGGCCGGTGTCCGCTACCCCGGACGCGCGGAACGCGGGCGGGAACCCTTCTTCACCGACGTACACGTCCTCGCGGACCAGGTGGCCGGGGCGCTCGCCACGGTCCGCGCCGACGGTCCCCTGCTCCTCTTCGGGCACAGCCTGGGCGCGGCGGTGGCCTATGAGGTCGCCCGGCGCCTGCCCGACCAGCGGCACACCGTCCTGGTGGCCTCCGGCCACCCCGCCCCTTCCCGGCTGGAACTGCCCGGCTTCGACGACGACGGCGCGGGGGACGCGGACGCGTCACTGACCGAGCTGATCCGGTCGCTGGGCGGAGCCGACGCCGCTCTGCTCGACCATCCGCTGCTGCGCCGCATGTTCCTGCCGGTCATCCGCGCCGACCTGCGCGCCCACCGCCGCTACCGCCCCGGGCCCGGCTCCGCCGTCGGCTGCCGTGTCGTCGCCCTCATGGGGGCCGATGACCCCCTCACCGACGAGCCGCGGATGCAGGCGTGGCAGCGGCACACGACCGCACCGCTGCGCGTGCACACCTTCTCCGGCGGCCACTTCTTCACCCATACCCACACCGCGGAGGTCGCGGAGCTGCTGCGCCACGTCATGACGGCCGGTCCGGGGACCGATCCGACCCACCAGGGGGACACCCATGCCGCACGGACACCGCACACCGGATGAGCGGGCGGACTCCGCCGCTCCTGGCGTCACCGCACCCCAACAGCCGCACGATCCACGCCAGTTGCGCCGCGTCGCGGTCGCCAGCTTCGTCGGCACCGCGATCGAGTTCTATGACTTCTACATCTACGGCACCGCCGCCGCGCTCGTCATCGACGGCGCGTTCTTCCCCAACCTTTCCCCCGTCAACGCGGTGCTCGCCTCCTTCTCCACCTACGCCGTGGCCTTCGTCGCCCGTCCGCTGGGCTCCGTCCTGTTCGGCCACTTCGGGGACCGGCTGGGCCGCAAGTCCGTACTGGTGGTCTCCCTGCTACTCATGGGGCTGTCCACCGCGGCGGTCGGGCTGCTTCCCACCTACGCCACCTGGGGTGCCTGGGCTCCGGCGCTGCTGGTGCTGCTCCGCTTCCTCCAGGGCCTCGGGCTGGGCGGGGAGTGGGGCGGCGCGGCCCTGCTGGCCGTGGAACACGCGCCGGCCGGCCGCCGGGGACGGTATGCGGGCTTTCCCCAACTGGGGCCGTCCGTCGGCTTCTTTGGCGCCACGGGAGTCTTCCTGCTGCTCTCCACCTGGGTGAGCGACGAGACCTTCCGGCAGTGGGCGTGGCGGGTGCCGTTCCTGCTGTCCCTGGTCCTGGTGGGGGTGGGTCTGGTGGTCCGGCTGCAGATCAGCGAGACCCCGTCCTTCCGGCAGGCGGCGGCCGGCCACCGGACCGCCCGGGTCCCGATCGCCGAGATCCTCCGCGACCGTCCCCGGGAACTGCTCCTCGGGTCCGGCGCGATGATCGTGACGTACGGCCTGTTCTACACGGCGACCACGTACTGCCTGTCGTACGGGACCAAGACACTCGGCATCGGCCGTACGCCCATGCTGCTGGCCTCGATGGCGGCCGTCGTCTTCCTCGCTGCCGGTACCTGGCTCGCCGCGACCCGGTCCGACGCACTGGGGCGGCGGCCGATGGCGCTGTACGGCACGGTCGCGGCGGCCGGGTGGGGCCCGCTGCTCTTCCCCCTGCTGGACACGGGCCGGCTGCCGCTGATCGTGCTCGGGCTCGGCGGCACCCTGTTCCTCATGGGAGTGATCTACGGGCCCATGGGAGCGTTCCTGCCCGAACTGTTCCCGGTCCGGCTGCGCTACTCCGGGGCCGGGCTCGCCTACAGCCTCGGCGGGGTGGGGGGCGGCGCGGTGGCGCCCTTGGTGGCGACCCGGCTGCAGTCCGCGTTCGGATCGGCGTCGGTCGGCTGGTACATGAGCGCGATGGCGGTGGTGTCGCTGGCGTGCCTGCTCTCGCTGCCGGAGACCCGGGAGCGGGGCCTCGGCACGTCGTCCTGATCCGCGGATCGGCGGACCGACGGGAAGATCCGACCGTTACGCGCCGGGCCAGGACCCCGGCACAAGTTCAGAGTTGTCACCTCACTCCTCGGCTCCTGACGGCGCCGGTCGGTGTCCGCGTCGGCGGGACGACTGCCCGGCCGTTCGAGTGGCCCGGACGCGGGGCCGTGTTCGGCTGCCGCGCTGACGGCGGTGATGACGAGGGTGATGGCGACGCCGCCGAGAATCGCTACGGTGGGAGTCGACACGTCCAGGGCGACGGCGGACAGGGACGCGGTGACGCTGTACCCCAGCCCTTGGACCGCGTACATCACGGAGTGGGCGGCGGCATGGGTGTGTTCGGGCAGGCGTGCGCGGAGACTGAGATCGCGGGTGACCATGACACCCGCCTGGAAGGCCCCGGCCAGGAGCAGGCCGGCGGCGATGCCCGGCAGCCCCGGCAGCAGCGTGATCAGGCAGACGCAGCCGGCGGTGGCGGTGAGCAGGACCAGGCTCTGCACGCGGACCGTGCCGGTCCTCCAGCAGGGCCGGCAGGACCAGTTCCGCGGTGGCCAGCATCGCCATCGCGGCCGCGCTGGTGAGATAGACGGGCCAGCCGGACAGCAGAGCCCGCGTCATGGGCGTCTTCACCCACACCGTCGAACAACTCATCCGGGAAGCGCTCTACCCCTACCCTGACCACCTGCTGATCGCCACCAAGGTCGGCATGGTCCGCCCCGCTCCTGGCCAGTGGAAGCCGCTCGGTAACCCCTTCTACCTGCGGGCCTGCGTCGAAGCGAGCCTCCGCCGCATGAAGATGGAGCGGCTGGAGCTGTGCTATCTGCACCGCATCGACCCCGAGGTATCGCGCGACGACCAGATCGCCGTGCTGCACGCTCTGCAGGAGGAGGGGAAGATCGGACACATCGGCCTGTCGAAGGTCACGCCCGAGGACATTCGCTACGTGCTCAACTACATTCCCGTCGCAGCGGTGCAGAACGTGCTGAACACCACCGACTGCGATGACCCGGCCGTGGAGATGTGCCGCGACCTGAACATCCCGTACGTGGCCTACCGGCCGCTGGACGCCGGCATCCTGGCCCAAGCCCACGGACCTGCCGCTCCGCTGTACTGGCTTCTCTCCCAGGGCTCTCACGTCGCCCCCATCCCTAGCACCAGCCCGCCCCGGCACCTCGAGGAGATCGTGGCTGCAGTGCAGAAGGATCCGGCCTGATGCCCGCCTCAAAAGCCAACCCGCCCACGCAGCGCCGTCACGCCGCCTACGAGAACTGGCGGCCACCGGTGGTCGGCGTCTCGCTGTTCGTCCCGGTCGGCGCCGACTGCGTCACCGCCGTCGACCTCTGCGGCATGCTGATGCTGCCCGTGGGCGGCGTGTACGACGGGCAGACGCCGGAGGAAGCCGGCTACCGGGTACTCGCCGACCCCTCCGGCGAACTAGGGTGCGTTTCAAAAGTGCTGGTCACAGCCACTCGTTGATGGCTCCGACCAGCACTTCTGCGACGCACCCTGGACCCAACTGGGGACCATTTGGGGACCACACGGTGCGCGCATGCCTGCACGACACGCCAGTTACCGCACGCTGCGCACCCTGATTTCCAGCCGGATGTGGTGACAAAAGGGATCACGCATACTCCTGGGGGTCAAGGGGTCGCAGGTTCAAATCCTGTCGTCCCGACTGGAGACAGTCGCAGGTCAGGGCCGGTTTCGGAGAGATCCGAAACCGGCCCTTGATCGTTCTTGGGAACTTCACGCCGGCATACGCTAGCCGTAACCGTCCAACCTGGTACCGGCGGGAGCGAGGTTGGGCCAGGGACGCCCTGCCGCGTCGGAGGGCAGCGGGCCCGTAGGAGGTCGAGAAGAGTGCACCCCGGGGAGCCCAGAAAACTCGTGCAGGTGCCCCGGTAGCAGCAGCTCCGGTAGCTCACGACCCGCCGTTGAGTTGATCTCCAGGACGTACTCGCCGACCAGCTGCACGACGAAGGGGACGACCCAGGGGTCCGTGGAATGGTCCGTGGAACCAACGCTCTTCTCCAGGTGACGCTGTCCGACCACACCGTCACAGTGCCTTGAGTACAGGCAGTGCAGAAGCTGTTGGCGGCGCGACGAAAGCGACGCCACCGCATCGGGTGGCGGCTCGTCGTTGTAGAGGCGCCCGGGGATCACAACCTGCTGGCCCTCGACTGCGACCGGGGCGGGGAACGCCGTGATCAACGGATTGCTGCGGTCGGAAAGCGGCTGCACGAGCCGAGCACAGGTGGATGCCTCGGCAAGGCAGCCGGCATCAATGGCCCCGCACCCGCTCACTCCGGAGGAGGTGTGCGGTCAGAGCGCTGGCGAGGTGCCGCGAGTACGTCCCGGAGTACGTCCTCGAGCGTGACGCGGGCCAGCTCGTGCCTCAGGGTCCGCTCGATGCCCTCGTAGATGCTCCGCATGGCCGGCTGGATGCCGTGACCCACCACGCATTCCTGGTCCGGGGTGGTGCGGTGCATGGCGAACAGCGGGCCGGGTTCCACTGCCTCGTACACGTCGAGGAGGGTGATCGATTCCAGCTCGCGTGCCAGCGACCAGCCCGCGCCCACACCCCGCCGGGACTCCACGAGCCCGGCCCTGCGCAGCTCGCCGAGCAGCCGTCTGATCACCACCGGGTTGGTGTTCGCGCTGGTCGCGATCTGCTCGGAGGTGGCGACCTCATGGCCTTGGCGCTGGTAGAGGCCGATCCAGGCCAGCGCGTGGGCGGCGATGGTCAGCCTGCTGTTGGCGCTCATGGACTCCTCCTCTCGGCCGCAACGCTTCATGTTACGACAGCGCAGTCGTAACAGCGAAGGTTGCATCAGACTGTCGTAACAATTAGCGTTGCGACTGCCGAAAGGGTCAATCAACGAGGTGAGAAGAATGAGCAAGCCACTGATGGGCAAGGTCGCCCTGGTGACCGGGGGGTCGCGCGGGCTGGGGGCCGCGACCGTACGGCTGCTGGCCGAGCAGGGCGCCGACGTCGCCTTCACCTACGTCAGCTCCGAGCAGCAGGCGCGGGCCGTCGTCGACGAGGTGCACGGCAAGGGAGCCAAGGCCGTCGCCTTCCAGTCCGACCAGGCGGACACGAGCCGGGCGCCGGCGCTGATCGACGACGTGGTCGCGCACTTCGGCGGCCTGGACATCCTCGTCAACAACGCGGCGATCTCCGTGGCCGGCACGGTGGACGACCCGGACGCCGACACCGCCGCACTGGACCGGATGCACGCCACCAACTACCTCGGTGTGATCGCCGTCATCCGGGCCGCCTCCCGAGTGCTGCGCACGGGCGGCCGCGTCATCACGGTGAGTTCCGGACTCGGCTCCCGGGTCGGCGCCCCCGGCCTCGCCGACTACTCGGCGACCAAGTCCGGGATCGAGAGGTACACCATGGGCGTCGCACGCGACCTCGGGCCCCGGAACATCACGGCCAACGTCGTGGAAGCCGGACTGATGGAGGGCGGCATGCAGCCGCCGGACCCCGAGACCCTCAAGGCCCTGGTCGGTTCGCTGTCCCTGCAGCGCATGGGGCACCCCGACGAAATCGCCGCGGCGATCGCCTTCCTGGCGAGCCCGGCCGCGTCGTACGTCACGGGCGCGGTGCTGGACGCCCACGGCGGCTACAACGCCTGAACCCGGATCTCTGCCGCGCACCCCGAAGGGCGGGACCGTGTCGGTTCCGCCCTTCGGGGTGCGCCGCTCGACGGCCGGTCAGAGCCCGAGGCCGTCCGGAAGCACGGTGCGGGCGATGCGATCGGCGTGGATGCGGACGGCGTCGACCAGGTCGAGCGTCCCGCCGGAGATCACCCACTGCAACTGGAGGCCGTCGCTGACGGCGATGCACTCGCGGGCCACGGCTCGGCAGTCGGTGTTCTCGCGCAGTGTGCCGCGCTCCATGGCCTTGCCCAGACGCTGGGCGAGTTCGTCGACGGCGCGCCGGTAACGCTCGGCGAAGAGGGTGTGCGCGGCACCCGCGGGATCCGCGGCCTCGGCCGAGGTGAGGACGAACAGCTCGATGAGCCCGGCCTCGGCAAGGCGGCGCTCGGTCGCCGCCACCATGGCGCGCAGGATGTCACGTCCGCTCGCGTCGTCCGGCAGGTGTGTCCACCACTCCGCGTCGACGGTGAAGCGGTGTTCCATGACGGCCAGCAGCAGATGCTTCTTGGACCGGAAGTGGTGCAGCAGGCCGCCCTCGGTGATCCCGACATCCTCCGCGACGCGAGTGAGCGCGGTGCGGTGGTAGCCCTCCACCGCGAACCGGCGCGCGGCGGCCTCCACGATCTTCTGGCGGCGGGCGACACCGACCGAGTAACTGCCACGCCGGCTGCCGGGGTTGCTGGTCATGAGGCTCACGGTAGCCAGTCGGGACAGCGGGAAGGCGGGCGGGCCGGCCATCTCGACTCGCTGTGATCTGTATCACTTACCGAAAACCTAGCGTACTTGGTTTTCGCTTCGCATCATCGGTCGGAAACCTCGGCGTGACGAAGCGCCGACCTTCCTTCGGAGCGACCATGAACACTTCGCCCGACCCGGCGCAGCCGCCCACGGCACTCGCTGCGCCCGGTGACCCCGATGCGGCCGGCCCCACACGGTCCGCCTCCGAAGCCTCCCGCTGGACCGCCCCGGAAGTCCGGCAACTGGTGGCGTTGATCTGGCCCGGCCAACTGCTGGTGGTGGCGGGCATCATCGCCGCGAACGCCCAGCCACAGATCGCCCAGCACTTCCACACCACGCAGATCGCCTGGTTCAGCCTGGCGTTCACGCTGGCGACCATCGTGGCCACACCGTTCGCCGTACGCCTGGGCGACGTGCACGGCAAACGACGGGTGATGATCACCCTGACCGCGGCCGGTCTGGTGGGCGACCTCGTCACCGTGCTCGCACCGAACTATCCGGTGATGGTCGTCGGCCGGGTGGTCGGCGGCCTGTACGGTCCCGTCGCGGTCCTCGTGCTGGCCGCCGTCCGTGACCTGTTCCCGCCCCGCAAGGTCGCCATGGCCCTCGGTACCGTCGCCGGCTCGGTCGGTGTGCTCAGCATGCTCGCCCCGCTGATGTCCGGCTGGCTGCTGGACGCCTTCGGATGGCGTGGAGCGCTCTGGTTCCTCGTCGTCTCGACCGTCGTCGCGATGGCGGCCCTGCTCGGCGTGCCCGAGACCCCGCGACGGGCCGCGGGCGGACGCCTGGACGTGGCAGGCGCCCTGCTGCTCGGCAGCGGCCTCGCCCTGGTGGTCTTCGGAATCGGCCAGGGCCGTGACTGGGGCTGGAGTTCCATGGGAGTACTCACCGCCGTGTGCGCGGGCGCGGCCGCACTGGCCGTGTTCGTCGTGGTGGAGCTGAGGTCCGCCGCCCCGATACTCGATCTGCGCATGCTGGGCCGCCGGTCGCTGGCCACCGTCCTGCTCGGTTCCTCCGTGCCGCAGGCGGCGTTCTTCGCCTCCCAGGCCATCCTGATCTTCCTCGCCCTCTACCCGGCGATTCCCCACGTCTCCGACGGGCTGGGCTGGTCCACCACCCACAACGCCCTCATCGGCATCCCGGCCGGGCTCGTCACCTTCGCCGCCGGCGTCGGCGTGGGCCGGGCCGTACGGTCGGTCAGCCCGCGCGCCGTCTGGTACGCCGGACTCGTCGTCCTCGCCGCGGGGCTCGTCCTGGCCGGGTTCTACCACCGCGACGCGGCGCAGATCATCGTCACCGGCGTCGTCATGGGCCTGGGCGGCGGCATCCTGATGGCCGGACAGCAGGCCATGATCGTGTCGGTGGTCTCCGCCGAGGAACAGGCCGCCGCGAACGGCCTGTCGTCCCTGCTCACCCAGGTCTTCCTGACCCTGGCCAACCAGCTGCTCTACACGTGCAGGCACTCCAGGAGCAGGTCCGTACCCGACGCTACGCCTGATGGCCCTGCGCTGCGCGCTGGTGTGCGGGCCGGTCCACCACGGGTCCGTGAAGGCCGCGGAGGCGTTCCCGCGGGCGGGCCGACCGGTGTCCTGGGCAGGATCAGCGGGTGCCCCGCGGCCGGCACGGCGCGGACCGTGGCCGGGCCGGACAGCGGCTCAGGCGGACTCCCGTACCACCAGCTCCGTCGGCAGGATCACCGCCGCCGGGTCCTCGCCGCCGACCTGGGCGAGCAGCACGCGGACCATCTCCGAGCTGATCCGGTCCCACGGCTGCCGGATGGTCGTCAGCGCGGGGCTCGCCGCCGGCGCGGCGGGGGAGTCGTCGAAGCCGCCGACGGACACGTCCTGCGGCACCCGCCGCCCGGCCCGCCGCAGCGCCGCGAGCACGCCCTGCGCCATGAGGTCCGAGGCGACGAACACGGCGTCCAGGTCGGGCGCCCGGGCGAGCAGCAGCTCCGCGCCCGCCTCGCCGCTGGCCCGGCTGTAGTCGCCGGAGGCGATGAGCCGGTCGTCGACCGGAAGACCCGCCCCGGTCAGCTCCTCCTGGTAGCCGGCGAGCCGTTCGACACCGCCGGGCGTGTCCAGCGGACCGGTGACCATGCCGATCCGGCGGCGCCCGAGCGAGAGAAGATGCCGGACCATGTCCCGGGCGCCGTCGCGGTCGTCCGCGGCCACGTAACTCACCTTGGACCCGAGCCCGATCGGCTTGCCGCAGGCGACCAGCGGCACCCCCGCCTCCAGCAGTTCCTGCGCCACCGGATCGCCGGAGTGGCTGGAGACCAGGAGCACTCCGTCGACGTGCCCCGCGGTGATGTACCGCGTGATGCGCCGTCGTTCGTCGTCCGTTCCCGCCAGCATCAGCAGCAGCGGGATGTCGTGCGCGGCCAGCGCCTGGGTGCAGCCGCGCAGCAGGACGTTGAAGTTGGGGTCCTCGAAGAAGCGTTCCTGGGGTTCCGTCAGCAGGAAGCCCACCGAGTCCGACCGGCCGGTGATCAGCGAGCGCGCGTGCCGGTTCACCACGTACCCGGTCCTGCGGATCGCGGCGTTGACCGCCTCCTGCGCCGCCGGGCTCACGTAGTGCCCGCCGTTGAGGACGCGCGAGACGGTGCCGCGCGAGACACCCGCCTCGCGCGCCACGTCGTGGATGGTCGGTGGTCTGGGCCGGCCCCCTGCCTTGCTCATGGTCATGACTTTACGGCCCCGGACAGCAGGTCCAGACTCCAGAACCGCTGGACGACCAGGAACAGCGCCACCAGCGGGAACACCGCGAGGAAGGCGCCGGTGACCACCAGCGTGTACAGGGCGGGGGTGTTCGCCCCCTGCTCCAGCAGCGTGTACAGGCCGAGGGTGATCGGGAACTTCTCGTCGTCGCTGAGCATGATGTACGGCAGCAGGAAGTTGTTCCAGATCGCCACGAACTGGAAGAGGAAGACCGTCACCAGGCCCGGCACCATCATCGGCAGCGCGATCCGGGTGAAGATCCGCCACTCGCTCGCGCCGTCCATCCGCCCGGCCTCGACCACGTCCGCCGGGACGGTCGCGGCGGCGTAGACACGGGCCAGGTAGACGCCGTACGGGGAGAGGATCTGCGGCAGCAGCACGGACAGGTAGGAGTCCGTCAGGTCGGCCTGGGCCAGCAGCAGGTACTGCGGGACGGCGAGGATCACCGGCGGCATCAGCACCCCGGCCAGCAGCACGTTGAACATCGCCTCCCGGCCGCGGAAGCGGTAGACCGCCAGCGCGTACCCGGCGCACGCCGACACGGTCGCGGAGAGCAGGGCGCCGGCCACGGCGTAGAGGGCGGAGTTGCCCATCCACTGCCAGTACACGCCGTCGCGGTAGGCGCTGAGGTCGGACAGGTTCTCGGTGAATCCGCTGCCCGGCAGGAAGGTGAAGGTGGAGAACAGCTCGCTGCCCGACTTGGTGGAGGCGATCACCACCCAGGCCACGGGCAGCAGACAGTAGACCGCGCCGAGCAGCAGCGTCACGGTCGGGAGCAGGCCGATCCGCCGGCGCTGCGGGGGCCTCTGGGCGGCGTCGGGGGTGGTGCCCGCGGCGGACGCGGACTCGCGCAGGGCGAGGGAACTCATCGGGCCGCCTCCTGCTTCTGACGACGGTTCGCGGCCCGCAGGAAGCCGAAGGACAGCAGCAGCGTGACCAGCGCGATGAGGGTGGCCTGGGCCGCGGCGGCGTGGATGTCGCCCTTGCCGAAGGCGTCCTGGTACACCTTCATCAGCGGACTCCAGGTGGTGGACACGGAGTTGGTGAGGGGTTTGAGGGTGGTGGGCTCGTTGAACACCTGGAGCGTGGCGATGATCGAGAAGAAGAAGGTCAGCACCAGGGAGGGGGCCACCATCGGGATCTTGATGCGCAGCGCGATCTGGAGCGGGCCGGCGCCGTCCAGTTTCGCCGCCTCGTACACCTCGGCCGGTATGGACCGCAGCGAGGTGTAGATGACGATCATGTTGAAGCCGGTGCCGCCCCACACCGCGATGTTCGACAGAGCGAGGTAGAGCGGACCGCCGTCCAGCAGATCCGGCTGCGGCAGGCCGAGCCGGTCGAGCACGAAGTAGAACGGGCTGACGTCCGGCAGGTACAGGAAGCCCCACAGCAGCGCCGCTACCACGCCGGGGACTGCGTACGGCAGGAAGATCGCGAGCCGAGTGAGCGGGGCGAGCCGTACCCGTTCGGAGTCGAGCATCAGCGCGAACAGCAGCGCGAGTCCCAGCATCGCGGGGACGACGATCGCGCCGTAGCCGAGGACGCGCAGGGCGCCGCTGAGCAGTTCGCTGTCGGTGAGGGCGGCGGTGTAGTTCTCCAGACCGGCCGAGACCTCGGTGCGGGCGCCCGAGCCCAGGCCGAGACCGGAGACCCGCACCTTGCGGAAGCTGAGCCAGACCGCGTAGCCGATGGGCAGCGCGAAGAACAGGACGAACAGGAGCGTCGCGGGGAGGAGGAAGGCGTACGGGGCGGTCCGTACCCCGTACGGCCTGCGGCGTGCCGTGCTGGTCACCGGGCGACCTCGAAGCCCTGCTTCTCCAGGTCGGCGACGGTGTCGTCCTGCATGGCGGCCAGGGCGGCGGTGAAGTCCGACTTGTTCTTGGCGGCGGCGCCGAAGGCGTCCTTGAAGGTCGTGTAGGCGACGTTGACGTTCGGGCCCCAGGCGGACGGCGCGGTGGTCCCCGCGATCTCGGCGGCCTTGCTCCAGAAGTCCTCCTGGCGGGAGAAGTACTCCGGCGGCTCGGCGAAGGCGCCGCTGGTCTGGGCGGCGGTGGCGGCCGGGTAGATGCCGCTCTCCTCGGCGAGCGCGTTCAGGGCCTCGCCGTCGGTGTTCAGCCAGGTGGCGAACTTCGCGGCGGCCTCCTTGTCGCCGGAGTCCGTGGTGACGCCGGTGGAGGAGCCGCCCCAGCTGCCGGTGACGTTCTCGCCGCCGGACCACTGGGGGAGCGGCGCCATGGCCCACTTGCCGGCGGTGTCGGGCGCGGCGGTGGTCAGGGTGCCCGGGGCCCACACGGCGCTGACCCAGGCGATCTGCTTGCCGGTGTTGAGCGCCTTGTTCCAGGCCGGGGTGTACATCGGCTGGTTGTCGATGGCGCCCTCCTCGACGAGCCCGCCCCAGAACTCGGCGACCTTCCTGGTCGCCGCGTCGTCGATGCCGACCTTCCACTTCTCGCCCTCGGTGGTCCACCACTTGGCGCCGGCCTGCTGGGCGAGGCCGGCGAAGAGGCCGGAGTCGTTGGCGGAGAAGGTGGTGAGGTCCACCTCCGGGGCCTTCTTCTTCAGCGCCCGGGCGGTCTCGGCGAACTCGTCCCAGGTGGCGGGGACTTCGAGGCCGTACTTCTTGAACAGGTCCGCGCGGTAGTAGAACATCATCGGCCCGATGTCCTGCGGCACCGCGTAGACCGCGTCGGTGCCCAGCGTGGTCTGCTGCCAGACGCCCTCGGCGAAGGCGGCCTTCGCGTCACCGACCTCGCCGGATATGTCGGCCAGCGCGTCATTGCTGACCAGCGTGGGCAGCGCCTGGTACTCGGCCTGGACCAGGTCGGGGGCCTCGCCGGCCTTGTGCGCGGTGAGGATCTTGGTGACCAGCGTGTCGCCGGACGCCTGCTTCTTCACCGTGACGCTGATCCGCTCCTTCTTGCCCGGCCCCTTGTTCCACAGGTCGACGACCTTGTCCATGCCGGGTGTCCAGGTCCAGTACGTGAGCGAAACGGGACCCGAGCCGGCCTCGTCGTCCTCCGATCCGCAGGCGGCGAGCGCGGTGGCGCCGAGCGCGACGGCGACGGCGGTGGCCACGAGGCGACGGTGCTTCGTGTGCGGCATGGAAATCTCCCCTGAAAACAGGGTCCTCGCACGTCACGAGGACCTGCCATGCGTCTGTGAGCGTTCACAGTAGAGAAACGTCCCGGACACTTGTCAATGGTTGTTGCTGTGCGGTTATGTTGGGCCCGCACCGCCCACCATGTGTGTGCACGTTCCCAAATGATCGATCGACCGGGAGACTTACATGCCGGAGACCACCCCCAAGGGCCTCACCGGGCTCGCCTTCGGCGGGGACTACAACCCCGAGCAGTGGCCGGAAAGCGTCTGGACCGAGGACGTCCGGCTGATGCGGGAGGCCGGCGTCTCCATGGTGAGCGTGGGGATCTTCTCCTGGGCGCTGCTGGAACCCGCGCCGGGGACGTACGACTTCGGCTGGCTCGACCGGGTGCTGGACCTGCTGCACGCGAACGGCATCCGCGTCGACCTCGGCACCCCCACCGTGGTCCCCCCGGTCTGGTTCTTCCGGGCCCACCCCGAGGCGCTGCCCGTCACCGCCGACGGCAGGCGCTACGAGTTCGGCTCCCGCGGCGCCATCTGCCACAGCAACGCCGACTACCGGGCCGCCGCCGCGAACATCACCACCCGGCTCGCCGAGCGCTACGCCGACCACCCCGCACTCGCCCTGTGGCACGTCCACAACGAGTACGGCGTCCCCGTCTCCGCCTGCTACTGCGACTCCTGCGCCGCGCACTTCCGCCGCTGGCTGGCGGCGGAGTACGGCACGGTCGACGCGGTCAACGAGGCGTGGGGCACCGCCTTCTGGGGCCAGCGCTACGGCGGCTTCGACGAGATCAACCCGCCGCGCCTGACCCCCACGGTCGGCAACCCGGCGCAGGCGCTGGACTACAAGCGGTTCGCCGACGCCACCATCCGCGAGAACTTCCGCGCGGAACGCGACATCCTGCACCGCCTCTCACCCGGCGTCCCGGTCACCACCAACTTCATGACCGCCCTCAGTCAGTGCGACTCGATCGACTACTGGGCCTGGGGCCGCGAGGTCGACCTGGTCACCAACGACCACTACCTGATCACGGACGGCCGCCGCACCCACGTCAACCTCGCCATGGCCGCCGACCTGACCCGCTCGGTGGCGGGCGGCGCCCCCTGGCTGCTGCTCGAACACTCCACCTCGGGCGTCAACTGGCAGCCGCGCAACCCCGCCAAGACCCCCGGCCAGATGGCCCGCAACTCCCTCGCCCACGTGGCCCGCGGCTCCGAGGGCGCGATGTTCTTCCAGTGGCGGCAGTCCCGGCGCGGCGCCGAGAAGTTCCACTCGGCGATGCTGCCGCACGGTGGCACCGACACCCGCGTCTGGCGCGAGGTCGTCGGGCTCGGCGCGTCGCTCGACGCACTGCGCGAGATCCGTTCCACCCGCACCGTCGCCGACGTGGCGGTCCTGTGGGACTGGCACTCCTGGTGGGCGCAGAACCTGGAGTGGCGGCCCAGTGAGGACCACGACGCCCGCGAACGCGCCGACGCCTTCTACGAGGCGCTCTACGACCGTCACCTGACGGTCGACTTCGCCCACCCGGAGGCCGACCTGTCGGCCTATCCCCTGGTCGTGGTGCCCGCGCTGTACCTGATGACCGAGGCGGCCGGCCGCAACCTCACCCGGTACGTGGAGGGCGGCGGCACGCTGCTGGTGTCGTACTTCTCCGGTGTCGTCGACGAGCACGACGCCGTCCACGAGGGTGCCTGCCCCGGCGCGCTGCGGGACGTGCTCGGCCTGACCGTCGAGGAGTTCGCACCGCTGCTGGAGGGCGACACGGTCCGGGTCACCGGCCCCGACGGCACCGGCCTGGCCGCCGACGTCTGGACCGAGTTCGTGGTCCCGCGCGGCGCCGAGACCGTGTGGACGTACGCGGACGGCCCGGCCGCCGGCCGGCCCGCCGTCACCCGGCACCGCCTCGGCGAGGGCACCGCCTGGTACGTCTCCACCCGCCTCGGCGCCGACGGCCTGGACGCGGTGCTGGCCCGGGCCGGCGAGGACGCGCGCGTCCCGGCCCGTCCCGACCTGCCCCGCGACGTCGAGGTGGTGCGGCGCGCCGGCGGGTCGGGCAGCTACCTCTTCGTGATCAACCACACCGGCACCGACGCCAAGGTGCCCCTGGACACGCCCGGCACCGAACTGCTGACGGGCGAGAGCGCCGCGGGCCGCATCGAGGTCCCCGCGGGGGCCGTACGGGTCGTCCGGCTCGACGGCTGAACGAACGGTCCCCGGCGCACGTTCCGCAGGCCGGGGACCGCCCGCACCACCCCCGGGCGGAGGGCCACGCGTCCTCCGCCCGGTACCTTCCCCTACGTCGAAGGGACGACGGACGATGATGTTCCATCCCGGACGCACGCTCAGAGCCCTGCTGCTGCCGCTGGCCGCGGGGCTCGCCCTCACCCTGGCGCCCGCGCCCGCCGCCCAGGCGGCGAGCACCCTCACCAACGGCGGTTTCGAAGCCGACGGCACCGGCGCGGCCACCCCCGCCGGCTGGTCGGAGCACGGCTCGGCCGGCGCCTCCTACGTCGAGGCGGGCGGTCACGGCGGCGGCTACCGGCTGAGCCACTGGGCGTCCACCGCCTACCAGGTCGAGACCTACCAGCACCTCTCCGGCCTCGCCAACGGCAGCTACCGGCTCACCGCCTGGGTCCGCTCCGGCGGCGGCCAGAACTCCGCGTACATAGCGCTCAAGAACTGCGGCGGCACCGAACAGCGCACCGGCCTCCCGGTCTCCGCGAGCGGCTGGATCCGGATCGTCGTGCCGGTCACCGTCACCACCCACCAGTGCACCGTCAGCATCAACAGCGACGCCAACGCGGGCAACTGGATCAACGTCGACGACCTGACCTTCGCCCCCGGCACCGGCGGCACCACCGTGCACGGCGCCGACATCTCCTCCCTCGCCAAGAGCGAGGCAAAGGGCGGGACCTACCGCACCGCCTCCGGCTCCACCGCCGACCCGCTCACCGTCCTGCGGTCCGCCGGCATGAACTACGCCCGTCTGAAGGTCTGGGTGAACCCGGCCGACGGCTACAACGACAAGGCCCACGTCCTCGCCCTGGCCAAGCGGATCAAGGCGCAGGGCATGAAGCTGCTGGTCGACTTCCACTACTCGGACTCCTGGGCCGACCCGGGCAAGCAGACCAAGCCGGCCGCCTGGGCCTCGCACTCCTACGCCCAGCTGAAGACGGACGTGTACAGCCACACGTACGACGTGCTGAACGCGCTGAAGGCCCAGGGCACCACCGCCGACATGGTCCAGATCGGCAACGAGATCAACGGCGGCATGCTGTGGGACGAGGGCTCCACCGCCAACTGGCCGCAGCTCGCCGGACTGCTCAACTCCGGCTACGACGCGGCCAAGGCGGTCAGCCCCGCCACGACCGTGGCGCTGCACCTGGCCGAGGGCGGTGACCTGGAGGGCACCCGCTGGTGGTTCGACTCGGCCGTCGCGAACGGCGTGCGGTTCGACGCCGTCGGCCTGTCGTACTACGGGTACTGGCACGGGACGCTGTCCGACTTCCAGACCACCCTGGACGACGCCGCCACCCGCTACGGCAAGCCGGTCTTCGTCGCTGAGACGGCCTACCCCTTCCGCCTCGACAGCGAGGACGCGCAGGAGAACATCATCGACCTCGACGGGGAACTCGTCCCCGGCTACCCGGCCACCCCCGCCGGACAGACGAGGTGGATGAACGACATCGCGAGCATCGTGGAGGCCGTACCGAACGGCCGCGGCCTGGGCGTCTTCTACTGGGAGGCCACCTGGACCGCCGTCACCGGCAACGGCTGGGACCCCACCGACCCCGCCTCAGGCAACGGCTGGGAGAACCAGGCCCTCTTCGGCTACGACGACCGGGCCCTGCCGGCGATGAGCTGGTTCGGCCACCGCTGACGCGTCCCCCGGCTCCCGGCAGATCGTGCCGCACCGGACGTGGGACACCGTGTTCCGGGTACTCGCGGCGCATGGCACTCACACACGGCACATCCCGCACTCACGGCTCCGGCCGGGGGCCGGCCGCGAGCATCGGCATCGGTGTCGCGGCGGGTGTGACGGCTGCGGCCGGTCTGCTGTTCGGCCGCAAGGCCGCCACGATCAGCAAGACCGGCAAGGGACACCCGCTCAAGCACCGCGCGCTGGACCTCGCGGCCGGCGCCATGCAGCCGAAACACCCGCTCGACGCGATGAGCACCTACCTCGACGGCTTCCACATGTACGCCGACGACATGGGCCGACAGGTGGAAGCCACGCACTTCTGCATCCATCTCCAGCACGACCTGCACCAGTGCGTGATCTTCGACCGCAACGCGCCCGACGCCCGTCTGATCGGCATCGAGTACATCATCAGCGAGGAGCGGTTCCGCGGCCTGCCCGAGGACGAGAAACGGCTGTGGCACAGCCACCACTACGAGGTGAAGTCCGGCACCCTCACCGCCCCGGGCATCCCCGACATGGCCGAGCACGCCTACTTCGAGGATCTCGTGACGACCTACGGCAAGACGTTCCACACCTGGCAGTACGACCGCGACGACTTCCCCTACGGCATCCCGCAGCTGATGATGGGCTTCACCGAGGACGGACAGCTCGCGCCGGAACTGGTCCGGGCCCGGGACGAGAGGCTCGGCGTCTCGACGTCCCGCAAGCGGCGCGGCCGGGCGGACATCCCGGTCCCGGAGGTGGCACCGGGCGCCAACGCGTGGGAGAGCGGCCGGACCGTACGGACCCGCCTCGAAGAGGTCGACTTCAAACGGTAGCCGCCGCGCCGGCCCGGCCGGTCCCGCGCGCGGCCGGACGCCTCACAGGTGGGCGACGTAGAAGCGCGCGAGCCGTTCGACGGCGGCGTCGACGTACTCGGGCTCGTCGTACATCTCGTAGTGTCCGGCGCCGTCGATCACCATGAGGTCGACGGGATTGGGTGCCGTCTTCCACAGCCGCATGCCGGCGTCGTAGGAGCCGGTGGTGCCGACGCGTCCGGCGAGAATGACCTGCAGTGGCTGGGTCATGAGCGGGTCGACCAGGTGGAACGCGTCGTAGCCCAGCAGGAGGGAGTCGCCGCGCGCGAGGCGGCGGTTGGTGGTGTGCTCGGCGATGCCCCGTTCGGTGCGGTAGTAGGTGATCGCCTGGGTGGTGTCGATGTCGGTCAGCCCGGCCGCCGCGGCGTCCTCCAGGGTGTCGGGCAGCCAGTTCACCCGGGCCGGCTCGCCGGAGCGGATCTCCTCCGTGCGCGCGTCGGCGAGGGCGTCGAGCGCGGTGGCCGGGCCGTCGGGCTGGAAGCCGCGGAACGCGGTGCCGATGTCGGCGGGGACGACTGTGCCGACGGCCTTGATGCGGTGGTCGGTGCGGGCGGTGTGCACGGCGTAGCCGCCTCCGGCGCAGATGCCGAGGACGCCGACGCGATGCGGGTCGATACCGGGGATCGTGGTCAGCGCGTCGAGGGCGTAGGAGATGTCCTCGCCTCGGCGGTAGGGGTCTTCCAGGTCGCGGGGTTCGCCTCCGCTCTGCCCCTGGTGGGCGGGGTCGAAGACGAGCGCCGCGATACCGCGGGCGGCGAGGCGCGAGGCGTAGTTCGCGCCGATCTGCTCCTTCACGCTGCTGCCGGGCGTGGAAAGCACCACGGCGCGCAGCGGCGTGGAGCTGTCGGCGTCGTCGGGCAGGTGGAGGTCGGCCGCGAGGTGGATCGGCCCTCGCGGGATCGTGATGTGCTGGAGCATGGCGGGCACCCTTCGTGAGGTTGTCGTTCCGTCATCGTCCAGTACGGAACGTCTACTGGTACAGTTTGAAACTAATACAGGACCGTACCACTTCGATTCTTGATGGGGGACCGCATGCCGGTCGACGGGGCGCAGCTGTGGACGCTGAACCAGCGGCTGCTGAGCGTCGTGATGGACGCCTGCACGCCGGAACTGGCCGAGCTGGGGCTGGAGACGAAGGAGTTCTTCGTGCTGGCCGAGGTGGAAGCGTCGCGGTACCCGGCCGAGATCGCCACGGCACTGCTGCTGCCCAAGGCGAGCGTCACGGTCTATGTCCGCAACCTCGTCGCCAAGGGGTTCGTCCGGCGCGAGATCGACGACGAGGACCTGCGGCGTCACCGGCTCGTCCTGACCGGTGAGGGCGTCGAGGCCCGGGACCGGGCGCTCGCCGCCCTCGCGGCGGAGTACGACCGCAGGCTGGCGAGGATCACTCCGCAGGACCGCGCCGAGCTGCGGCGCATCCTCCAGGACCTGCTCGCCCCGCCCGCCTGAGACTCACACTCCGGAGGAGACTTCCGCCTTCTCGCTGTTTCCTGGCCCCTCGGCCTGGGCGAGCCGCTTGTCGCGGCGTACGGAGGACCAGAAGGAGGCGCCGATCACCCCGTCGAAGGAGAAGGAGGCGTCCAGGACTTCCAGGCAGAGGAACATGAAGAACGCCGTCTCGCCGGCGGGCGACCGCCGACTTGGGCCTGCCCGAGCGGGCGGCGGCTTCCTCGGCCTCGTGCTCGCGTTCCTCCTCCTCTGCGAGCTTGTCCTCGAAGAAGCCGGAGAGTCCGCCGACGATCAGGTAGGTGATCAGGCCCGCGATGCCGGCCAGCAGCGGTCTCGGCCTTGTCGACGTGGGTGCCGCCGTGCTGGTGGCCGTGGGTGGCGAAGGTCATCGCGGAGATCGGCAGCACGGCCCTGCTTCGCCTCCTTCGAGCCCGCGGTCCTGCGCCCGGCCGAGCTGACCTCCTTCAGCCGCGGCGGCGGCGCCCGCACCATCCCGCTGGTCACCCGGGCCGTCGGCGCGGAGGTCTTCCTCACCGGCCAGACCCTCTTCGAGGGCGGCGCGGGCATCGCCCTGCACACCCACAACTGCCCGGAGAGCATGACCATCCTCGAAGGCGGTGCCGTCGTCGAGATCGACGGCACCGAACACGTCACCCGCTTCGACACCACCTACGTCCCCGCCGGCACTCCCCACCGCTTCCGCGACGCCTCCGCCACCGAGCCGATGCGGATCCTGTGGATCTACGCCTCCGTCGACGCCACCCGCACCCTCGTCGAGACCGGTGTCACCGCACGCGTCGACGCCGAGCACAACAAGGCCGCCACGCACCGCGACTGACCGGACCGACGTATCCCGAGAGCAGGAACCAGCACCGTGATCACCGAGATCGCCGAGATCGAGATCCACTCGGGCCAGGAGGAGCAGTTCGAGGAGGCCGTCGCCCAGGCCCTGCCCTTCTTCCTCGCGGCCGACGGCTGCCACGGAGTCGACCTGCACCGCAGTGTCGAACATCCCTCCCGCTACCGGCTGACGGTCCGGTGGGAGACGGTCGAGCACCACACCGTCACCTTCCGCGGCTCCGGGGGCTTCGCCCGCCGGCGGGCCATGGCCGGCCCGCACTACGCGGCTCCGCCGCAGGTCGAAGACGTATATTCCGTCCTCGCACCATGACGCCGGCCCCGTACCGAACCGCGGCATGATCCGCGTCGGGGACCGGTGATCCGTGCCACCGGCCGCGCGCCCTCACCCGTCGAGGCTCCCGCGCCGAGCCTCGGGACCAGGCTGAGCCGGTACGGAGAGACACTGGAACCCCTCAGGGCGAGAGCCGGGTCCGCCGACCCCCGTGCGGCGGACCCGGCGCGGCGCGACCGGACCGCGTTTCCCTCCCCCGAAGGCAACGCGATCCGGCCGCTTCCCCGGCGCCGGTCAGTGGCGCTCCCCTTCCGGTGTGACGGCCCGTGCTGTCACCAGCACATGACCGCCGTCTCGCCCGGACCCCACGAGGAGTACAGGCGGACCCGGACGACGTAGCGGCGGCCCTTGACGAGCCGTGTTCTGAGCCTGGCGTTGTGCGGCGTGCCACCGTCGTCCTCGCCGACGAGGAAGCGCGGCTCGCCCTCCCGCTCCTCGAAGACCACGACGACGGTGTCGCCCTCACCGAAGACCGCCACGGTGTAGTCGCGGGTCTCCGGCGGCTCGATGACCAGGTCGGCCTGCTCACCCGCGCCCAGCCCGAGCGGCACCGAGCGGAACGGCACCAGCGCGGTCGGCCCGGAGGGATCGGCCGGCGGGTACCAGCGCAGGACGAACTCCTTGTCGGCGGCCGAGAGCGTGCCGGGCGGGTGCAACCCGCCGCGGTACTGCTCCGGCTCCAGGACCAGCCCGGACGGGAACGGATACTCCATGATCGACTGCGGGTCCCAGACGGCCCCGTTGACCTCGTCCGCGTCGAGCTTGCGCAGTATGTTGAAGTACGTCCGGTCCCGGCTCCAGTGGTTCGGCGGGCCGGACAGCTCCGCGTAGACGGCCTCGTCGTCCCAGTGGATCCCGGCGAACGGGCTCTGGTGCTCGTGCAGCATCCCCAGCGCGTGCCCGATCTCGTGCAGGGCCGTGCAGCGGTCCCCCGACGCGGCCAGGTCCCAGCCGAAGTTCATGGTGCGTTCGTTCAGGCCGACCTTGAGGGCGTCCTTCCCCACCGCCGACCACGAGCCGTCGCCCGCCTGGAAACCGATCCGCAGCTCCGCCTCGGAGCGGTCGCCGACCTCGGTGAAGACGAGTCCGATACCGAGGTCCCGCCACTCACGGAAGCAGGACCGCACCAGCTCGCGTTGCTCCTCGCTCCCGGCCCACGGCACCCGGCGCGTACGGCCCGTACCCGGGACCGTGATGACCGAGGCGTCGGCGTCACCGTCGAAGAAGTAGTAGTGCAGCACAGTGCCGTTGACCCACATCCGCCGCCCGCCGACGAGCGCGCCGAGCCGCTCGGCGGCCAGCCCCGGCGGCAACGCGGGGGCGGGCTGCTGCGGCAGCGAGCAGTAGCGGGCGGTCATGTGATCAGCGTGCCGTCCGGGCGGCCCCGGCGCCTGAGTCGAGGTCTACTCAACTGCCCCTGTATCAGAATTGAGCAACCGGACTCTCCTTGTCGTGACGACTTTCGACGTGATGCCCCTGGAGCGGGGCGCGAGGACACCGGCGGCCGGGACCTGGCCGTTCACCGGACGCGCGGACGAACTGGAGCTGGTACGCCGGTCGGTGACCGCGGGCCGGCCCGGAACCGTGATCACCGGCCCGGCGGGCCGTGGCAAGACCCGGCTGGTCACCGAGGCCCTCCGCGGTACCGACCACGTCCGCGCGGCCGGCACACCCGAGACCCGCCACCTGCCGTTCGCCGCCTTCGCCCACCTGCTGCCCGAACCCGTCACGCTGCACCGCGCGGTCCAACTGCTCTCCGGCGTACGGCTGCTGGTGGTGGACGACGCCCATCTGCTGGACGACTCCTCGGCCGCCCTGGTCCACCAACTCGCCGTGCACGGCCGCACCCGGCTGCTGGTCGTCGTGACGGACACCGCCGCCGCGCCCGAGGCGGTCTCCCGGCTGTGGACCGGCGAACTGCTGCCCCGTCTCATCCTCGAACCGCTGCCCCGCGAGGAGACCGCCGACCTGCTCACGGCGGCCGTCGGCACCGCCCCCGAACCGCTCACCGCCGGACGGCTGCACCGCCTGTGCCGCGGGGACCTGCGGCTGCTGCGCGAACTGCTCGGCGCGGTACGCGAACGGGGCCCGTTCAGCACGGTCCCGGAGACGGGGGAGTGGAGCTGGCGCGGCCCCGTGCCGGTCACCGCGACCCTGCGGGAACGTACCGCCCCCGCCCTCGGCCGCCGCACGCCCGAGGAGCGGGAGACCCTGGAGCGGCTGGCCTTCGCCGAACCCCTGGCGCCCGCCCTGGACGACCTCGACCTGGACGTGCTGGAACGGCTGGAGACCGAGGGCCTGGTCGAGGTCGACGACGAGCACGGCACGGTACGGCTCGCCCATCCCCTGCACGGCCCGGTGCTGCGCGCCGCCGCGGGCCGGCTGCGGGCCCGGCGGCTGACCCGCGCCCCCGGCGGCTGCGGACGGGCCCTGGAGGCGGAGACGGCCGCCCTCGCCCGGCGCGTCGAGCGGGCCGACGTACGCGACGCCGAGGCACCGGTGGGGGAGTGGCTGGTCGCCGAGGGGGCCCGGGTACCGGCCGGCGACGCGGCCGTGCGGGCCCGGTTCGCGCGGCTGCGCGGCCGGCTGCGGGAAGCCGCGGCATGGGCCCGCGAGGGGCTGCGCTCGTCCCCCGGCGACCCTGTCTGCCGTACCGAACTCGCCCTCGCCGCAGCGCAGTCGGGCCGAGCCGTGTCCGACGGCGGAGTGTCCGACGGCGGGGCCGCCGTCTGGTCCGCCGCCGCGCGCGGCGACCTCGACGCGGCCCTGGCCGCCGTGGCCGACGACGCCTACGACGCCGTACGGCTCGGCGTGCCGGAGCGGGCCGCCGGACGGCTGACCGGGGTGTTCGCCGCCCACGCGGACGCCCTCGCACGCCGCGACGGACCGGCCCTGGACCGGGCCGCCGGGGAGCTGGAGCGCCGGGGCTTCCTGCTGTTCGCGGCGGAGGCGCATGCCCAGGCGGCACGGGTCCACCGCGACCCGAGCGCCGCGCGCACCGCCCGTACCCGGGCCGTCGCCCTGGCCCGCCGCTGCCAGGGCGCCCGGACCCCGGCCCTGTCCGGGCTGGTCCTCGGCGAACTCACCGCCCGGCAGCGGCAGATCGTCACCCTCGCCGCCGCCGGACTGAGCAACCGGCAGATCGCGGAGAGACTCACCCTCTCCGTCCGGACCGTCGGCAACCACCTCTACAGCGCCTACGCCCGCCTCGGTGGCGGCGACCGGGGCGCGCTGCCGTGGCTGGTGGAGCTGCCCGGGGCGCGAGCGGCGGCCTGACCGGGGACCCGGCACACACCGGGCACGGGGCGCGAGGGGCGGCCGGGTTCAGGCCGCCCCGAACGCCGAGAACGCCCACCCGGTGGCCTGGTGCACCGCGTCCCCCGGCAGCGCGGCCCGCGCGTCGCGCAGCGCCTCCGCCAGCGACAGCCCGGCGTCCAGGCCCTTGTGCAGGGCGAGCATCAACGGCACCACCGCCGCGTCGTTGACCGGCGCCGTGCACGCCACCACCCCGGCCGTGCCCAGCGGCAGCAGCGCGGTGACCAGGCCGAGCAGTTCGTCCGCGCCCACCGACGCGAACCGGGCGGTGTCGCAGCAGGACAGGATGATCCGGTACGGGCTGCGGTCCAGCCGCTCGAAGTCGTGCACGATGAGCGGCCCGTCGGCCATCCGCAGCGACGAGAACAACGGGCTGTCCGCCCGGAACGTGCCGTGCGCCGCGATGTGCGCCAGCGCCGCCCCGTCCAGCTCCCGCAGCACCCGGGGCACGCGGGCCCCGTCGCCCTCCAGCACGACCGGCGCCCCGCGCGCGACCGGAAGCCCCGGCGCCGGGTACCCCGGCTCCCCGTTCCCGACGGCCACAGCCCCGTCGGCCGCATTCCCTTCGGCAGCGGCCTTGCCGGCCCCGTCGACGCGCGTCGCCGGCGCCTTGTGACGGAGGCGGTCGGGCTCGGGGCGCGGGGCGCGAGGCCCGTGGCTCCCGGTGGGTGTCACGGGCGTCCCGTAGTCCCCGGAAGGCATCGCCTGTGCCCCGTAGCCCTCGGAGGGCATCGCCTGTGCCCCGTACCCCTCGGCCAGCAGCGGGACCTCCGCGCCGCCGCTGGCCAGTCCCGGGCCGCGGACCAGGATGTGCCGGCCGCCGGACGGGGGCGCCGTCTCCCGGGCGCGCAGCCAGCTGGTCGCCGACGGGGAGACGCTCAGGACCCGGTCGCGCAGCGCCGGCAGCAGTGCCCACGGCACCCGGTGCAGCCGCCCCGGCGGTACCACCACGACCGGTCCGGCCCCGAGATGCGCCGCCGCCGGACCGAGCAGCAGCTCCTCCAGGCGGCGCCCGGCGGCCTCCACCACCGGCAGCCGGGCCTCCGCGCCGGGATGGGCCAGGCGCCGCAGCCCGGCCTGGACGTGCTCGGCCTCCCGCTCCGCCTCCGCCAGCAGCCCCGCCTCGAACCGCCGCACCCGACCCTGCCCGCACAGCAGCACCTGCACCCGGCCGTCGAGCACCGCCAGCTCCACCAGCCGTACGTCGTCCCCCAGCGCCGCCAGCAGCCGGCCGACGTCGAACCGGTCCCCGCCGCCCGGCGCCTCCCCGCGCATGTGCAGGGTCCGCGCGCGGATCTCCCGCTCCAGGCGCCGCTGTTCGCGCTCCAGCGCCGCCACCGGACGGCCCTCCATCCGGGCCTCCTCCGCCCGCGCCGCGATCTCCCGGAACGCCGTCAGGTCGCTGAGCAGCACGGGGTCGGCCGGCGGCCGGGCCGGCGGCGCCGTCAGCACCGTCGCCCGCCACCGCTCGCTCCACACCAGCAGCCGCCGCGGCCCGCCCGAGGCCAGCGACGCCTCCTGGGCCAGCGCCGCCAGCTCCGCGCCCTGCGCGGTCGCCCGGGCCCGCAGCTCCGAGGCCCCCAGCGTCATCCGGTGGTCGTCCAGCACGTCCAGACCGCGCCGGCACGCCTCCAGCACCCCGCGCGTGGAACCGGCCGCCCGCGCCCGCAGCGCCTGCGCCGCCCAGCCCGTCATCCGGGCCAGCGGCGGACCGCTGTGCCGGCTGCGCGCGGCGACCGCCAGGTGGCGTTCCGCGTCCGCCGTCCAGCCCAGGTCGAGTGCGATCCGCCCGGCCAGCAGCGACGCCTCCGGCGCGGCCGGCGCCCCGAACGAGGCCAGCTTCTCCGCCACCGCCGCCGCGTCCGCGACCAGCCGCCCCGCACCCCGCCCGGCCGCCACCCGCGCCTCGATCAGCACCAGCCGGGCGTGCGTCTCGTACCAGGTGCGCCGCTGCGCCGCGAACAGCCGCACCGCGACGGCCGCCCGCGCCACCGCGGTCTGCGCGTCGCCCGCCAGCCGCGCCGCCCGCGCCGCGACCAGCAGCAGCTCAGCCTTGCGGGTGGACTGCCCGCCGATGCCGTCCAGGACGGTGATCGCCTGATCGACCTCGGCCAGCGCCTCCGGGGCCAGCCCGGCCGCCATCATGACCTCGCTGCGCCGGATGTTCAGCATGAACATCGGCGTGCCCAGCGCCGCGTACCGCTCACTCGCCTCGTCGAGCAGCCGCAGCGCGGCCGGCACGTCCCCGGACCGGAACGCGGCCAGCCCCCGGCTCTCCACCGCGTCCGCCTTGTCGTGCTCCTGGTCCGTGGTGCCCCACAGCTCCTCCGCCGCCGCGAAGTCGGCCTCCGCCCGCTCCACCGCCCCCAGCGCCAGGTGCACCGTCGCCCGCAGCGTCAGCGCCCGCGCCGTCCAGATGACGTCACCGGCCTGCCGCAGCACGACTATCGCCCGCCGTACGTCCTCCAGCGCCTCCCCGTGCCGGCCCAGCACCCACCACACGTACGCCCGCCGGTACAGCACCCGCGCCCGGGTGTGCCCGGTCCCGCGCGCCACGCCCCGCTCGAAGGCGGCCAGGCCCTGCCGGGTACGGCCCGTGTGCACCAGCGCCACCCCCAGAGTGGCCAGGACGTCGGCCTCTCTTTCGGGTGAATCCGCCCGGGCCGCCAGATCGCGGGCCCGCCGCAGATGGGCCAGTGCCAGCCGGGTGTCGCCGAAGTCCCGCTGCCAGATGCCGATCACCTGATGGGCGATCGAGGCGTGCAGCGGCGGCGGGGCGGCGTCCAGAAGCCCTTCCGCCCTCGCCAGTGCCTCGTTCGGGGCCGCGAACACCATCGGCAGCAGATCGAAAACCGAGTCGCTTCCCGCTGTCACCTCAAGGATGGTAGTGGCAGCGCACCACGTCACACAGGTGCGGGTCTGTATCAATCAGCTGTCTCCGGACTCTGATTGACGAACGCCGCCTCCGGGGGAGAGGACCCGCCATGGCACCACAGCGATTCCGCGAGCAGTTCGACCACATCCAGCGCTCGATGCCCGACGTCCCGCTGGCGATGGGCCCCGACGACTCCGCCGAGTTCCTCTACGAGAAGGGCGTCGTCCTCGCCCGCGACGGCGAGGAGGCACGCGTCGTCGAGGACACCGTCCGGGAGCACTTCACCGCCGTCGCCGGGCTCGACGCCGACCACGTGCGCCGCGCGAGCCGTGAGACCAACCGCTGTGGCATCACCCGTATCCAGGTCGGCGACCCGGGCCAGGGCACCGGCGCCGGCGACCCGGCCGTCGCGAACGCCCTGCGGTCCCTGAGCGCCGCCGAGGGCCGCGCACAGCGCCGTCTGGTCAGCCGCAACCACGTCGTGCACATCGCCGTCAACGCCTGCCCCGGCGACGAGCCCGTTCCGGTGCCCCGCACCGAACCGCCCAACCCGGCGGCGGCCGGCACCCCGTACGACCCCGGCTCGGCGGTCGGCGTCCTCGTCATCGACACCGGCCTCACGCGCGACCACCGGTCCAGCCCGCTGCTCGCCCACACCCGGGGCGACCTCCAGATCAAGGAGTGGGACGAAGCCGGCGTCCTGATGCAGTACGTCGGCCACGGCACCTTCATCGCCGGGCTCCTCGCGGCCGTGGCGCCCAACACCGACATCACCGTGCGCAACACCCTCAACGACGCCGGGGCGATCCTGGAGTCCGAGTTCGGCGAGAAGCTGTTCGAGGCCGTCGACCAGGACGGCTGGCCCGACGTCATCAGCCTCTCCGCCGGCACCCCCAACGGCCGCACCGACGGCCTGCTCGGCGTGCACGCCTTCATGGAGGAGCTGCGCACCCGCGGCACCCTCCTGGTCGCCGCCGCCGGCAACAACGGCAGCGCCACGCCGTTCTGGCCCGCGGCCTACGCCGACCTGCCCGGCTGGGAGGACTCCGTGCTGTCGGTCGGCGCGCTGCGCTCCGACGGCGAGGGCGGCGCCTGCTTCTCCAACCACGGCCCCTGGGTCAAGGCGTACGCCCCCGGCGAGCGCCTCACCAGCGCCCTCACCGGCTTCGACACCCCCGTCCCGTACGTCTACCAGCACTCCACCTACGACGCCTGCCGGTACGGCTCCGCCTACGCCTGCACCTGCCAGGCGCCCCGGCACACCGGCCTGCTGAGCGAGCCGGGCGAGGCGCCCGCCAAGGCGGACCAGGTGATGTTCGAAGGGAACGCGCAGTGGAGCGGCACCTCGTTCGCCACCCCCGTCGTCGCCGGCCTGATCGCCGCGCACATGACGGCGCACAAGGAGACCGACGCGCGCACGGCCCGGGGACAGCTCCTGGCGTCGAACACCGCGTACACCGAGGTGCGCGGCGGGCACGTACCGGCGCTGCTGCCGCCCACCTGGCGACCGGTCCCCGTCGAACCCCCGGCCGACGGGGCATGAGGGGCGGAACGGCCCCTTCCACGGCGTACGATGGCGTGTCGTACACGAGGGGTGGGGCCGTGGACCGTACAGATGTCGGGGCGCTCGTCCAGTCCGCCGCCGACGGCGACGCGGCGGCCTGGAAGGCGCTGGTGGAAGGGCTGGGCCCGCTGGTGTGGTCCGTGGCGCGGGCGCACCGGCTGTCGGACGCCGACGCGCACGAGGTGTACCAGACCGCCTGGTTCCGCTTCGCCCAGCACCTGGGGCGCATCCGGGAACCGGAGAAGGCGGGCTCCTGGCTGGCCAGCACCGCGCGCAACGAGTGCCTGAAGGTGCTCAAGGCGGCCCGTCGGTGGACGCCGACGGACGATCCGCAGCTGCTCGACCGGGTGAGCGAGGACCTCACACCGGAGGAGTCGGTGCTCGACTCCGAGGAGGCCGCCGCGCAGAGCGAGCGGGTCCGGTGGCTGTGGCAGGAGTTCGAGGAACTGGGCGAGCGGTGCAGGCAGGTGCTGCGTGTGCTGATGGCGTCGCCGCCGCCCAGCTATCAGGAGGTGTCGGCGGCGCTCGGTATCGCCGTCGGCAGCATCGGACCGATGCGTCAGCGCTGTCTGAGGCGCCTGCGGGCGCGACTGGAAGCCCGGGGGGCGGCATGAGCGAGATGCGTGACGAGAGTGTGGACGACGGGTTCGACGACTCGCTGCTGGAGGAGGAACTGCGGCAGGCGGCCGCCATCCTGGACCCGATACCGGCCGAGCTGAGCCGGATCGCCGTGGAGGCGTTCGCGCTGCGCGACCTGGACGCCGGACTCGCCGAGCTGACGTTCGACTCGCTCGTCGACGCCCTGCCCATCCGGGGCGAGACGGACCCGCCGCGGATGCTGACCTTCCGCGCCGGGGAGGTGAGCTTGGACATCGAGGTGAGCGCCGAGGGCCTGTTCGGACAGGTGATGCCGCCGCAGTCGGCCCGGATCGAGGTGCTGAGCGGGCTGCGGACGGCCCGGTCGCTCGCGGCCGACGACATGGGACGGTTCACGGACGAGGCACCGCCGTCCGGCCCGTTCGCGCTGCGGCTGCGGGCCGGCGGGGAGGTCGTCGTCACCGAGTGGCTGCGCGCCTGAGCCGTAGGTCACCGGGCGCAGGGCAGGGTCCGCGGGCCCGCGTCACCAGGCGCAGGGCAGGGTCCGCGGGCCGCGGATCATGGTCCGGCGCCGCCAGGCGACCTGCTCGGGGCCGCCCGCCAGCCGCAGCCCGGGCAGCCGGTCCAGCAGCGTGCCGACGAGGAGCTCCAGCTGCAGCCGGGCGAGCACGGCGCCGGTGCAGTAGTGCGGCCCGTTGCCGAAGGCCAGGTGCGGGCCCGCGTCCCGGCCGGGGTCGATCCGGTCCGGGTCGGGGAAGACGTCCGGGTCGCGATTGGCGGCCAGGTAGGAGACGTAGACGGGGTCGCCCGCGCGGATGCGGTGGCCGCGCAGCTCGACGTCCTCCCGCGCGATCCGGGCCAGGCCCACCGAGGAGCGGTGCGGGATGTAGCGCAGCAGCTCGTCCAGGACGGCGCCCCGCTCCTCGGGCCGCTCCCGTGTCCGGGCCATCAGCTCGGGGCGGGTGAGCAGCAGGTACAGCATCTGGCCGCAGTTGTGGGTGACGGCCTCGCCGCCGATCTGCAGCGGCCCGGCCAGCCCGATCGCCTCCTGTTCGGCGACCTCGCCGCGCGCGACGGCGGCACCGAGCAGGGAGTAGACGTCCTCGCCGGGATCGTGCGCGCGGGCCCGGACGGTCTCGGTGATCCAGCCGTACAGACTGTTCTTGGCCCGCTCGGCGCCCTCGACCCCGCCGGAGGTGGAGATGATCTCCCGGGTCCAGGAGTGCACCCGCTCCCGGTCGGCGGCCGGCACCCCCATCACCTCGCTGACGACGGCGATCGGGAAGGGTTCCAGGACCCGCTCGACCAGGTCCGCGGGCGGCCCGTCCCGCACCACGCCGTCCACCAGGGCGTCCAGCATCTCCTGCGCCCGGGGCCGCAGCCGCTTCATCGCGCCGACGGTGAACGCCCCGGCCACCGCGCGCCGCAGCCGGTTGTGGTCGGGCTGGTCGGCGAAGGCGAGTGAGCCGGGGCGGGGCTTGAAGTGCGGTGCCATCCGCGTCACCTGGCGGCGGGTCACCTCCGACCGCTCGAACCGCGGATCGTTGGTGATCAGCTTCACGTCCTCGTGCCTGGTGGCCAGCCACGCCCAGCCCTCGCCGTGCGGCAGCCGGATGCGGGTCAGCGGGCCCTCGCGCATCAGCTCGGCGAGGACCGGGTCGAACTCCGTACCGTCCAGGTCGAGCGCGGGCCAGTCCCGCACCGGGGGCGGGTTCCGGTCGGTGAGTGTGCTGGTCTCCTGCGTCATTCCCCCACCTTCACCGGGCGGGGGGCCCATGTCGCGCGGGAGTGCTCCAGCCGATGGTCGGCCGGGGGCGGGGCAGGGCGGGCGGGCCGGGCCGGTCAGCCGGAGACCGCGTCGACGAGGGCGGCCAGGGACGTGGCCAGCCGGGGCAGTCCGGGGCCGGCCGGACCGCCGGGCTCGGTCATGTACGTGTCCCGGCGGATCTCCACCATCAGCGCGCCGACCTCGGCCCGCTTCCCGTAGAAGTCCAGCGGTACGTACGTCCCGCTGAACGGGCTGTCCAGCCCCGTCTCCCCGCACGGCGCGAACGCCTTCCGGGCCGCGGCGAGCAGTTCGGGCGAGGTGTGGAAGCCGTCCGTGCCCAGGCAGACCGGCGGACGCGGCCCCGCACCGTGCAGCTCGTAGGGCAGCGGCTCGGTGGGGTACGAGTGCACGTCGATGATCACCGCGCGCCCGGTGGCGGCGAGCCGGCCGGCCACCGCCTCGGTCATCGCCCGCGCGTACGGCCGGAAGTACCGCTCGATCAGCGGCTCCGGGTCGGTGCCGTCGCCCCGCAGGACCTCACGGTGCGAGGTCCGCGTGTACACGGCGCCCATCCCGACGGCCGTCATCTCCTCCCGTTCGTCCGGGAACCGCTCCGGGTCGACGACCAGCCGCGAGGCCCCGTTGACGAACCGCCAGGGGGTGAGGCCGGCCAGGCCGGCCGCCGCCTCGGCGATCCGTGCCGTGTGCGAGTCGGTGATGTGGTCCAGCTCCCGTTCCAGCGCGGCGTCGTCCAGGACGATGCCGGGGCGTACGTCGGCGGGTATGTGCCGTGAGGAGTGCGGCACGTGGAGGATCACGGGGGACGCGGGGGCGCCGGGGACGAGTGCGAAGGACGCCATGGACTGCTCCGTGAGGACGTGGAAACAGGACGTGAAAACAGGACGTGGACAGGGGGCGGGACAGACGGACACCCCGCCTCCGCACGGGCGGAGACGGGGTGTCCGTCTGCCTTCGGGCCGGGTGAGGATCAGGCGAGGGTCGCCAGCGCCTCGTTCCAGGTCGCCGACGGGCGCATGACCTCGGCGGCCTTGGCCGGGTCGGGCTGGTAGTAGCCGCCGATCTCCGCGGGCTTGCCCTGGACGGCGTTCAGCTCCTCGACGATCTTCGCCTCGTTGGCGGTGAGCGTCTCGGCGAGCGGGGCGAAGGCCTTGGCCAGCTCCGCGTCGTCGGTCTGCGCGGCCAGCTCCTGGGCCCAGTACAGGGACAGGTAGAAGTGGCTGCCGCGGTTGTCGATGCCGCCGACGCGACGGGTCGGGGACTTGTCCTCGTTGAGGAAGGTCGCCGTCGCGCGGTCCAGGGTGTCCGCGAGGACCTTGGCGCGGGTGTTGCCCGTGGCCTCGGCGAACTGCTCCAGGGACGGCACCAGCGCGAAGAACTCGCCCAGCGAGTCCCAGCGCAGGTAGTTCTCCTTGACCAGCTGCTGGACGTGCTTCGGCGCGCTGCCGCCGGCGCCCGTCTCGAACAGGCCGCCGCCCGCCATCAGCGGGACCACCGACAGCATCTTGGCGCTGGTGCCCAGCTCCAGGATGGGGAAGAGGTCGGTGAGGTAGTCGCGCAGCACGTTGCCGGTGACCGAGATGGTGTTCTCGCCGCGGCGGATGCGCTCCACCGACAGCTTGGTGGCCTCGACCGGGTCGAGGATCCGGATGTCCAGGCCCTCGGTGTCGTGCTCCGGCAGGTACTCCTTGACCTTGGCGATCAGGTTGGCGTCGTGGGCGCGGCCCTCGTCCAGCCAGAAGACGGCCGGGTCGCCGGTGGCGCGGGCGCGGGTGACGGCGAGCTTCACCCAGTCGCGGATCGGGGCGTCCTTGGTCTGGCAGGCGCGGAAGATGTCCCCGGCGGAGACCGTCTGCTCCAGGACAGCGTTGCCGTCGGCGTCGACCAGACGGACCGTGCCCGTGGTGGGGATCTCGAAGGTCTTGTCGTGGCTGCCGTACTCCTCGGCCTTCTGCGCCATCAGGCCGACGTTCGGGACCGAGCCCATGGTGGACGGGTCGTAGGCGCCGTTGGCGCGGCAGTCGTCGATGACGGCCTGGTACACGCCGGCGTAGGAGGAGTCCGGGATGACGGCGAGGGCGTCGTGCTCCTGGCCGTCGGGGCCCCACATGTGGCCGGAGGTGCGGATCATGGCCGGCATGGAGGCGTCGATGATGACGTCGGAGGGCACGTGCAGGTTGGTGATGCCCTTGTCGGAGTCGACCATCGCCAGCTCGGGGCCCTCGGCCAGCTCGGCGTCGAAGGACGCCTTGATCTCGGCGCCCTCGGGCAGGGACTCCAGGCCCTTGTAGATGCCGCCCAGACCGTCGTTCGGGGTCAGGCCGGCCGCGGCGAGCGTCTCGCCGTACTGCGCGAAGGTCTTCGGGAAGAAGGCGCGCACCACGTGGCCGAAGATGATCGGGTCGGAGACCTTCATCATCGTGGCCTTCAGGTGCACCGAGTACAGGATGCCCTCGGCCTTGGCGCGGGCGACCTGCGCGGTGAGGAACTCGCGCAGCGCGGCGACGCGCAGCACGGAGGCGTCGACGACCTCGCCCTTCTTCACCGGGACGGACTCGCGCAGCACGGTGGTGCTGCCGTCGTCGCCGGCCAGCTCGATGCGCAGCGCGCCGTCCTCGGCGATCACCACGGACTTCTCGGTGGAGCGGAAGTCGTTCTCGCCCATGGTCGCCACGTTGGTCTTGGACTCGGCGGTCCAGGCGCCCATGCGGTGCGGGTGGGTCTTGGCGTAGTTCTTGACCGAGGCGGGGGCGCGGCGGTCGGAGTTGCCCTCGCGCAGGACCGGGTTGACCGCGGAGCCCTTGACCTTGTCGTAGCGGGCGCGGATGTCGCGCTCCTCGTCGGTCTTCGGGTCGTCCGGGTAGTCGGGCAGCGCGTAGCCCTGGGCCTGCAGCTCGGCGACGGCGGCCTTGAGCTGCGGGATCGACGCCGAGATGTTCGGCAGCTTGATGATGTTGGCCGCGGGGGTCTTGGCCAGCTCGCCCAGCTCGGCGAGGGCGTCCGGGATGCGCTGGTCCTCGGTGAGGTACTCCGGGAACACGGCGATGATGCGTCCGGCCAGCGAGATGTCCCGGGTCTCCACGGGGACACCCGCCTGCGAGGCGTACGCCCGGACCACCGGCAGGAAGGAATACGTTGCCAGGGCCGGGGCCTCGTCAGTGTGCGTATAGATGATGGTCGAGTCAGTCACCGGGTGCTCCGCTCCACGTCTGCAACATTGCTCGACATCAAGATATCTCGTGACCGGCCTGGTCTCGACAGGGGTCCGCCGCGGAGTTCCCGGGCCGGACTTCCGGTCCGGACTTCCGGTCCGGAGCCGACGGGCGCCCGTCGGCTCCGGCCACGGGCGTCAGTCGTGCAGCGGCTGCGCGGCGTCCTCGCCCGTGCGCTGCTGGGGGAAGACCACCGCGCCCTGCTGGAGGGCGACCGTCCGGGCGGGGGAAGGGATGCGGATGCCCTCCTCGCGGTAGCGCCGGTGCAGCCGCTTGATGAACTCGTGCTTGATCCGGTACTGGTCGCTGAACTCGCCGACGCCGAGGATGACGGTGAAGCCGATCCGGGAGTCGCCGAAGGTGTGGAAGCGGATCGCCGGCTCGTGCTCCGGCACGGCGCCGGTGATCTCCGTCATGACCTCGGTGACGATCTCGGCCGTCACCCGTTCCACCTGCTCCAGATCGCTGTCGTAGGCGACGCCGACCTGGACGGTGATGGTCAGCTGCTGCTCGGGCCGCATGAAGTTGGTCATGTTCGTCTTGGCGAGCTGCCCGTTGGGGATCACGACCAGGTTGTTGGACAGGTCGCGGACGGTGGTCTGGCGCCAGTTGATGTCCTCGACGTAGCCCTCCTCACCGCTGCTGAGCCGGATGTAGTCCCCGGGCTGCACGGTCTTCGAGGCGAGGATGTGGATGCCCGCGAAGAGGTTCGCGAGGGTGTCCTGGAGGGCCAGGGCGACCGCCAGACCGCCCACGCCCAGGGCGGTGAGCAGCGGGGCGATGGAGATGCCCAGGGTCTGCAGCACCACCAGGAAGCCGATGGCCAGCACCAGCACCCGGGTGATGTTGACGAAGATCGTGGCCGACCCGGCGACCCCGGAGCGGGAGGTCGTGACCGTCCGCACCAGCCCGGCGATCACCCGCGCCGCGGACACCGTCACGACGAAGATGAGGAGGACCGTCAGCGTCTGGTTGACGGTGTGCTGGATCGTGCGGTTCAGCGGCAGTGCCGCCGCGGCTCCGGCGACCCCGCCCGAGACCGCCGCCCACGGTGCCACCGTGCGCAGCGCGGCCACGATCACGTCGTCCCCGCTCCAGCGGGTGCGGCCGGCGTGTCCGGCCAGCCAGCGCAGCAGCGCGCGCAGCAGGAAGGCGACCAGCAGCCCGGCGGCCAGGGCGATGCCGGCCACCACCAGGTCGTCCACGGTGAGGTCGCGGGTCACCGGTCACCTCCGGGGAGGGAAGCGGCGGCGAGGACCCTCGCCGACGGCCGGATGTGAAGTCTCGTCACGTCGTCACCTGCTCGATTCCGGAAGGGCGATCACACCGCTCGGTGATCTGTTCGAGCGGCGCGACCGCTCATCCTGCCGCATCCCGGCCGGTGGACCGTACCGCGCCCGCCGGCCGGGGGCGGGGCTTCGGCCACCGGGCCGTACGGACGACGGGTACCGCACCACCGCACCGGGCCCGGCCCGGGTACTACGGCGGCGGTCCCGGGCCGGACCGTCCGCGTTATCTTGCTCGGGCGCGAAGCGAGGGGTCAGGCGTCGTTCATTTCGAGGAGTCGTACGTGGGGGCACAGGACGCGCGGGACGCGGGCGTGCGGGACACAGGCGTGCTGCGGGACGCGACCGGGCGGGACGCGGGCGTGCGGGACGCAGGCGTGCTGCGGGACGTGACCGGGCGGGAGGCGAGCGCCGTACGGGACACGAGCGCGGTACGGGACGAGACCGCCGTACCGGAGGCGACCCCCCGGGACACGGCCGCGCGGCTGCGGGCGGTCTGCGGTGAGCTGTCGGACCGCTTCCTGGAGCGGGACGACGTGGTGCGGACGCTGGTGGTGACGCTGCTGGCCGGACAGCACTCGCTGCTGCTCGGCCCGCCCGGCACGGCCAAGTCCGAGCTGGCGCGGGAACTCACGGGCCGGGTCGAGGGGGCCTCCTACTGGGAGATCCTGCTGTCCAAGTTCACCGCGCCGACCAGGATGTTCGGGCCCATCGACGTGGCCGCGCTCGCCCGCGGCGAGTACCGGCAGGTCTACGAGGGCCGCGCCACCACCGCGCACGTGGCGTTCATCGACGAGATCTTCAAGTGCTCCACGGCCGCGCTGAACGAGACGCTGGGCTATCTCAACGAGCGGATCTACCACCCCGAGAACGGCGGCGAGCCGATCCGCTGCCCCCTGATCGGCGCCATCACGGCGAGCAACGAACTGCCCACCGGCGAGGACTCGGCCGCTGTCTACGACCGGCTGCTGGTACGGATCGAGGTCGGCTACCTGGCCGACCCCTCGAACTTCGCCGCGCTGGTCCGCTCCGCCGTCAGCCGCCCGGAGGCACCGGCCAGGACCACCGTCTCGCTGGCCGCGTTGCAGCAGGCCGTGACCGGGGCCGTGCCGGACGTGGCCGTCCCCGACACGATCGTGGACGCGGTGTGCACGCTGCGGGCCGCCCTGCGCCGCAAGGAGCTCGTCGCCTCCGACCGCCGCTGGCGGCAGGCGGTGCGGCTGCTCCAGGCGTCCGCGTACCTCGACGGCCGCCCGGCGGTCGCCGAGACCGACCTGTCGGTGCTGACGCATGTGCTGTGGGACTCGCCCGCCCAGCGCCCGACCGTCGAGCGCGAAGTCCTGCACCTGGTCAACCCGGACGCCAAGGAGGCGCTCGACCTGGCCGACACCCTCGACGAACTGGAGGCCCAGCTCGACGCCATGGCCGGGCAGTCCCGCGAGGCCCTGAGCGAGTGGGTCATCAAGCACGCCCACAACAAGCTCGCCACGGCGGGCAAACGGCTGGAGAAGCTGCGCGCGGAGGCGGCGGGTGCCGGCCGTTCCACCGCCGCCATCGACCGGGTCACCGGCCGCCAGCGCGCGGTCCGCGCCCGGGTCCTCACCGAGGCCCTCGGTGTGGACGCGAGCATGGTGCAGGCCCAGTTCTGAACGGCGGCGAGGACCAACAGGACATGGACGCGACACCTGGCAGGCTCGACGCACTGGTGGCCCGGGCCGGGACCTGGCTGGGCCGTTCGGCCGGCACCCCCGAGCGGCACACCGCGGCCGTGGTCGCGGACCACTTCGAACGGATCGCCTGGCGCGACACCTACGGCCGGGCGGCGGGCCTGCGCGAGCTGGCCGAGGAGCTGAACGAGCGCCACGAGCACGCCACCGACCTGCTGGCCGATGTCTTCCTGGCCGCCTACCAGCCCGTCCCGCTGCTGCGCGAGCGCGCGGAGATGGACCCCTCCCGCCTGGTGAACCACCAGGTCGTCACCGCGCTGGCCGAGTCGGCGGACTTCGCCGAGCTGCGCCGGGAGACGGCCGGCGACCCCTACGCCGCCGCCATGGCCGTACTCGCCCAGGCCGCCGAGCTGCGCCGGATGCTCGCCGGTTCGCGGGACGCGCAGGAACAGGCCGAGCGGGCGAGCGGGGCCCGGCGGGCCGCCGACGGCGCGGCGGGCGCCGTGGGCGAGGCGCTCCGGCAGGCCGCCGAGGAGGCCGGGGCGGACGGCGCCGTGCCGGAGCGGGCCGCCGACGCCGTCCAGCGGGCGATCCGGGCCGCCGAGACCGCCGACGCCGCCGCCCGGCAGGCGGCCCGGGCCGCCCAAGGGGCCCTCGCGGCGGCGGCCGGCCAGGTCCGTGCCGTCGCGCGCACCGCGGTGGCACGGGCGGCCCGGACCGTCCGGGAGGAGGCCGCGCTGACGCGCGCGTGGGGCGTCGGCCCCGGCGAGCTGGAGCGGCTGTCGTTCGACCAGCGGGCCCGGCTCGCCGAACGGCTGCGCACCGGCCGGCTCGCCCGGTGGGCCGAACTGATCGGCCGCTTCCGGCAGATGGCCGGCGGCGAACGCGCCCGCAAGGTGGAGAACACCACCGGGGAACTGGTCGGCGTCACCCTCGGCGACGACCTCTCCCGCGTCATCCCCTCCGAACTGGCCCACCTCGGCCTGCCCGGCCTGCGCGCGGTCTTCGCCGCCCGCTACGCCGCCGGCGAACTGATGCTCTACGACAGCCAGGGCGAGCAGGACACCGGCCGGGGCGCCGTCATCGCGTGCGTCGACACCTCGCACTCCATGTACGCGGAAGGGCCCGGCGGAGTCACCCGGGAAGCGTGGTCCAAGGCCTGTGCCCTGGCGCTGCTGGATCAGGCCCGTGCCGCGCGGCGCGACTTCGTCGGCATCCTGTTCTCCGCCGCCGACAAGCTCCGCGTCTTCCGCTTCCCGGCCGACCGGCCCGCCGAGGCCGCCGAGGTCGTCGAGTTCGCGGAGACCTTCCTCGGCGGCGGCACCGACTTCGAGCGGCCGTTGTCGGCCGCCGTCGACATCCTGGCGGCGGAGTTCGACGACGCGGCGCGCGGGCGCGGTGACATCGTGCTGATCACCGACGACGCGTGCGAGGTCACCGAGGCGTGGACCCGCGGCTGGAACGAGGCCAGACGCCGGCTGGGCTTCCGCCTCTTCGGCGTGGCCATCGGCGTCCCGGACGCGGCCGAGACCGGCTCGGTCCTGGAGGCCCTGTGCGACAACCTGCGTACCGTCGACGACCTCACGGACGTACACGTCGCCGCCGACCTCTTCCGGGTCATCTGACCCCGCGATCCGGTCCGGGGCCGTCCCCTCAGATCACCTTCAGCCGCACCAGTGCCCCCAGCGTCAGCGCCCCCGGCAGCAACGGCAGCCAGACGGTGATGATCCGGTAGGCCAGCACCACCGCCGTCGCCACGGCCGCCGGGCCGCCCGCCGCCACCAGCGCCACCACCAGCGCGGCCTCGACCGACCCCAGGCCGCCCGGCGTGGGCACCAGCGCCACCGCGACCGTCGCCGCCAGGTACGCCAGCGCCATGTGCGCGGCCGGCACCGGCAGCCCAAGCGCCCGCCCCGTCAGCACCAGGGCGGTCGCCTGCAGGGCGGGGAAGGCCAGCGAACCGCCCCACAGGGCCAGCGCCCGCGCCGGACGCGTGTGCACCGAACGGGCCTCGCCGAGCGCGGTGCGCAGGAAGCCGGCCACGGCCGTGCGCACCCGCCGCACCAGCGTCAGTACGCCCGCCGCCACCACCAGCACCGCCACCGTGCCGAGCAGCAGCGGGCCGACGAACCCCTCGGGCAGCAGCGCACCGAGCCGCAGCGCGCCGGGGAAGGCCAGCAGCAGCGCCCCGAGCAGCGCCACCCGGCCGACGCTCTCGGCCAGCAGGTACAGGGCGAGCGCGGCCGAGGAGCGGGCGAGCGGCAGCCCGCACACCGTCATGAACCGCAGGTTGACCGCGCCCGCGCCCAGGCCGCTGGGCAGCAGGTGGTTGGCGGCGCCGGCCGCGAACTGGGTGGCCAGCAGCCGTCCGCCGGGCAGCCGCTGTACCACCGCGCCCTGCCGGGTGCAGGCGGCGGCGACCCAGGTCAGACAGGTGGCGGCGCCGGCGGCCAGCAGCCAGGGCCAGCTGGCCGTGGCGAGGTGCCTGACGCCCTCGGCGAGCACCGACCGCTGCCGCACGGCGACCACGGCGACGAGCACGAGCGGAAGCAGGCACAGGACCTGGCGGATCCGGTGGGCCGGGACGCGGCGCGGACGCCGGGGGGATCGTCCCGGGGGAGCTTCGGGGAGGTGTACGGCTGTCACACCGGCAGAGCGTTCCCGCCTCGCGCCAACTCCCGGTGGCAGCAGCGGGGACGGCGGCTTACGGGCGGACAGCGGACCGCCGTTGACCTCGACGTTGACCTCAAGATTGCTTGAGGTTCTAGCGTCTGCGGCATGAGTATGGAGACCACCGCCTGGACCCAGCTGTACAGCGTCCTCAACGCCGAGCGGGACCGCCGCCCCTTCGTCCGCGCCACCCTGCGCCGCATCGGCGCCTTCGCCCGCCCGCACCGCCGCCGCATCACCTGGTTCGTGCTGCTCGGCGTGGCGACCGCGCTGCTCGCGGTCGCCACCCCCGTCCTGGCCGGCCGCGTCGTCGACGCGATCGTGTCCGGCGGCGACGAGGGCACCGTCGTACGCCTCGCCCTGCTGATCGCCGCGATCGCCGTCGCGGAGGCGGCGCTCGGCATCCTCTCCCGGAGGCTGTCGGCGCGGCTCGGCGAGGGGCTCATCCTCGATCTGCGGACGGCCGTCTTCGACCATGTGCAGCGCATGCCGGTCGCGTTCTTCACCCGGACCCGTACGGGAGCGCTGGTCTCCCGTCTCAACAACGACGTCATCGGCGCCCAGCGGGCGTTCAGCAACACCCTCTCCGGAGTCGTCAGCAACCTGGTGACGCTGCTGCTCACCCTCGCCGTCATGCTCACCCTGTCCTGGCAGATCACCCTGCTCGCGCTGGTGCTGCTGCCCGTCTTCGTGGTCCCGGCCCGCCGCATGGGCCGCCGGATGGCCCGGATGCAGCGAGAGGCCGCCGCCCTCAACGCCGCGATGGGCACCCGGATGACCGAGCGGTTCTCCGCGCCCGGCGCCACCCTGGTCAAACTGTTCGGCCGGCCCGAGGAGGAGTCGGCGCAGTTCGCCGAGCGGGCCCGCCGGGTCGCCGACATCGGCGTGCGCACCGCGACCGCCCAGGCCGCGTTCATCACCGCCCTCACCCTGGTCTCCGCGCTCGCCCTCGCCCTGGTCTACGGCCTCGGCGGCCGGCTCGCCCTGCGCGGCACCCTGGAGCCGGGCGCCGTCGTCGCCCTGGCGCTGCTGCTGACCCGCATGTACGCGCCGCTCACCGCGCTCGCCGGGGCCCGGGTGGAGGTGATGAGCGCGCTGGTCAGCTTCGAGCGGGTCTTCGAGGTGCTCGACCTGAAGCCGCTGATCGAGGAGCGGCCGGACGCCCGCCCGGTCCCCGACGGCCCCGTCGCCGTCGAGTTCGACGACGTCCGCTTCGCCTACCCCTCGGCCGACAAGGTCTCCCTCGCCTCCCTGGAGGAGGTCGCCGCCCTGGACGGCCGGGGCGGCGCCGAGGTCCTGCACGGCATCTCCTTCCGCGCCGAGCCCGGCCGGACCGTCGCCCTCGTCGGCTCCTCCGGCGCCGGCAAGTCCACCGTCGCCCAGTTGCTGCCGCGCCTGTACGACGCCGACTCGGGCACCGTACGCGTCGGCGGCACCGACGTCCGGGAGCTGACCGCCGCGTCGCTGCGCGCCACCGTCGGCATGGTCACCCAGGACGGCCACCTCTTCCACGACACGGTCCGCGCCAACCTCCTGCTCGCCCGCCCCGACGCCGCCGAGGCCGACCTGTGGGACGCGCTGCGCCGCGCCCGCCTCGACGGCCTCGTACGGTCCCTGCCCGACGGCCTGGACACGGTGGTCGGCGAACGCGGCTACCGGCTCTCCGGCGGCGAGCGGCAGCGGATGACCATCGCCCGGCTGCTGCTGGCCCGCCAGCGCGTCGTCATCCTCGACGAGGCCACCGCCCACCTCGACAACACCTCGGAGGCCGCCGTCCAGGAGGCGCTCACCGAGGCCCTGGCGGACCGGACCGCAGTCGTCATCGCCCACCGCCTGTCCACGGTCCGCGCCGCCGACCAGATCCTGGTGATCGAGGCCGGCCGCGTCGTGGAACGCGGCACCCACGACGGCCTCCTCGCCGCCGGCGGCCGGTACGCCGAGCTGTACCGCGGCCAGTTGGAGAACCGGCGGGGCGACGCCGTCCTCAGGGCTTCGTGAGGGTCCGGAACTCGGTGGGCGTCATCCCGGTGCGCTGCCGGAAGAACGCGCTGAAGGCGGTCGGATAGCCGAACCCGATCCGCTCCCCGATGGTGGCCGGTGCCAGCGAGGTGTGGATGAGCAGGCGTTTCGCCTCCAGCAGCACCCGGTCGTCGATGAAGCGTTTGGCGCCGACACCGAGCGCCGCCCGGGTGGCCCGGGTGAGCGTGCGCGGGCTGTAGCCCAGCCGGGCGGCGTAGTCCTCCACCCGGTGGGTCCGCCCGAAGTCCTCCTCGACCGCCCGCCGGAACCGGTGGAAGGGCTCGCTGCCGCCGGTACGGGTCCGGCGGCGCGGGTCGGCGAGGTGGACCAGCCGCACGAGGATCACCGAGAGCAGGTCGCGCAGCGTCTCGACGTACGCCTCCAGCGTCAGGTCGCCGAGCCCGGCGTGCTCCTCGACCAGGGCGTCGAGCAGCCGCAGCAGCGCCGCCTGCCGCGCCGGGTCCGGGGTGATCAGCCGGTACGGGACGTGCTCGCCGTCCCGGATCAGGGCGTCCGTCGCGGCGCTCGGGAAACCGGACGGGAACACCAGTACGGTGGCGTCGGCGTCCCCGGGCCCGTCCGGGAACTGGAGCACCTGCCCCGGCCACACCCACAGCCAGTCGCCCGCGCCCAGCGTGTACGAGGTGAAGTCCACCGCGCACGCCAGCCGCCCGCCCCGTACCGCGACGACCAGGTGGAAGGCCGGGCGCACGGGCCCGGTGAGCGGGCGCTCCCGCTGGTCGGCACGGGCGGCGAGGCCCGGCAGGTCGAGCACCTCCAGCCCCGGTGGCCGGCCCGGTGTCGGGTGGTAGGACACCGTCGGAACACCGCCCGTCGGACGACCGCCCGCGAACTGTCCGTTTTTCTTCATCGCGTGCCCGAGTGTATGCCGACCACCCGCCGGGGCCGGTTCTAGGTTGGCGGGAGCCGTCCGAGCCGCAGAGAGGACCGACCCCCATGACCATCGAGTTCGCCACCCGCTACCGTCAGCGCTCCCACATCCCGCCGGAGCCGGGCAAGCCGTACTTCATCGAGAAGGGCATGGGCGACCGCGCCCACCTCTTCACCGACATGTTCACGATCTACGCCGGCGGCGAGCAGACCGAGAACACGTTCAACTTCTTCACCTGCGAGGGCCCCAAGGGCGACATCATCCCCGCCCACTCCCACCCCGACACCTACGAGGTCTTCTACATCACCGACGGCGCCGTGCGGCTGTTCGTGGAGGACCTGGAGGGCGAGCAGTACGAGAAGCTGCTCACCGTCGGCGACTTCGGCTTCGTCCCGAAGAACTGCCCGCACGCCTACCGCATCGAACGCCACCACAGCCGCATCGTCGGCGTCGCGGCCGGACCGGGCGGCACCTTCGAGCGGTTCTTCGAGAACCTCGGCACCCCCACCGACGAACTCTCCCCGCCGCGGCGGCCGTTCGTGCCCGAGCCGGACAAGTTCGGCACCGTGCCGCAGCAGTACGACGTGAACTTCCTGCCCGACCACCAGTGGCGCACCGGCGAGTGAGGGAGCAGCACATGACCACCCGCACCCCCGGATACCTCGACGTCCACGCCCACTTCGTCACCGACTCCTACGTCCGCCAGGCCCGTGAGGCCGGGCACGAACTTCCCGACGGCGTGCCCGCCTGGCCCACCTGGTCGGCGGCGGCGCACCTGGAGCTGATGGACCGCTGCGGCATCGGGACGTCGATGCTGTCGGTCTCCTCCCCGGGCGTCCACTTCGGCGACGACACCGCCGCCCGCCGGCTGGCCCGCGAGGTCAACGAGGACGGCGCCGAGACCGTACGCGCCCACCCCGGCCGCTTCGGCCTGTTCGCCTCCCTGCCGCTGCCGGACACCGACGGCTCGCTGGAGGAGATCGCGTACGCCTACGACACCCTCGGCGCCGACGGCGTGGTCCTGGAGACCAACACCCACGGCACCTACCTCGGCAACCCGGACCTGGAGCCGGTCTGGGCCGAGCTGGACCGGCGCGGCGCGGTCGTCTTCCTGCACCCGACCTCACCCGTGTGCTGGGAGCAGTCCGCCCTCGGCCGCCCCCGCCCGATGGTCGAGTTCATCTTCGACACCGCCCGCACCGTCACCGACCTGCTGATGTCCGGCACCCTCGGCCGGTACCGGAACCTCACGGTGATCGTGCCGCACTGCGGCGGCGCGCTGCCGGTCCTCGCCGACCGCATCAACGGGTTCATGAAGATGTTCATGCCGGCCGGCACCGACGCCCCGGACGCCGTCGAACAGCTCCGCCGCCTCTACTACGACCTGGCCGGCCCCGCCCTGCCCCGCCAGCTCCCCGCGCTGCTGAACCTGGTCGGCCCCGACCGCCTCCTGTACGGCAGCGACCACTGCTGGACCCCCGCCGCCGGAGTGGAGGCGCACGTCGCGGGCCTGGACGCGGCCCCCGCCCCCGAGGGCCACGCCGACTGGCGCACCCTCACCACGGCCAACGCCCGCCGCATCCTGCCCCGTACCGCCTGACGTAAGGCACCGCCGTGACCTTCCCCTTCCACCTGCTGGCCCCGCCCGACCCGGCCGCCCTGCCGCTGCCGCACCCGGCCCGCCCCGCCGAGGGCGTGACGCTGCTGCGCGGCGCGGTGTACGCCCTCCCCGAGGGGAGCCGCCCGCTCACCGCCGACCTGTGGCTGCCCGAGGACGCCACCGGACCGCTGCCGGTCGTCGTCTTCGTCCACGGCGGCGGCTGGCGGGCGGGGCTGCGCGACGACCTCGGCCCCCGCTTCCGCGACTGGACGCCGGGCCCCTTCGCCCGGCTCGCCCGGGCCGGGTTCGCCGTCGTCTGCCCCGACTACCGGCTCAGCGGCGAGGCCCCGCACCCCGCCCAGCAGGGTGACCTGGCCGCCGTACTGGCCTGGCTGCGCGCCCGCGCGGGCGACCTCGGCCTCGACCCCGCGCGCACCGTCCTGTGGGGCGAGTCGGCCGGCGGACACCTCGCCGCGCTGACCGCCCTGACCCAGCCGCCGGGCACCGTCGCCGGGTGCGTCACCTGGTACGCCCCCACCGACCTGCCCGGCCTCGCCGAGGACCGCCCCGAGGGCACGTACGACGCCCACGACCCGTCCTCCTACGAGGCGCTGCTGCTCGGCGGGCCCCCGGCGGACCGGCCCGAGGCGGCCCGCGACGCCAGTCCGGTCACCCACGCCGGACCCGACGCGCCGCCCTTCCTCCTGCTGCACGGCACCGACGACTCCCTGGTCCCGGCCCGGCAGTCGGTCCGCCTCGCCGAGGCCCTGCGCGCCGCCGGGCACCACCCCGACCTGCGCCTGGTCACCGGGGGCGACCACCTCTGGGTGGGCCTGTCCGACGCGGACGCCGAGGACTGCTACGCCCGCACCCTCACCTTCGCCCGCCGCTGCACGGGCGCCTGAGCGGGCCGTCGGGGCGCGTCACGGGCGGGACTGGCGGGACTCCAGGTCGAGGAGCAGGGCGCGCAGGTCCCCGGCCAGCCGGTCGCGCCCCTCGACGTCCAGGGCGCGCAGCAGATCGGACTCGAAGGCGTAGTGGCCCTCCAGGTCCCGGTCCAGGTCCGCCACGCCCTCCGGGGTGAGACTCACCAGGGAGGACCGCCCGTCGTCCGGGGAGGCCGTGCGGGCGATCCACCCTTCCCGCTCCAGCCGCTTCAGCCGGCCGCTCAGCCCTGCCCCGGAGACCAGCATGGCCTCCCGCAGCCGCGTCGGGGTCAGGGCGTACGGCGGACCGGCCCGCCGCAGCGCCCGCAGGACGTCGAAGTCACCGAGGTTGTTGACGACCATGCCCGGACGCCGGCGCAGCCGCCGGCTCTGCGCCTCCTCGATCAGCTGGGCGAGGCGCTGGACGCGGGCGAGGACCTCGCCCGGCGAGACGTCCAGGCGCGGACAGGCCGCCGCCCACTCCTGGGTCGCGGTGTCGACGGCGTCGGTTCCGGTCATGTTTCGTTCGCGCCCTTCTTTGTGCTGGTTTTCAAGCTTACCAAGCACGACCAGGCACGACTATCTTGGAAATTTGTTTCGCTCGCGAACTACCTATACGCTCGATGGCATGCAAAGTGAAGCCCTCTCACCGGCCGCCCGCGACGCGCTGGCCCCCCGGCGCCGCTCGCCGGGCACCGTGCTGGCGAGCACCAGCCTGGGCACCCTGCTGGTGATCCTGCTGACCTCCGGCCTCAACATCGCCTCCCCCGAGATCCGCTCCACCTTCGACGCGGGGGACACGGCCATCGGCTGGGTCCTCTCCGGCTACACCCTGGCCTTCGCCATGCTGTCGCTGACCGGCGGCGCGCTGACCGACCGGTTCGGGGCGCGGCGGATCTTCCTGGTGGGGCTGGGGATCTTCACCGTCTTCAGCCTCGTGGCCGCCGCCGCCCCCACCGTGGGCCTCGTGGTCGTCGGCACCTTCGGCGAAGGGGTGGGGGCGGCGCTCGTCCTGCCGTCCGCGCTGGCTTTGATCCAGTTCGTGTACCAGGACGTCCCCGGCCGCCTGTCCTGGGCCATCGGCATCTGGGCCGGCGCCAACGCCCTGGGGGCCGCGCTGGGGCCGGTGCTGTGCGGCGCCCTGGTGTCGGTCTCCTCCTGGCGCGCCATGTTCCTGGCCGTCGCCGTCCTCGCCGTCGTCTTCGCCCTGGTGGGACGGCCCGTACTGCCGCTGCTGCGCGGCGGCGGAGCACGGCTGGACCTGCCCGGGCTGCTGGTCATGGTGGTGCTGCTCGGCCTCGTGGCCTTCCTCGCGCACGACTGGCGGGCGCTGCCGCCCGCCGTACTGGCCATCGGCGTCGTCGTCGCCTGCGCGGCGGTCTGGGTCTTCGGCCGGGTCGAGCGGCGCGCGCCCGCGCCGATGCTGCCGCTGAGCCAGTTGCGGGACGTGCCGTTCAGCGCCAACGCCGTCGTCACGGTGGTGGGCACCGCCGCCTTCTTCGGCACCCTGTACATCACCAGCATGGGCTTCCAGGACGAGCTGGGCATGACCCCCTTCGTCGCCGGTGTGGCCCTGCTGCCGCTGGCCGGCGGCAACATCGTCACGGCGCTCGCCGCCGGCCGGGTCATCGGCCGCCTCGGCGTCCGGGGCGCGATGATCCTCGGATCGGTCCTGCTGATCGCCGCCCTGGCCGTCATCCCGCTGGTCTTCGACCACTACGGCGCGCTGGTCGCCCCGCTCGTCCTGATGGGCGCCGGCTGGGGCCTGCTGGTCCCCACCACCTCCGCGGCCGGACTGGCCCGCGCCCAGCGGGGCAAGGAGGGCGTCGCCTCGGGCGTCACAGCGGGCGGCCGGGAACTGGGCGCCGCGCTCGCCGCCGCCGTGCTCCTGCCGCTCGGGATACGGGCGGGCGTCTGGAGCGCGGCGGCGGTCGGCGCCGTCTCACTGGCCGTGGTGCTCCTCGGTGTCCGCCTGCACGGCCGCTCCGGCCCCGGCGCCTGAGCGGCCGGCCGGCCGCAGACGCACGGGCAGCGACTGGTGGCCGTTGCTGATCAGCGATGCCAGCGGAATCAACTCCTCGGCCGGTACGGCGAGTTCGATCTCGGGGAACCGCTCGAAGAGTTGCCGCAGCACGGTGACCAGCTCCAGGCGGGCGAGCGGCGCGCCGAGGCAGAAGTGCACGCCGTGGCCGAACGCCAGGTGGTCCTTGGCCGGCCGGGTGACGTCGAAACGGTCGGCGGCCGGCCCGTGCCAGCCGGGGTGCCGGTTGGCGGCGCCGTACGACGCGAGGATCGCCTCGCCCCGCGCGATCACCTGCCCGTCGGGCAGCGGGATGTCCGCGAGGGCGAACCGCAGGGGGAGGTGTTTGATCGCCGGTTCGTGCCGCAGGGTCTCCTCGACGAGGTCCTCCCAGGTCGACCGGCCGGCCCGGAGGTGACCGAGCTGCTCGGCGTCGGTCAGCAGGGCCGTGACGGCCTGGTCGATGACGTTGACGGTCGTCTCGTACCCGGCGCTGATCATCAGGATCAGCGTGCCGAGCAGTTCCTCGTCGGTGAACCCGCCGCCGTCGCCCTCCTCGTCCCGCGCGGCGATGAGCAGCGAGGTCATGTCGTCGCCCGGCTCGGCCCGCTTGGCCGTGACCAGCCGCTCCATCGCCGCGTACAGCGAGGCGGTGTTGGCGGCGGCCTCCTCGGCGCTGAGCGTGGTGGCGAAGACCCCGTCGACCAGGGCGCGGAAGTCCTTGCGCTGGTCGACGGGGACGCCCATGAGCCGGCCGATCACGGCGATCGGCAGCGGGTAGGCGAGCTGCTCGCGCAGATCCACGACCTGCCCGGCGGGCCGGGCGTCGAGGTCGTCGAGGAGCGAGGTGACGATGGACTCCACGGCCGGGCGCATGGCCTGGATCCGCCGGGCGCCGAAGGCCGGCGCGACCATCCGGCGCAGCCTGCGGTGATCACCGCCGTACGCGGTGAACATGTTGTTCACCGCGACCCACAGGGCGAGGGGCCAGGTGGCGACGGTGTCGACGAAGCCGGGCCAGTGGGCCCGGCCGTCCTTGGAGACCTGAGGGCTGGTCAGCAGCTGTTTGAGCAACCGCGGGTCGCTGACGGACCACGCGGTCACCCCGAGGACGTCCACCCGGGTGGCCGGCCCGCGGGCGCGCAGTGCCCGGTCCTCGGCGTGGTGGTCGGAGGCAGTGGGGTCGAGAACGAAGAGGTTCTGCTCGGACACGGCTTCTCCTTCTGTGGGCGCACAGGCCGGATTTACCCCACCTTTTGTCCACCCACCGGGCGTCCCGTGCGCAAGGCTGATTCCGGCCGATCAGGGACGAACCGGCGGAGGGGCGGATCAGTCGGGAGATGGAGGTTCCGCGCGCGGTTTCACAGGACATGACCGACCGGTGCCCCGGTCTGTGACACCGCGCCTCGCGCCGGAGGGACGTTGGGCCCTGTCGACGGCCGCTGCCGGGGCCGTTCGGCCCTGTCCGGCCGGGGGGCCGCTCCGCGGATCATGGGGCCGCGGCCGGGAGGCGCCGCGGTCATCCCCCGTCGCGCGGTGTCTCCCGGTCCGTGTGCGACTCGAGCGGATGGGGAGGACGTCGTCCCGTGGACGGAACACAGGTGGACCAGGTGGAGCCGGCGGCGAAGGTGCCGGTACGCCCGACAGCGCGGAGCGCGCGCCGGCCGTCGTGGGTGGAGTGGCTGACGACCACCGACCACAAGAGGATCGGGACGCTGTACCTGGTCTCCGCGTTCGCGTTCTTCGTCGTCGGCGGGGTGATGGCGCTGATGATGCGGGCCGAACTCGCCCGGCCGGGGCTCCAGATCATGTCGGGCGAGCAGTTCAACCAGGCGTTCACCATGCACGGCTCGATCATGCTGCTGATGTTCGCCATGCCGCTGTTCACCGGCTTCGCCAACTGGATCATGCCGCTCCAGATCGGCGCCCCGGACGTCGCCTTCCCCCGGCTCAACATGCTCGCCTACTGGCTGTTCCTGTTCGGCTCCTCGATAGCGGCGGCCGGTCTGTTCACGCCGGGCGGCGCGGCCGACTTCGGCTGGTTCCTGTACGCGCCGCTCTCCGACGCCGTGCACTCGCCGCAGGTCGGCGCCGACCTGTGGATCATGGGCGTGGCGCTCTCCGGGTTCGGGTCGATCCTCGGCGCGGTCAACTTCATCACCACCATCGTCTGCATGCGCGCTCCCGGCATGACCATGTTCCGGATGCCGATCTTCACCTGGAACGTGCTGCTGACCGCGCTGCTGATCCTCATGGTGTTCCCGGTCCTCGCGGCGGCCCTGTTCGCGCTGGAGTGCGACCGCAGGTTCGGCAGCCATGTCTTCGACGCGGCCAACGGCGGCGCCCTGCTGTGGCAGCACCTGTTCTGGTTCTTCGGCCACCCCGAGGTGTACATCCTGGCGCTGCCGTTCTTCGGCATCGTCTCGGAGGTCATCCCGGTCTTCGCCCGCAAGCCGATGTTCGGCTACATGGGCCTGATCGGCGCCACCATCGCCATCGCCGGTCTGTCGGTGACCGTATGGGCCCACCACATGTACACCACCGGTGGGGTGCTGCTGCCGTTCTTCTCCTTCATGACCTTCCTGATCGCGGTCCCGACCGGGGTGAAGTTCTTCAACTGGATCGGCACCATGTGGAAGGGCTCGCTGTCCTTCGAGACGCCGATGCTGTGGACCACCGGCTTCCTCATCACGTTCCTGTTCGGCGGACTGACCGGCGTCGTCCTCGCCTCACCGCCGCTCGACTTCCACCTGTCCGACTCGTACTTCGTGGTCGCCCACTTCCACTACACGGTGTTCGGCACGGTGGTGTACGCGATGTTCGCCGGGTTCCACTTCTGGTGGCCCAAGTTCACCGGCAAGATGCTGGACGAACGCCTCGGCAAGCTCACCTTCTGGACGCTCACGGCCGGCTTCCACCTCACCTTCCTCGTCCAGCACTGGCTCGGCGCCGAGGGCATGCCCCGCCGGTACGCCGACTACCTGGCCGCCGACGGCTTCACCGCCCTCAACACCCTCTCCAGCATCGGCTCCTTCCTGCTCGGCATGTCGATCCTGCCGTTCTTCTACAACGTCTGGAAGACCGCCAAGTACGGCACGAAGGTGGAGGCCGACGACCCCTGGGGCTACGGCCGTTCCCTGGAGTGGGCGACCTCCTGCCCGCCGCCCCGGCACAACTTCACCTCCCTGCCCCGCATCCGCTCCGAGGCCCCGGCCTTCGACCTGCGCCACCCGGAGATCGCCCGCACCGGGACCGGGGCCCAGGCCGGGACCGGGACCGGGACGGCGGACTGAGCCGTGGCCCACCCCGTCCTGGCCCTGGGCCTCGCCCTGGTGACCGCCTCCGGCTGCGTCTGGTACCTGCCAGCCCTCGCCGACGTACGCGCCGGAGCGGACCGGCCGGACTCCCGGCGGGTGCGGGCGGCGGCCTGTCTGACCGGCTGGACCACGGTCGCCGCCGTCGCAGCCCTGCTCCTGCTGACCGCGTCCTGGTGGCCGCCCTGTGCCGCGGCCGGGGCGGGCGCGGCCCTCACGGCGGGCCTGTGGGCCCACGCGACCGTACGGCGCCGGCGCGAGGCCCGGGAGACGGTCCGGGACTGGGCGGCCCTGACCCAGGGCCCGCCCCCCGCCCCCGGTCCGCCCCGCCCCCGGCACCTCTTCGCCGCCTCCACGGCGTCGGCGGTCCTGCTGGCCGGCGCCGGCCGGAACTGGACGGCGTACACGGTCCCCGCCGCGCTGACGGCGCTGTTCCTCACCCTCGCGGCCGGCTGGGCGCGCGCGGCCCGCCGAGGGGCGACGGCCAGGCGGTGACAGCGGAGCGGGCCGGAGGACCAGGGCCGATCGGCCCTGGTTCCCAGGCCCGCGGTCACGGAGACTCGGCACAGCACAAGCAGCGTGAAGCGAGGAGCATGTCCATGGCCGACGGCGAGCAGCCCGGACCCGACCGCCCGATCAGGGTCTTCCTGCTGGACGATCACGAGGTGGTACGGCGCGGGGTGCACGACCTGCTGGACGACGAGCCGGACATCACGGTCGTCGGCGAGGCCGCCACCGTGGCACAGGCCCTGGTCCGCGTCCCCGCGCTCCGCCCCCACGTGGCCGTGCTGGACGTACGGCTGCCGGACGGCGACGGCGTGAGCCTGTGCCGGGAGCTGCGCTCCCGGCTGCCGGAGCTGGCCTGTCTGATGCTGACCTCGTTCGACGACGAGGAGGCCCTGCTGGACTCGATCATGGCCGGGGCCTCCGGATACGTGCTCAAGCAGATCCAGGGCTCCGACCTGGTGTCGGCCGTGCGGACCGTGGCCGCCGGCCAGTCCCTGCTCGACCCCAGCGCCACCGCCCGGCTGATGGCCCGGCTGCGCCACGGCCCGGAACCGGAGCCCGAGCCCGAGGCTCTGCCGGGCCTGACCGAGCGGGAGCGCGAGATCCTGGCCCTGATCGGCGAGGGACTGACCAACCGCCAGATCGGCAAGCGGCTCTACCTCGCGGAGAAGACGGTCAAGAACCACATCTCCCGGCTGCTCGCCAAGCTCGGCGTGGAGCGGCGCATCCAGGCCGCCGTCATCGCCACCCAGGCCCAGGACCGGCTGCGCCGCGACGCCCGCTGACCCGGCGTCACGTCACCGCTCGCGGCGGGCTGCTCCAGTACGGCCGGAAGCGGGTCGGCACGAGCAGCGCGATCAGGGCGTGCCACGCGGCGAGCAGCATCCCGTGGATGACCCGGACCACGTCCCGGACCCCGCGGGGCGACGGGACGACACCGCGCTCCAGGCAGTGCGCGGTGACGCCCAGCGCGGCCACGGCGGCGAAGGCGCCCAGACCGATCAGCGTGTCGGGAAAGCCGAACAGGCCGCCCCGCGGGCTGGACATGACGCTGCCGCAGCTCACCACGGGACTGATGTCGCTCGGCGGCCGGCAGCCGGGGGCGCTCAGCAGACGCCGGTCGTCCACGGTGAGCCGGAACGAGGCGAGCCAGCCGACGGCCCCGGACAGGACCATCACCCACCCCGTGCGGCGGCTCGCGCCCACGACGCGGTCGCGCCGGCCGGCCGGAGCCCCGGGCGCGAGCGCGGACCGTCGGCTCGTACGGACCGCCGGGAGCCGGCGGAGGAGCCGGGAGCGCGGGGTGCGCACCTCGGTGCTGCACCAGGCGACGGAGTGGCCCGACCTGCGGGCGGCGGCGGCCGGTTGGAAGCCGCGGCGGTTCCCGCAGCTCCTGATCCGGTTCGGATACGGCCCCGACGGCGGCCGCAGCCCCTCAGCGCGTACCGCGGGCTCCCCTGAGTTCGCGTCCGGTGACCATCTCGGACTCGATGCGGATGAACACCGCGTTCCGCAGCGGCATCCAGGAGGCGGGGCCGGACCGCGACAGCCGTTCGTGCTCGGCGGGGTCGCTCACCAGGGCGGCCCGCCCGGTGACGACCACGCTCCACCCGGACCGGGTCCGAGCGTCGAACTCGTCCGCCTCGAAGGCGACCACGACGCCGTCGACGGCCCGCACCAGATCCGAGTCGGGTGAGGTGCTCAGCAGCACGGAGGCGTCCGTGTCCAGGGAGAAGTTGACGGGGAGGACCGCGGGCAGTGCCTGCCGGGTGTAGACCACACGGCCGACCGGCACCTTGGCGAGCAGGCGCAGGCACTCCTGCCGGTCGAGTGCGCCGAAGGCATCGTTGTGGAACATCCGCCCATCGTCCCGGCGACCACCGCCGGCGGGTAGGGCCGGTCGGCCCCACCCCCCTGCCTCGGACGCGGGACCCGCGGCCCAAGCCCCGCCGCTGCCGCGCCGCCGACAGTGGTGCCGTACCACTCCGCGAGAGAAGGACGGACAACATGGTCCAGCCGTCGCAGTCGAAGGGCGGCGCCGCGTCGCCGGGCACTCCGGTGCCCGGCCGGGCGTGGCCGACCCTGGCCCTGGTCACCCGTCGGATTCGCCGTGAACTTCTGGGCGATGGGCGCTGCTCAGCCCGCTCGGCTCCCGGTTCAAGGACGGTCCCGCCCGGCTGCCGGCCGGGTCGCTGGCCGTGGTCGTCGCCGCGGAGGTCACCAGTGGTTCACCCCGGCGCTCGCCCCGGTGGGCACCGTCGCCTTCCTGTCCCTGGCCGCCGCGCTGGGCGCGGGCAGCGGGGCGCCCTTCGCGCTGGTGGCCCAGGCCACCCCGGCCGGGCAGGTCGGCGCGGTCACCGGCGTGGTCGGCGCGGCGGCTTCCTGCCACCGCTGCTGATGGGCGCGCCGTACGGCCGGTACGGCACGTACGCGACCGGCCTCGCACTGCTGGCGCCCGTGGCCGCCGCGGCACCGACCCTCACCTTCACCGGCGTACGTGCCACCCGCACCGCGGGGTTCCCGGCCGCGCTAGCCGGCCCGGTCCGGAAGGGTGCGAGAAGGGCGCGGCGGCCGGCCCGCCGGGTTCAGCCGTCCGCCGGTGCCCCCGCCGGGAGCGGAACCGTCCACCGCGCCACGGTCCCGGAGGGCTCGTTCGGCCCGACGGTGAAGTCGCCGCCGAGGTCGGTGGCGCGCCGGCGGAGGTTGGCGAGACCGCTGCGCCGGGTGACGCCGGGGCCGACGCCGGTCCCGTCGTCCGTGACGCGCACCGACAGCCGGCCGCCGTCGGTCTCGGCGGTGACCTCGACGTGCGTGGCGTGCGCGTGCCGGGCGGCGTTCGACAGGGTCTCGCGTACGACCGCCAGCAGGTGCCCGGCGTATTCGTCGGGCACGCAGGTGTCCAGCAGGCCGGTCATCCGCAGGGCCGGGGTGAAGCCGAGCATGCCGGCGGCCCGGTCGGTCTCGGCCAGCAACTCGGCGCGCAGTCCGCCCCGTCCGCCGGGCCGGTCCCGCTCGCGCAGCGCGTAGATCGTGCCGCGCACCGTCTTGATGGTGTCGTCGAGGTCGTCGACCACCCGCTGGACGCGCTCGGCGGCCTCGGGCCGGTCGGCGATCCGCCCGAGCACCGAGTTGAGGGTCAGTCCGGAGGCGAACAGCCGCTGGATGGCCAGGTCGTGCAGATCGCGGGCGATCCGGTCCCGGTCGGACAGGACCATCAGCCGCTCGGCCTCGCGCCGGTGCTCGGCGATCTCCAGGGCGAGCGCGGCCTGGTCGGCGAACCCGCTGATCATGGCCATCGTGGCGTCGGAGAACTCCGGCCGCCCGGGCAGGTTGGCGACCTGGAGTACACCGCGGGCGTGTTCCAGGTGACCGCCCAGCGGGAGCAGGAACCCCGGCCCCAGCTCGATCCGTCCGGCCGAGCCGCCCCCGTCCTGCGACTCCTCCGACAGCATGGCACTGGCTGTCCGCGTGTTGGAGCGGTACACCCGCGCGGCCAGCGTGACCGGCGGCAGCACCAGCCCCCGCACCCGCCCGGCGCCCTCCCCGTCGGCGGCCTCGATCACCAGCCCGTCGCCGCCGTCCAACGGCACCGCGACGGTGACCAGACCGGCTCCGGCCAGCGCCCGGACGGTGCCGGCCACCTGATGCAGCACCTGGTCGGGGTCGGTGCCCGACAGCAGGCTGCGGGTCAGGTCGCTGCTGGCCGCCAGCCACTGCTCACGGCGGCGGGTGTCCTCGTACAGCCGGGCGTTGTCGACGGCCACCCCGGCCGCGGCGGCGAGCGTGCGCAGGACCGCCTCGTCCTCGTCGTCGAACCGCGCCCCGTTCCGCTTGTCGGTCAGATACAGGTTGCCGAAGACCCGGTCGCGCACCCGCACCGGCGTCCCCAGGAACGTGGTCATCGGCGGATGCCCCTCGGGAAAGCCCACGGAGGCGGGGTGCGTCCCGAGGTCGGCCAGGCGCAGCGGCTCGGGCTCCTCGATCAGCAGTCCGAGGATGCCGTGGCCCTCCGGGTAGTGGCCGATCGTCGCGACGGTCTCCTCGTCCATGCCGACCGTGATGAACTGCTTGATCCGCCCCTCCTCGCCGAGCACCCCCAGCGCCCCGTAACGGGCGTCCACCAGGGTCACCGCGGACTCGGTGATCCGCCGCAGCACCACGTCGAGGTCGAGGTCGGAGCCGATGGCGAGCACCGCGTCCAGCAGGGTGTGCACCCGGTCCCGGGTCGCGCGGACCTGCGCCACCTGGGCCTGCAGGCCCTCCAGCAACTCGTCCAGCCGCAACCGCGGTGCCGCCGGACCGTCCTTCCGCCCCGCCGCCGGACTCTCCGCCATTCCCGCTCCCTCCGGGAAGGCGCCTGACGTCTTCCCCCCTCGTGCGGGACGGCCCTGTCGGCGCGCGAACAGGCGAACGAGGTACGGCCGTCCCTGGCGCTCAGATCCTATGGCCCCCGGCTCTCCCGCTCGAGGCCGCCCGACCGTGACGGGCGCCGAGCCGCTCCGGCGGTCCGATGCCCGTCGCGTGCGGGAGAACCGACGGCCCCGGTGTCACCCGGGGCCGTCGGCTACGTCGTGACCGGGCGCACCGCGCCGACCGCGCGGCTCACGCGGTGTGGATCTCCAGGGCGGTCCGTACGGCGGACTCCACGGCTCCCTCGATCCAGGCCGGCTTGACGGACGTGTGGTCCCCGGCGAAGTGCAACGGCCCCTCGGCCACGGGGATGGCGGGCAGCAGCTCCGTGTGCTGTCCGGGCAGCAGCACGGACGCCTCCCCGTAGGCGTAGGGGTCGCGCAGCCAGCTCTGGGTGCGGCCCGCGCCGGTGTAGAAGACCTCGACGCGCTGGCCGTAGACCTGCTGGAGGCCGCACAGGGCGTGCGGGTACCGTGCCTCGTCGTCCAGGGAGTCCCAGCGCAGCGCGTCGTCCGCCCAGCTGTAGGAGGCCAGTACCACGCCGCCCGCGCTGCCCGGAACCGGGTGGGACGGGTGGAACATGAACCGGTTGGCGTTGTCCGACACCGAGCCGCCGCCCACGACGTCGACCGCCTCCGGCTGATCACGGGCGACCGCGCGGTTGGCGGCGTAGTGCGTGCGCTGACCCTCCGTGATGTGCCCGTCGGGCACGGAGGGATGGGCCCCCAGCAGGCTGCCGTCCGCGGCGGCGCGGCCGGTGCGGTAGGCGTCGTACAGACCCGGGTCGATCGCGCGCAGCTCCCGCTTCCAGTCGGCCTCGTCGAATTCCCACCAGCGACGGCTGAACTCCAGCAGCACCTTGGTCGCGCAGTCGTAGTGCAGTTCGCAGACCGCCCGGCGCTTGCGGTACGACAGGGGCGGGGTGATCTGCACGTGGCGCAGCCCGGAGAACGGCACCGTGACCACGGCGACGTCCGCGGTGAACTGCTCCCGCACGACCGGGCCGTCGCGGCCCTCCGACACGGTGTCCACCCACACGTGCGGACCCTTGCCCCCGACGTGCTCGGTGTCCGCAGAGGAGCGGTCGGGGTGGTGGTACTGGACGCGCGTGACCCGGCGGTCGAACCGCACCTCCTCGCGGACGCGTTCCAGCAGGGCGTCCGGCAGTACGGCGGTGCCGCCCTCCAGCTCGTAGAAGGGCGTGTCGGGGCTGATGAGGGAGGAGCCGATGAAGCTGTGGATGAAGGACAGCGGGAGGCGTGAGGTGAGGTTCTCCAGGGTGCCGATCAGGTCGACGGTCCGCTCGTCGAAGCCGGCGTGCTCGGTGAGGAAGCGGAACATCGACCAGTCACCGAACCGCTCCACCACCCGGGCCCAGCCCTTCAGCCGCTCCGGGAGCGGCTTGTCGACCCGCTTGCCGGTCCGGTCCACGTAACTGAACTCGTCGCGCACCGGGTCCAGCGCGGAGCGCAGGATGGCGGCGGCGGTCGTGTCCCAGTGGGCCCGGGGCACCCCGAACGACCGGTTCACGCGCCGGGGCGCGCGGGCGTAGTCGGCGCGCCGCACACGGATGCCGTTGACGTGGATCCAGGTGCGGTTGGCGGGACGTCCCTCGCCGTCGACGTCGACGTAGTGGAAAGGCCGCTTCTTCAGGCCGAACTGGTCGATCAGCTCCATCACCAGGGGATGGCTGCCCGGGATGCGCATCGCACCGGCCTCGGCGTACTGGCGGGGGTCGGCGAAGGGCTGCTCGGCGCGCTCGTGGCCACCGGTGCGGAAGGTCTTGACGCGTCCGCCCGCCCGGTTGCCGTTGGCCTCCAGCACCGTCACCCGGTGTCCCGCCCGCTTCAGCAGCCAGGCGGCCACCAGACCGGCCGGTCCGGCGCCGATGACCAGGACTTTCTTGGGGCGGGCCCGGCGCTGGGCCGGCAGGCCCTTCTGGAGGACGTTCTGGTAGCGCGGTACCAGGGGGCGGTTGTCGGAGTCGAGTACGAGCAGGGCGCGAGCGACGGCGAGGCTCCGGGCGGAGTCGGTGCCGCGGCCGGCGCTCGGGGCGGCCGGCGTGGGCGGAGCCGCGGGGACACCGGGGGCCAGGGCCGTGGCGACACCGGGCGTCAGGGCCGTGGCCACCGTGGCCGTGCCGACCGCCGCCGCGAAACCCCTGCGGGAGAAACCGCCATCCGCACGCGTCACCGCGTGATCTTCAGTCATGGCGGACTTTGTACCGACGGCCATGACCGGGCACCCGCCTTTCACTCCGGTGCCTACCCGAAGGAGTTAATGCGGGGACCGGTCTTGACGTCCCGGCGGGGGTACCGGCGCGAACGGCTCGGGGACCCGAAGGGATGAACGCAGGGCGAACCCCGTCTGCCGCGGCGGCCGGTCACCCACACTGCGACATGCCTGCCCGTCACAGGTGAGACGCCTGCCTGTCACGGGTGAGGAGCGGGAGAGGGGAGGGGGAAGGGTGGCGCAGCGGCGTACTCCGTTCGGCGACAGGGCCCGTTACTGGTTCGACAGCACGCTGGCCCGCGGTGCCGCCGCGCTGGTCGGCTGGATGGCGTTGCTGTGCCTGGCCGTCGTGGTCCCGGCCAGCGCGGTGCTGGTGTGGACCGACCCGGACGCGCCGGCGCCCCTGGCGGACCGGCTGGTGAGGGTCTGGCAGCTCACCGGGGAGACGCTGCGGCTGGGCGGTGCGACGGGGACGCCGCCGCGGGTGCTGGTGTCGGTGCTGCTCGCGCTGGTCACGCTGCTGTACGTCTCGGCGCTCGTCGGCCTGATCACGACGGCGCTCACGGAGCGGCTCACCGCGTTGCGGCGGGGCCGCTCCACCGTGCTCGAACAGGGGCACGCCGTGATCCTGGGCTGGTCGGAGCAGGTCTTCACGGTGGTGGGCGAGCTGGTGGCCGCCAACGCCAACCAGCGGCGCGCGGCGGTGGCGGTGCTGGCCGACCGGGACAAGACCCTCATGGAGGAGGCACTGGCCACCCGGGTGGGCCCGGGCGGCCGTACGCGGCTGATCTGCCGCAGCGGTCCCACCACCGACCCGTCGGTGCTCCCCCTGGCCAGCCCGGCCACGGCCGGGGTCGTGCTCGTCCTGCCCCACGACGAACCCGACGCCGACTCCGAGGTGGTCAGGACACTGCTGGCGCTCAGGGCGGCACTGGCCGGGGCGGAACACCGTCCGCCCGTCGTCGCCGCCGTCCGGGACGAGGGGTACCGCCTGGCCGCCCGGCTCGCCGCCGGCCCGGGCGGTGTCGTCCTGGAGAGCGACACCGTCACCGCCCGGCTGATCGTCCAGGCCGCCCGCCGCCCCGGGCTCTCCCTCGTCCACCAGGAACTCCTCGACTTCGCCGGCGACGAGTTCTACCTGGTCACGGAGGCGGCGCTGACCGGCCGCCCGTTCGGTGAGGCGCTGCTGTCCTACCGGACGTCGAGCGTCGTCGGCATGGTGCGGGGCGGCACCCCGCTGCTCGGTCCGCCGCCCGAGACGCTCATCGCCCCCGACGACCTGCTGCTCGTCATCTCCCGTGACGACGACACGGTCCGGCTGGAGGACTGCGCGGAGTCGGTCGAGCAGGCTGCGATGGCGTCCGGCCCTCCGGCGCCCGCGCGAGCGGAGCGGGTCCTCCTGCTGGGCTGGAACCGCCGGGCTCCGCTCATAGTCGACCAGCTGCGCCGCCGCGCCCGGCCCGGATCAGCCGTCGACGTGGTGGCCGACCGGGGTGAGGCGGCGGTCCGCCAGGTCGGTGAGGCCGACGCACACAGCGGTACCGGTCTCCGCCTGACGCTGCACCACGGGGACGTCACCCGCCCGGAGACCCTGCGACGGCTGGACGTCCATTCCTACGACAGCGTGATCGTGCTCGGCCGGGACCCCGATCCCGGCCAGCCGTCGGCCGACCCCGACACCCGTACGCTCGTCACCCTCCTGCTGCTGCGTCAGCTGGAGGAGGACACCGGGCGCGAACTGCCGGTCGTCACCGAACTGATCGACGACCGGAACCGGGCGCTGGCCCCCATCGGCCCCGGAGCCGACGTGATCATCAGCGGCAAGCTGATCGGCCTGCTCATGGCCCAGATCTCCCAGAACCGGCACTTGGCGGCGGTGTTCGAGGAGCTGTTCTCCGCCGACGGCGCCGGGATCCGCCTGCGACCCGCCGCCGACTACGTACGGCCGGGCAGCGAGACGCCCTTCGCCACGGTCGTCGCCGCGGCCCGCCACCGTGGCGAGTGCGCCATCGGCTACCGGAGCCACGACGACGCGTCGACGAGCCCCGGCTACGGCGTGCGGATCAATCCGCCCAAGGACGAGCGACGCCGCTGGACGGCCGAGGACGAAGTGGTCGTCGTCGGCAGGGAATGAGGAACGGCCCGGGCGGCGCGGGGACTGGACGGGGCGGGGACTGCTCGGGGCGCGCGGGCAGGCTTCTTCATAACGCGCCCCGGTTCGCCCAGTGGTCCCGGAGCCAGGACAGCGTGGGGGCGAACAGGCGCTGGTCACCCTCACCCGTCGTGCGGAGCCCGGCGGCCCGCCCCTTGCGGAGCGAGCCGCCGGGCCGGGGTGGATCAGGCTGCCGGAGACGGTGCCAGCAGGTCTGCGGGGACGCCGCCCTTGTCAGGGGCGTAGAAGTTCTTGATCTCGGCTTCCCAGGCATCCACCCGGACCCGGTCGGCGTCATCGGGCCCGAGGGCCTCGAAAAGGGCCTGGATGTTCGGCAGTTCGAAGCCGACTCCCCTGAGCATGCCGGTGAACACCGGCCGGGTGACGGTCCCGCTGCCGTCCAGGTCACCGAGGCGTGCGAAGCCGGCCGCGAACTCGTCGACCGCCCCGCTGAAGCGCTCCGGCGACAGGACGCACGCCTGGAACTCGTCGTAGGTGATCCGGCCGTCGCGATCGGCGTCGAGTTCGCCGACCAGCGTGTTCCAGTAGCGGGTGAAGCCGGCGCGCATGGCCTGCTGACGGGTCTCGTCGGCCCCGGGCGCGGCCGCGGCAACCCGGTTGCTCATCAGTTCGAAGTCGTCGGATTCCAGGACGCCGTTGCCGTCGGCGTCGAACAGGGTGAAGACGAGCTTCACACGGTTGACCGCTTCACTGCGCATGGACTCTTGCCTTTCGTCGGGCCAGGAGACGGAACGGGGTGAGCCGTCGCGCAGTCACTATGCGGGCTGCGGAATCCGGTGTCCCCGGGAGAGCGGGCTTGTCGACAAAAAGAGCGAACATGGCGCCGATCCGGCATGAACCCGCACGCCGCGCATCGAACTCCCTTTGTCCGCAGTGAAGTTCATCGCGAACCGGCGTGCACGGCGCACGGGAGAGCGGCAGCGCCCTGTCCGGTCTCCGCACGCCCTACCGGTGGTCACGGGCCGCCCTCAATGATGAGAAGGCGTTCAACGCCCCAGCGGCATCCCTCGCTGTTCATGGTCCCGCTTCACCGACGGAGGAAACGTGGACGGCACAACGCGTCACAACACCGGTGCGGAAGGCGTGGAAGGAGGCGTAGGGGTGACCGCGCTCATGGTCGCCGCGGCACGGGCGATCGAGACCCACCGCCACGGCACCCTCGCCCGGGACGTCTACGCGGAGCACTTCGTGCGCGCCGCCGCGTCCGCCGACTGGCCGGTCCACCCGCACCAGGTCCCGGACGGGGACGCGAACCCCCTGTGGGGACGCTTCGCGCGCTACTTCGGTCTGCGGACCAGGGTCCTCGACGACTTCCTCCTCCGGTCGGTGCACACGGGTGACGCCCGCCAAGTGGTGCTGCTGGGAGCGGGGCTGGACGCGCGGGCCTTCCGGCTCGACTGGCCGCCCGGGTGCGTGGTCTTCGAGATCGACAGGGAAGGAGTGCTGGCGTTCAAGCACCAGGTGCTCGACGGACTGTCGGCCACCCCGAAGGCAGCGCGCGTACCCATTCCGATCGATCTCCGTGAGGACTGGGCCGGAGCACTGACCGACGCCGGCTTCGACCCGACCGCACCGGGTGTCTGGCTGGCCGAAGGGCTGCTGTTCTACCTGCCGGCCGTCGCCGAGACGCACCTCATCGGCAGGGTGGACCGGTTGAGCACGGCAGGGAGCGCCCTGGCGTTCGAGGTCAAGCTCGACAAGGACTTGCTGGAACACCGTGACAGCCCGCTCTACACCTCGACGACCCGGCAGATCGGCATCGACCTCCTCGACCTGTTCTGCAGGGAACCGCGGCCCGACTCCGCAGGCGACCTGGTGAGCAAGGGCTGGTCCACATCGGTCCACACCCCGTTCGACTTCACCCGCCGGCACGGACGCGGCCCGCTGCCCGAGCCGAACGACGCCCTGGCGGGCAACCGGTGGGTGTTCGCGGACAAACCCCTGCCGTGACAGCGCCAAGGGACTGGTGAAGTTCGGGTGCCCGAGTCCGTCAGAAGACGAGGTCGTTCCACCACCATGCGATGGACGGCAACTGCCTGGGGTCCTGGCGGCCGGGGCGGGGCGCGTCGGTCCAGCGGCCGACGGCTGCCTGGGCGGGGACACGGGCCCGGGCGGCGGGGGTGACGCCGTCCGGAGCGAGGTAGCGCGGTACGCGCAGTGCCCATTCGATGTTGCCGCGGATGCCGTGCCCGAGGTCGGTGAGGTAGTGGCGCAGGGACGTGCCGGCGCGAGGGGTGACCTGGTCGCGCAGGGCGAGGAACCGCTCCAGCACGGCGTCGCGCAGGGCGATGGCCTCGTCGACCGCCTGGTGGAGCGAGTAACGGTGCTGGACCCTGAGGACGTTGACGATGTTCTGTTCGGTCTGGTGGCGCGTGGCCTCCCTGGCGTGGGAGTGGCGGTCGTTGTCGAGGGCCGCGACCAGGATGGCCATCTCGGTCAGGGCGCGCACGGCGGGTGAGTCCATCTCGCGGTCGGGTACGTCGAGGCCGTTGGCGATCTCCAGCATCGCGTAGGTGGGTTCACCGCCGGCCGAGTGCAGTCGCATGGCGAGGTACTCGTCGAGGTCGGGCATGCGGCCGGTGGCCCGGTTGCCGATCTGCCACTGGACACCGGTGAGCCAGGCGCGGTGGGCGTGCTCGAAACGGCGGTTCTGGACGGGCCCGGCGACCGCGCGGAACAGTTCCCCGATCTCGTGCAGGACGGCGGCGTACGGGTCGGCGCAGTCCAGCCGGCCGGGTACCTCCAGGGCGCGCTGCACCGAGAAGGCCATGGTGGCGAAGGCGGCGGGGTCGGCGGCGTAGGGGCCTTCGTCGCAGCGGGCGTCGTCGAAGGCGAACCCCCAGTAGACCCACAGGGCGGCCGGCCACAGCCGGTCCAGGTCGGCGTCCGGGGCGAACCGGGCGTAGAAGTCGGCGCTGCGGCTGCCGGCGTACCGGGCGAGGTCGGTGTCGCCGCGGCACAGACCGCTCCGGGCGAGCCAGGCCAGGGCGCGTCGCTCGGCTTCCTCGGCCTCGGGATGGACGGCGGATGCGAGGGGACAGTAGAAGGGCGGGGTGTCGACGGCGGTACCGGCCACCGGTTCTCCTTTCGCCGCGGCGACGGCCGCGGTGCCGTACGGCGGACGCGGTCAGGCGGCGCGGACGGTGACCCGAGCCGCGATCTGCCGCAGCGCGGCGGCGATCCGGGGCGCGAGCGGACCGTCGTCCAGGACGCGCAGCGCCTGCGCGTACCGTTCGGTGATCATGTCCTCGACGCTGGCGCGGGCGCCGGTGTGCTGGAGGATGTGCCGGACGCGTGCGGCATCGTCCTCACCGAGGTCCGCCCGGCCGACCAGCGCGTCGAGCGTCCCGCGCTGCTCCGGCGTGGCGCGCCGGGTGGCGAGGGCCATGAGCACGGTGGGCTTGCCCGAACGGAGGTCCTCGAAGACGGGTTTACCGGTCACGGCGGGGTCGCCGAAGACTCCGAGGAGGTCGTCCCGCAGCTGGAACGCCTCCCCGAGGGGGAGCGCGTAGGCGGAGCACAGGGAGAGCAGGTCCCGGTCGGCACCGGCGAGGGCGGCTCCCAGCTGCAGGGGCCGTTCCACGGTGTACTTGGCGGTCTTCAGGCGGGCGATGGTCAGCGCCTCCTCCACGTCTTCGGTGGGCCGTCCGGTCGCCATCAGGTCCATGTACTGGCCCAGGAGCACCTCGCCGCGCATCGCGTCCAGCAACGGCAGCACGGTGTCGCGCTGCCGGGCGCTCAGCCCGGCGGTGTTGACGAAGGCGTTGGAGCAGGCCAGGGCCAGGTCGCCGAGGAGGAGGGCGGCGTTGGTGCCGAACGTGTCGGCGTCCGGCCTGGACCGGTGACGGGCGGCGAAGTCCCGGTGAACGCTGGGGCGGCCCCGGCGTGTGGGGCTGCCGTCGATGAGGTCGTCGTGGATCAGGGCGAAGGCGTGGAAGACTTCCAGGCTCGCCGCCGTGCGCCACAGGGTCTCCTCGCCGTCTCCGTCGCCGCCGGCGGCGTGCCAGCCGAGGACGCACAGCAGGGGACGGATGCGTTTGCCGGGCGCGAGGACGAAATCGGTCAGAGCCCGGGTCAGTTCGCCGGCCCGGCCCCGCTGGGAGGGGACCGAGGCGGGCGGGCGGCGCAGGCTCTGCGCCAGGACGGTGTCGATACGGTCGCGCAGGGCGTCGAGGTCGAGAGCGGGGGCGAGGTCGGTACTCATGGGGGTGGGCTTCCTCCCTGCGGACAGGCCGGCAGGCGGGGAGCGGTGACACGCTGGTCACCGGTCCTTCGCGTAGTGGTTCCAGAGCATCGTGGTGGCGAGCGCGAGGGACACCTCCGCCGCGCCTTTGCGCAGGCCGGAGGAACGGGTGGACGAGCGGGAGCCGTTGAGGTTCATGCGCATGGTCAGGTCCTGGTTGGACAGGTCCTTGGTGATCCCCCGCAGTTGCTGGGGGGCGGAGGCACCGGCCGTGATCACTTCCAGGGCCGTACGGACCGCCTGTTGCGGGGAGAGCGACTCCTTGACCAGGTCGGTGACGATGCCGACCAGTTCCTGGGAGAAGACGTCGATCAGGGAGAGCTCCGGGCACAGGTGCCGGATGGACCCCTCGATGTTGGCGAAGGACTTGCCCAGGATGGAGACCATGGGGCTGGTGCGGATGCCCCGGCGGGTGGAGTGCTGCAGCACGGCGGTGAGGGTCACCCCGAAGTTCAGCTCCTCCAGGGAGGCCGTGGCGATCTGCGGTACCAGCGAGGCCATGTCACCGGCGAACGCCGCCGTGTTCGCCCACGAGGTGGCACTCCCCATGTCGACCCAGGCCCGGGCCGTCCCGGCCCCGTCGTTCATCGCCAGGTTGAGGAGGAGCAGCAGGATGCTGGTGCTCATGGGGCGGTCGATGCGCCCGACCATGCCCCAGTCGATCATGGTGGCCGGGTGGCCGGGTGTCCGGGTTCCACGAAGATGTTCCCCGGGTGCGGGTCCGCGTGGAAGATGCGGTCGACGAAGTAGCCCCGGTACATGAAGGCGAGCAGGTCCTGACCGATGGCCCTGCGCTCCTCGGCGTCGAACCGGTCCTTGTCGGCCTCCCGGATCGGCGTCCCGGGGGCGAGACCCTGCACCAGGACCCGTCCGGTGGCCTCGACGACCTCGGGCACCGCCACGTAGTCGAAGTCCTCCGCCGCTTTGGCCGCCTCGGTCATGTTCCGAGCTTCCATCACGAAGTCGAGTTCGGGCCGCATCGCGTCGAAGACCACGTTGAGCATGGCCTCGACGTCGATGACCTCGTTGAAACGCCAGGTCCGCCGGGAGGCGAAACGGGACAGGGAGCCCATGAGCTTCATGTCGGCCTCGACCGTCTCGCGCACACCGGGACGCTGGATCTTCACCGCGACCGGCCGTCCGCCGGGCAGTTCCGCCCGGTACACCTGGGCCAGGGACGCGGTGCCCAGGGGGCGCTCGGTGTCGAAGTCGCGGAACCGCCGGGCCCACCCCGGCCCCAGCTCCCTGCGGAGCACCGGCTCGAAGTCGCCGAACGGGGCGGGCGATGCCCCGTCCTGCAGCTTCTCGAACTCGTCGATCATCTGCGGGGTCACGATGTCGGGCCGGGTCGCCAGCATCTGGCCGACCTTCACATAGAAGGGACCGAGGCTCTCCAGCGCGCGGCGGACGTTGCGGGCCCGGCGTACGGCCCCCTCCTCCGCCCGGCCGACGGGCATGGCTTCCTGCCGGACCAGGTGGGCGAGCACGCGCATCAGCACGCGTCCCCGGCCGGCACTCACCTGCCGCGCTCCCGTGCCGGGCGGTCCGCGTTCCCCGGTCCGGCCCCGCCCCGTCCGGGTCCGGACCGGCGCGGGCGGGCGAGCGGGGGGTCAGCGCGCATCGCGGATACGGTCGATACGGTCGGCCAGGCGTGCCACCTCGTCCCTCAGGGCTTCCGCGTCCTCCGCCCCGCGTGCCCTCGGTACCCTGCTCCGGCCCCCGGGATGGTCGTCCCCCTCGCCCCAGCGCCGGTCCATCCGCCCCCGGAGCAGTTCCAGTTGGTCCCTCAACGCCGTCAGTTCGTCCGGGTCGTCGTCGGGGTGGTCGTCGTCCGGCCGGATCCGCGGTTCCCGCCGGGGGCCGGACGCGTAGGGCTCTCCCTCGTCCGGGCGCAGCCGGTGCCGCGATCCGTCACCGGGCCGGCGGCCGTCACCGCGCCGGCGCCGACGGCCGCGGCGCCCGCCCCGGTCGTGGTCGTCATCGTCGCGGCCGTCATCGTCGTGGTCGTCGTCACAGCCGTCGTAGTCGTCGCAGTGGCGGTCATGGCGGTCATGGCGGTCATGGCGGTCATGGCGGTCACCGCGGTCACCGCGGTCACCGCGGTCATGACGGTCGCGGCGGTCGTCGTGGCCGTGGCGGTCGTCGTGGCCACGGCGGCCACGGTCACGATCGTCATCGTCGTCCAGTGCCCGGCTGACCGAACTCCGCAGGCCGCACTCGAAGTCCCCTGCTCTGTCCAGGGCGTCGTCCACGAGATCCTCCGTGGCGCGCACGATATTGCGCAGCGCGTGACTGAATGACGTACGGGAATGGCGACGGGACATGCGATGTGCCCTTTCCGGGAGGTGAGGGGAGGGGAAATGGGACAGCTTTCCGGCTTCCCTCATCCTGGCCGGTGGAGTCGGCCGAAAACGCTCCCCATATCTATTTCATTCAATCGAGCGAAGCGCTCTTTTTAGCCGGATTCGCGCGCCGTCGTACGCCGTGCGTTCACGAGGGGCGCACTGGCCTGGCCAGGCGGTTGTGGGCGCACGATCACATCATGGCCGGCTGCTCAAATGGATATAATCTCACCCCTGCCCTCGGCGTCACACGCCGCAAATGGCAACGGTCTCGGCGGTGACGGACAAGTATTCCGGCATCTCGACAACGGGAAAATCATCATGGTCGGCGTGGATTCGCCTCGGCGTGCCAGGGAATCAATCCCGAAAAGGTCCGGAGGTCGCCCGCCGGGAAACCCGGCGGGAGAAAGGAGGGCATCCCATGGCGAGGATCACGAGAATCGAGGCGCATGTGCGTACCGCTGACGTACCGCACGGGGGCACACAGGGGTGGGTCTATCTGGGCATCGCCGGCCGAGAGTTCGTACTCGACGCCGGCGGGACCGCCGGCGGCACCCGGACCGGTGACAACTGGACCTTCGTGCTCGGCGAGGACGCCAACGTCCGGAACCCCGCCTACAACGACCCGCGCAGGCCGCAACTGGACACCGACGACCTCGACCGCTACCCCGTCTACGTGAGGTTCGAGCCCGTGGGCCCCGACCCCGCATGGTGCCTGGACCGCGTCGTCGTCAATGTCAACGGCGACACCGACCACCCGCACACCTTCGACAACCCCGACCTCGCCGACTTCGGGGAGGACCGCCGTCTGTGGCTGGGCCAGGAGTACGGCAAGCGGCTCTACCTCAAGCGGTACGACAACTGACGCCACCGGACGCAGTGGTCGGCATTGGGCGCGCAAGCGTCCTGGCATGCTGACCTGGTGACCGCCGCGGCTGTACCAGGCCGACGCGGTGCCCGTACCCGTACACGATCCGTTTCCGTAGCGGTCTGGGGAAGCAGGTCGAGGAGGGCGGGTACGACACCGTCGGCCGCTGCGCGGGTTTGTCCTCGATTCGTCAGCGGGATCGGGTGGCTGACCTGCTCAGCAGTTCGCCCGTTCCGTCCTCGGGCAGTCCGCGGTGGGTCGTCGCGTGACGCCGCGGGCGCGCCGGGCTCCACGGGCCCGGAGTGCTGCCGGTTTTCTCCTTTCCTGGTCCTTGTCGGGGCGGTGCCCGGCCGTCAGGTGACGGCCGGGACGGTGAGCCGCCGCTGCCAGCAGGTGGTGAAGGCTTGGGCGCAGGGCCAGGTCGCGTCGGTGCGTAGCCATCGGCGTCGGGTGTGGTCGGCGGGCCGGGCCGATCCGGCGGCCGCCACGACGGTGCCCCGGGCCAGTCCTGCTGCGGGGTGGTGCGAGGCGCTGGTCATGCTGACGTTCCCTACCGGGGGTCGCGGTGCGTGATCTGTCGTGGGGTAGGGCCGCGGGGCACGTGCTGTTCGGATCGCTCGCGATGCCGGCGGCCGCCCGGTCGGAAGGGCGTCAGCCGGAGCTGTCGTCCGGCTGTCCACCGGCCGGACACGCGCCGGGCGGAAGGCGGTTGACCGCCGCGCGCGTCCGGGTAGGCATGGTACCGGGACCGGTGCCGGTGGGCGGCCGGGCATCGTACGAGGAAGGACGGGCAGCGCATGACGGCGTCGGCTCAGCCGCACACCCGTGTCATGGTCGAACTCGGCGAGCGCTCCTACCCCGTCGACATCGGGCCGGGCGTCCGGCACTCGTTGGCCGCCATCCTCGCCGGGCTCGGTGCGCGGCGGGTGGCGATGGTGTCCGCGCGGCCCGAGGAGTGGCTGCCGGACCCGGGGGTGCCGTCGGTGGTGCTGCGGGCCCGGGACGGCGAGGCGGACAAGACACTGGCGACCGTGGAGGAACTGGGCCGTGCCTTCGTGAGGTTCGGGCTGACCCGCTCCGACGCGGTCGTCTCCTGCGGCGGTGGCACCACCACCGACGTCGTGGGACTGGCCGCCGCGCTGTACCACCGGGGGGTGCCCGTGGTGCACCTGCCGACGTCACTGCTCGCCCAGGTGGACGCCAGCGTGGGCGGCAAGACGGCCGTCAACCTCCCCGAGGGCAAGAACCTGCTGGGCGCCTACTGGCAGCCGGCCGCCGTGCTGTGCGACACCGACTATCTGCGCACGCTGCCCGAGCGGGAGACGCTCAACGGATACGGGGAGATAGCCCGCTGTCACTTCATCGGCGCCGGCGACCTGCGCGGGCTGCCGCTGCCGGAGCAGATCGCGGCGAGCGTGGCACTCAAGGCGTCGGTGGTCGCCGCCGACGAACGGGACTCGGGGCGCCGGCACATCCTCAACTACGGCCACACACTGGGACACGCCTTGGAGATCGTGACCGACTTCGCGCTGAAGCACGGCGAGGGCGTGGCGGTCGGCACGGTGTTCGCGGGCCGTCTCGCGCTGGCCCTCGGCCGGATCGACGCGGCACGGGCGGCCGAGCACCTGGAGGTGGTGCGGAGTTACGGCCTGCGGACCGCGCTGCCGGCCGGGGTCGACGCGCGGCGCCTGATCGAGGTGATGCGGCTGGACAAGAAGGCGACGCACGGGCTGACCTTCGTCCTGGACGGCCCGGACGGCCCCGGGCTGGTGTCCGGGGTGCCCGAGGAGACCGTCGTCTCGACACTGGCCGGGATGGACCGGACACCTGACTGAACTACCCCGTCGGCAGGCCCCGGGCCAGCAGCACCGCGCCGTGCAGGGAGGACAGCCCGCCCAGCAGCGCGGGACGTACCGGGGGCAGTGGGTGCCCGGGGCGTTGCAGGGCCGCGGTCCGCTCGGCCACCATCGGCACGAGGTCCGGCACGGTCGCGGCGAAGCCGCCGCCGACGAGGACCAGCGCCGGGCGCGTCAGTTCGCAGACGCCGGCCACGGCCGCGGCGAGCGCGGCGCAGCTCTCCCGCAACGCGGCCACGGCCCACGGCTCGCCGTCGGACACGGCCTGCCGGAAAGCGGTGAACGGCACCTCCGCTCCCCGGTGCCGGGCCGCGCGGCGCAGAGTCGCCGGGCCCGAGGCCGCCGCCTGCACACAGCCGCGCCGTCCGCAGTCGCACAGCGGTCCGTCGCGGTCGACGACGAGGTGGCCGACCTCGCAGGAACCACGCCCCACGCCGGGAACGGGGCGCCCGGCCAGCACCAGACCGCCACCGACACCGGTGCCGACGCCGAGGTAGAGGAGGTCCGCGCAGCCGGCCGCGTCCGCCTCGGCGAGGGCGGCCAGGTCACCGTCGTCGGCGCACGCCACCTCGGCGGCACCGAAGAGCGCGGACAGGGCGGCGCCCAGACCGAACCCGGCCCAGGCGGGGCGGCCCGGCCAGACGGTGACCGTGCCGGCGGCGTCGAGCGTGGCCGGCAGGGCGACCCCGACGCCGCGCAGCCCGTGCGGGCGCCCCGCGCACAACTCCCCGACGTGCCGGGCCAGCAGGCCGAGATCGTCCTCGGGACGGGAGGCCCGGCCGGCCCACCGGAAGGACGACTCCGTCACGCCACCGTCGTCGTGCTCGACGCGCAACGCCACCTTCGTGCCGCCGATGTCGATGCCCAGCCGGCCGGCGGCTCCGGCGGTCAGGCCGGCACCTTCTCGAGCAGGGCGCGGGCGGCGAGCCGGTACCCCAGCGCGCCGAGCCCGAAGACGACGCCGGACGCCAGCGGCCCGGTCACCGACTCGTGGCGGAACTGCTCACGGGCCCACACATTCGACAGGTGCACTTCGATCCACGGCCGCGGATAGTTCGCCAGGGCGTCACGCAGACCCCAGCCGGCCATCATCAGGGCGGCCGGATTGATGATGGCGCCGACGGTGTCGTAGTTCCCCTGAATAGTGCGGATGATCTCCGCCTCACCGTCGAACTGATAGGAGTCCACTTTCCAGCCGCGCTCCGCGACCTCTGCTCCCACCCAGCGTTCGATGTCCTGCAAGGTATCGGTTCCGTATATCTCGGGCTGGCGGGTTCCGAGTATTCCGAGATTCGGCCCGTTCACCAACAACAGCCTGCTCACAGCGCACCTCACCCGGTTCGTCACGGACTTCCATCTATAGCACGGGCCTCGCGGCGCACACCCCGCCGAATGCCCGCCGCATACCCGGGAGCCGTTTTTAGGGGCTTCTAGGGGGGTGTTGAGGGGGAATGACGCGGCTGTCGTCGGCCGGTTAGCGTCTTAAAGCGATCGCCTCTGCATATCGCGTCGAGGGAAGTGGGGAAACATGAGCAAGGGTGTGCGTCTGGAATCCGAGCTGCCCGGCTGGCCGCAGTACGACGACGCGGAACGCGAGGGACTGATACGGGCGCTGGAACAGGGCCAGTGGTGGCGGATCGGCGGCGGCGAGGTGGACGCCTTCGAGGCCGAGTTCGCCGCCGCCCACGGCAGTCCGCACGCCCTGGCCGTCACCAACGGCACACACGCGCTGGAACTCGCCCTCGAAGTGCTCGGCGTCGGCGCCGGCTCGGAGGTCATCGTCCCGGCGTTCACCTTCATCTCCTCCTCGCAGGCCGCGCAGCGGCTGGGCGCGGTGGCCGTGCCGGTCGACGTCGACCCGGGTACGTACTGCGTCGACCCGGCGGCGGTCGAGGCCGCGATCGGACCGCGGACCGCGGCCATCATGCCGGTGCACATGGCGGGCCAGATGTGCGACATGGACGCGCTGGGCAAGCTGTCCGCCGACTCGGGCGTACCACTGGTCCAGGACGCGGCCCACGCGCAGGGCGCGCGGTGGCGCGGCCAGCGGGTCGGGGAGCTGGGCTCGGTCGCGGCGTTCAGCTTCCAGAACGGCAAGCTGATGACCGCCGGCGAGGGCGGCGCGGTGCTCTTCCCCGACGCGGAAGGGTACGAGAAGGGCTTCGTGCGGCACAGCTGCGGCCGGCCGCGCACCGACCGCGGCTACTTCCACCGTACGTCCGGTTCCAACTTCCGCCTCAACGAGTTCTCCGCGTCGGTGCTGCGCGCCCAGCTCGCCCGGCTCGACGCACAGATCGACACACGCGAGGCACGCTGGCCGGTGCTGAGCCGGCTGCTGGCCGAGATCCCCGGCGTCGTCCCGCAGGCCCTCGACGAGCGCGGTGACCGCAATCCGCACTACATGGCGATGTTCCGGGTGCCGGGCATCACCGAGGAGCGGCGCGCACGGGTCGTGGACACCCTCATCGAGCGGGGGCTGCCCGCGTTCGTCGGGTTCCGCGCGGTCTACCGTACCGACGCCTTCTGGGAGGTCGCGGCGCCGGAGCTGACCGTGGAGGAACTGGCCCGCCGCTGCCCGCACTCCGAGGCCCTCACCCGGGACTCCGTGTGGCTGCACCACCGTACGCTGCTGGGCAGCGAGGAGCAGATGCACGAGGTCGCCGCAGTCATCGCCGACGTACTCGCGAGCGCATGAGCGCCCCGCCCTCGTCCCCGGCCCTGCCGCCCGTCCGCACCGCCGTGATCGGCCTGGGCTGGGTCGCCCGCTCGGTCTGGCTGCCCCGGCTGCTGCGCAGCCCCGCCTTCACCGTGACCGCCGCCGTCGACCCCGACGAGCGCGGCCGGGCCGCCGTCGCCGGCTCCCAGGGGGCGGACGCGACCGGGCTGTCGGTGCTGGCGGCCGTCGCCGACCTCGATCCCGCAGAGGTGGACCTCGCGATCGTCGCGGTCCCCAACCACCTGCACTGCGCCGTCGCCTGCGAACTGCTCACCAAGGGCATCCCGGTGTTCCTGGAGAAGCCGGTCTGCCTGACCTCCGAGGAGGCGGAACGGCTCGCCGCCGCCGAACGCGCGGGCGGCACGGTACTGCTGGCCGGCAGCGCGGCCCGCCACCGCGCCGACGTACGCGGTCTGTACCGGGCCGCCGAACGCCTGGGCGAGGTCCGGCACATCGAACTGGCCTGGGTACGGGCGCGCGGGGTGCCCGACCGGGGCGGCTGGTTCACCCAGCGGTCGCTCGCGGGCGGCGGGGCGCTGGTCGACCTCGGCTGGCACCTCCTCGACATCGCCGTACCGCTGCTGGGCACCGCCGCCTTCCGGCACGCCATCGGCACCGTCTCCGCCGACTTCATCACCCAGGCATCCTCCCGGGCCGCCTGGCGCGACGACGACAACGATGCCGAAGGCGACGGCGACGCGGCCGGGGGCGGCGGCACCGACGTCGAGGACACCGCGCGCGGCTTCCTCGTCACCGACGACGGCCGGTCCGTCGTCCTGCACGCGAGCTGGGCCTCGCACGAGGCGGTGGACACCACCCGCGTCACCGTCGACGGCAGCGCGGGCAGCGCGACCCTGCGCTGCACCTTCGGTTTCAGCCCCAACCGCCTCGGGGAGTCCGTGCTGACCCGCACCGCCGACGGCACCACGCGCCAGCTCGCCGTGCCCACGGAACGCGTCGGCGCCGAGTACGACCGGCAGCTCGCCCTGCTGCCCGGCCTGTTGCACGACCCGGCCGCACGGGGCCGGGCGATCGACGAGGCGCGCCGCACCATCGGCGCCATCGAGCGGGTCTACACCTCGGCCCGCACCGTCCAGGAGGTCCGGGAATCAGCCCCGGTGTGACCGCACCGGGGTGCGCCGTGACCACGTTCCACGGGAGTCCCCGATGAACAGCCAGTCCGTTCCTTCCGTCCCTTCCGTTCCTTCCGTTCCATCCCCTTCCGGCGTCACCTCGGTGGTCTTCGACCTCGACGGTGTCCTCGTCGACAGCTTCGCGGTGATGCGCGAGGCGTTCACCCTCGCCTACGCGGAGGTCGTCGGCCCGGGCGAGCCGCCGTTCGAGGAGTACAACCGGCACCTGGGCCGCTACTTCCCCGACATCATGCGCATCATGGGGCTGCCGCTGGAGATGGAGGAACCCTTTGTCCGCGAGAGCTACCGGCTCGCCCACCTGGTGGAGGTGTTCGACGGCGTGCCGGAGCTGCTGGGGGAGCTGCGCCGCCGGGGGGTACGGCTGGCCGTGGCCACCGGCAAGAGCGGTCCGCGGGCCCGTTCGCTGCTGGACACGATCGGCATCCGCGACCGGTTCGAGGCCGTCCTCGGCTCGGACGAGGTGGCGCGGCCCAAGCCGGCGCCCGACATCGTGCTCAAGGCGATGGACCTGCTGGGCGCCGACCCCGGGCGGACGGTGATGGTCGGTGACGCCGTCACCGACCTCGCCAGCGCCCGCGGCGCGGGTGTCACCGCGGTGGCCGCGCTGTGGGGGGAGACGGAGGAGGCGACGCTGCTCGCCGCGGACCCCGATGTCGTCCTGCGTCACCCGGCGGAACTCCTGGCGCTGTGCCCGGCGGTGCCGGTGTCCTGACACTCAGGGCGTCGGCACTCAGGGCGTCGGCACTCAGGGCGTCCGGCACCCCGGGCGCCTGACACCCCGGATGCGTCGACGGCGGTGCGGAGGGAGGCCGGGACGGGCAGCCCTGCGCACCGCCGTCGCCTGTGCTCACCGGGGAGCGAACTCCACCGGCAGGGACGTCAGGGAGCGGATGAACGGGTTGGGCTTGGCGCCGACCTCGGCGGCCGGTACGGCCAGACGCAGGTCGGGGAAGCGCCGGAACAGGCTCTCCAGCGCGGTCTGCGCCTCCACACGGGCCAGCGGCGCGCCGATGCAGTAGTGCACGCCCTGGCCGAACTGGAGGTGCATCACGTTGCCCCGCGTGAGGTCCAACCGCTCCCCGTCGGTGACGTGCGCGGGGTCGGAGTGGGCGGCGTCCATGTCCAGCAGCACCTGCTCGCCCGCGGCTATCGTGACGCCGCCGATCTCGACGTCCTCGTTGGCGAAGCGCACGACGAGGACGCCGGGCCCGGCGTGCCGCAGCAGCTCGTCCAGGTTCCGGCCGGCCAGCTCGGGGTCCGCGCGCAGCAGGTCGAGCTGGTCCGGCCGGGTCAGCAGAGAGAAGACGGCGTTGCTGATGAAGCTGCCGGTCAGTTCGTAGCCGGCGATCAGCATCATGCGGGCGGTGGAGACCACCTCGCGGTGGCTGAGCCGGTCGTCCTCGTGCGCCGACATCAGCGCGCTGATCAGGTCGTCCCTGGGGTCCTCGCGCCGCTCCTCGGCCAGGTTCTCCACGTACGACCACAGTTTCGCGGAGGCGTCCGCGGAGCGGGCGGCGGCCTCCGGGTCGAAGGGCGGCAGCAGCATCAGGTCGGCCCACTGGTGGAACTCGGTGCGGTCGGCGATGGGCACGCCGAGCAGCTCGCAGATCACCTGCATGGGCAGCGGGACGGCCAGCGCGGAGACCAGGTCCGCCCGGCCGTCGGCGGCGACGGCGTCCAGCAGACTGTCGGTGATCTCCCGCACGCGCGGCCGCAGGGCCTCCACCCGGCGCGCGGTGAACGCCGTGCCCAGCAGCCGGCGCAGCCGGGTGTGCTCGGGCGGGTTGGTGCCCATCAGCGTGTCCTCGAACAGCCCGCTCACCGGGGTGGTCTGCCCCTGTGCGGCGGCGTAGGCGGCGGCCGGGCTCATCCTGGGGTGCGCGAGGCACTCACGTACCTCGTCGAACCGGGACACGAGCCAGGCGGCGGTGCCGTGCATCTCGATCCGCCGCGGCGGGCCGTGCTTGCGCAGCTCCTCGGCGACGCTCTGCGGGTCGAGGATGCGCATCTCTTCTTCCGGTGTCTGAGCCATGGCGTTACGCGATCTCCTCATGAGTAAGCGGGTCGGTGAGCGGGTCGGTGAGCGGGTCAGGGGGCCGGGTTGGGGCTGCGGGCGGGGATGACGTAGGCGGGATCGGCCGTGCGGGGCGGTTCACGCCGGGCCAGGGCGGCGTCGAGGGCGGGCCGCAGCCGGGCGGCCTTCGCCTGCTCGGCCCGCTCGTGCCGCTCCTGGAACTCGGGCATCACCTCGCGGGCGAACAGCTCCAGCGACTCGCAGACGTGCTCGTGCCGGGTCCCGCCGCCCTGCACCAGGAAGATCGCCTGGTCGAGGCCGGCCTCCTCGTGCTGCCGCAGGAACCGCCGGATCTGCTCCGGGGTGCCCACCGCGCCGCGCGCCGGGTTGCCCAGCGGCATACCGGGCTTGCCGAAGGCGGCACGGCCCATGCCGTAACGGTCGCGGTCGCGCTGGAACGTCTCCCACAGCCGGGTCCGGCCGGGGGCGGCGGCGCCGAAACCGGCGTAGAAACCGAGTCCGAAGTTGAAGAACTGCACGCCGTCGGCGCCGCGTTCCACGGCTGTCGCCTCGTCCTGGTGGCAGAACATCGGGATGGTCGCGGCGACCTGCGCGTTGACCGCGAACCCGGCGGGCACGCAGTCCGCGGACTCGATGCCCTCGTAATAGGCGTCGACCCACTTCTTGGTCTCGGCCGGGCCGAAGAAGGAGAAGTTGAGCGCGCCGAGCCCCTTGGCGGCGGCGAGCCGGATGGCATCCCGGTTGCCGCAGGCCATCCACATCGGCGGGTGCGGCTTCTGCCGGGTCTTGGGCAGCACGTTGCGGACCGGCGCCGAGACGTACTTGCCCTCGTACCCGGCGAACGGCTCCTCCACGAACATGCGGGCCACGGCGTCCACCGCCTCCGCCCACTGGTCCCGCTTGACGGCACGCTCCACACCGAACCCCTCCAGCTCGGTGGGGGTGGTGGACTCGCCGGTGCCGAACTCCACGCGTCCCCCGGACAGCAGGTCCAGCGTGGCGATCCGCTCGGCGATCCGCGCCGTCGGGTTGAAACCCGGCGGCATCAGGGCGACGGCGTGCCCGATCCGGATACGGCTGGTGCGCTGGCTGACCGCGCCGAGGAACACCTCCGGCCCGGACATGTGCGAGTACTCCTCCAGGAAGTGGTGTTCGGGACACCACACATGGTCGAAGCCCAGCCGGTCGGCCAGTTCTATCTCCGCCAGCATGTCGTGGAAGAGCCGGTGTTCGGAGTCCTCGGTCCAGGGACGGGGCAGCTGGGCACCGTACAACAGGCCGAACTTCATGGGCGCATCACTTTCCTCTGCCGGCGGTCGGCCGGGAACGGGGACGGAGGCGGGGCGGGGGGGGGCGACGGCACCGGACGGGTCAGTCGCGGCCTTCCCAGTAGGTGGCGATCACCTCGGCACGCTGTGCGGGGTCGACGAGGACGGAGACCTTCTCGTGGCCGTCCTCGACGGTCGTGAACATGTTGCTGGTGAGGAACACCTGTCCCCGCTCGGTGGCACGCCGGCGCCGGCGCATCGAGGCGAGGATGGCCGGCCCGTTGCCGCCGCCGACGCCCTCCCAGGCGTCGTAGGTCCGGGGCGCGGTGGTGAAACGGTAGGTGGTGCGCCAGTCGTGTCCCAGCGTCCTGGCCTGGAGCACGAGGAACCCGTCCCGGCGCACCACCCGGAACGCGCAGCCGTACTGCCACTGCGGCTCGTCCTCCACCAGACGCAGCGGCTCGGTGAAGCAGAGCCCGGCGTGTCCGACGTCGGCCAGCCACTCCTCGCCGTCGATCCGGACGAGCATCAGCATGTGCTCCGGGTCGGGCGCGAAGGTGTCACCGGGCAGGTAGGTGCCGCCGCTGAGCACGTCCAGGTCGTAGCCCAGTTCGCGCAGGAGCCGGGCGAACAGGGTGTTCAGCTCCAGGCACATGCCGCCGGCGCCGGTCGGCACGATGGCCTCGAAGGCCTTGTCGACGTCGATGTCCGCCATGTTCACCGCGCTCAGCCGGTGGGTGTGCGCGGTGTCGTAGGGGACGGACGTGAGGTGACTGCGGTGCAGCCGCCGCAGGTTCTCCAGGGTGGGCGCGGGTGGCCGGTCGAATCCCAGCCGCGCCAGGTAGGCGTCGGTGCTGAACATGTGCGATCCCTTTCTCGTTCGCTTCTCGCCCGCATGACGTGTGTCATGAGTTCGCGTCCATGTCCGGGTTCGGACCGCTCAGTCCGTCCCGCAACTGCCGGGCCAGCATCCGCAGGGTCGGGTGGTCGAAGACGAAGCTGGGCGGCAGCCGCAGCGCCGTGTGCCGGGCCAGGCGGTCGCGGAGTTCCACCGCCGTCAGGGAGTCCAGGCCGATCTCGGTGAACACCACGTCCGGGTCGAGGGCGGTGGCCGCCGTGGCCGCCGTGTACCCGAGGACCTGCCCGGCCTCCCGCAGCACCAGGTCGAGCAGTACGCCCTCCCGTTCCTCCGCGTCCAGACCGGCCAGCCGCGCGGACACCGGCTCCTCCTCGGCGACCGCCGGCGCCCGTCGTGCCGGGGGCACCAGGGTCCGCATCGGCGGGGCGACGGGTCCGGCGGCGGCCTGGGCGCGCAGGGCGGCGAGGTCCAGTTTCATCGGCACCACCACGGGCAGGCCGGTGCGCAGCGCGGCGTCGAAGAGCCGCATGCCCTCGGCGGGTGCCAGTGCGGCGACGCCGCCCCGTGCCGTCCGGTGCCGTTCGGGCCGCTCGGTGGCAGCGAGCCGCCCGGTCATACCGGTACCGGCGGCCTGTTCCCACATGCCCCACGCCAGCGACACGGCGGGCAGGCCCGCGGCGCGGCGCCGGTGCGCGAGCGCGTCCAGGTAGGCGTTGGCGGCGGCGTAATTGCCCTGCCCCGGGTTGCCCAGGACACCGGCGGCGGAGGAGAACAGGACGAACGCGGCGAGTCCGGAGTCCCGGGTCAGCTCGTCCAGGTGGCGCGCACCGTCGGCCTTGGCCCGCAGCACCGTGTCGAGCCGCTCCGGCGTCAGGGCGGTCAGCACCCCGTCGTCCAGCACACCCGCCGCGTGCACCACGGCGGTCAGCGGTGCGTCGGCGGGCACCTCGCCCAGCAGCGCCGCCACGGCGTCCCGGTCCGCGACATCGCACGACGCGATGCGTACCCGGGCTCCCGCCGCCGCCAGTTCCGCCGCGAGTCCGGCGGCACCGGGGGCCTGCTCCCCGCGCCGCCCGGCCAGCACCAGACTCCGCACCCCGTGCACCGCCACCAGGTGCCGGGCCACGACCGCGCCGAGGGCACCGGTACCGCCGGTGACGAGGACGGTGCCGTGTCCCAGGCCGACGTCCGGCCCATCACCCGCCGTCGCTCGGACGAGCCGCCGGGTGAACCACCGACCGTCACGCAGGGCCAACTGCGGCTCGTCGGCGGCAGGGAGCTGAGCGAGCGCTCCGGTGCCCCAGCCGGTGTCGGTATCCGTGTCGGCGTCGAGGAGAACGACCCGCCCCGGGTTCTCCGCCTGCGCGGAGGCCATCAGGCCCCACACCGCGGCCGTTGCCGGGTCGGCCGGCTCGTCCTCCCGGACGGCGACGGCGCCCCGCGTCACCACGACCAGCCGACTGGACAGCAGCGACGGCTCGGCCAGCCACGCCCGCGCCACCCGCAACGCCCGTCCGGTCACCTCCCGCACATCGGCCGTCTCCCGCACATCGGCTGCCGCACCGCGGAGGTCCAGCAGCAGTGTGTCCGGTGTCTCGGGCGCGGCGGACAGCCGGTGCACGTCACCGGCGTCGGCCACCGGCACCGGACGGAGGACCCGGGACTCGCCCCGTGCCGGCACCTCCTCCCAGGCGACGCGGAACATCCGGTCCGCCGTGGCCGCCGTCCCGGTGAGCTGCCCGGGGTCGACCGGCCGGGACACCACCGACCCGAGCGACGCGATCGGGGCACCGGCACCGTCGGCCAGTTCGAGGGCCATGGTGTGCGTGCCGCTCAGGGTCACCCGGACCCGCAACGCCGAGGCACCGGACGCGTGCAGCGTCACGTCACGGTAGGCGAAGGGCAGTACCAGCTGCGGCTCGGACTCGTCACGCTCGTGGAAGGCCAGGGCGTGCATGGCGGCGTCGAGCAGCGCGGGGTGCAGTCCGAACGCCGCCGCCAGGTCACGGTGCTCGTCCGCGAGGGCCACTTCCGCGTACACGGCGCCGTCACCGCGCCAGGCCGCCCGCAGCCCCTGGAACACGGGCCCGTACCGGTACCCGGCCTGCTCCAGACCGTCGTACAGCCCCTCGACGTCCGCCGGGTCCACGGCCACCGCGCCGGCCGGCGGCCAGACCGTCAGGCCGGCCATCGACGTGGCCGTGGCCGCGACCGTGTCCGTGTCGTCCGCAGGACGCAGCGTGCCGGAGGCGTGCCGCGTCCACGGCGTTCCCAGCCCGGCGTCCTCGGCGCGGGAGTGGACGCGCACGGCGCGCCGGCCGGTACCGTCGTCAGCCGCGACGCCGACGCGCACCTGCGCGGCGGCGCCCTCCGCGAGGACCAGGGGAGCCTCCATCACCAGTTCCTCGACGGCACCGCAGCCGACCTCGTCACCGGCGCGCAACGCCAGCTCCACGAAGGCCGCACCGGGCAGCAGTACCGCCCCGGCCGCGACGTGGTCGGCCAGCCACGGGTGCGTGGCGAGCGACAGGCGCGAGGTGAACAGCACCTCACCCGACTCCGGTACTTCGACCACCGCGCCCAGCAGCGGATGCCCGAGGCCGTCCATCCCGGCGGCCGACACATCACCGGCGGCACCGGGGCCGTCCTCGCCGGTCAGCCAGTAGTGCGCGCGCTGGAAGGCGTAGGTCGGCAGCTCGGGCATGAGCGGGGGACGGGCGGTGGTGCCGTGGAGGACGCCGAGGTCGACGGGGATGCCGGCGATGTGGAGTTGGGCGAGGGCGGAGGTGAGGGTGCGGGTTTCGTCGGCGTCGCGGCGCAGTGCGGGGATGAGGGTGGTGTCGCTGTCGTGGTCCAGGTTCTCGCGGGCCATGGCGGTGAGGGTGCTGTCGGGGCCGAGTTCGAGGTAGGTGGTGACGCCGTGGTCGGCGAGGGCTTGGATGCCGTCGGCGAAGCGTACGGCTGTGCGTGCGTGGCGGACCCAGTAGGCGGGGGTGCACAGGGTCTCGGGGTCGGCGAGTTGTCCGGTGATGTTGGAGAGGAGGGGGAGGGTGGGGGTGTGGAAGGTCAGGCTTTCCAGTACGTGTTGGAACTCGGTCAGCATGGGTTCCATGCGGGCGGAGTGGAAGGCGTGGGAGACGGTGAGGCGTCGGGTGCGTATGCCTTGTGCGGCGAGTTCTTGTGCTGCTTTGAGTACGGGTTCTTCGTCGCCGGAGAGGACGGTGGAGGTGGGGCTGTTGACCGCTGCGATGTCCACGCCGGGCGATGGGGGGATGTGGTGTTCGGGGGCGGCGACGGCGATCATGGTGCCGCCTTCGGGCAGTGCTTGCATCAGGCGTCCGCGGGTGGTGACGAGTGTTGCCGCGTCTTCCAGCGAGAGCACGCCTGCTATGTGTGCGGCTGTGATCTCGCCGATGGAGTGTCCGCCGATGATGTCGGGTGTGATGCCCCAGGAGGCCGTGAGCCGGTAGAGGGCGACTTCTACGGCGAACAGTGCGGCCTGGGTGTGGATGGTCTGGTTGAGGCGGTCGGGGTCGTCACCGAAGAC
>NZ_JAGGOO010000037.1 GCF_018614415.1 Streptomyces sp. ISL-12
CTCCGTGGAGTTCGGCGACGGCACCGGCGGCGTCCGGTCGGCGATGGCCGAGTTCTACGGCGGGGTGCTGTTCATCGTCGAGGCCGGCGAGGGCGCCCACCTGGCCGTGGTCACCGCCGAGGACGCGGACGCCGGGCTCGTCGGCCACAACATGAGCGAACTCGTCGAGCAACTCGGCGAACACCTGACCGCCCGGCCCCGTAAGTCCCGCACGTCATGACGCAGCCCGGCGGCAGGCCCGGCCGGGACGACGCTCCCGACCGCCTCTACACCCTCACCGGCGGGCGCAGCCGGACGGGCTCGGACAACCCGTTCGACCTGGTCACGCTCGTCGTCGCCGAGTGCGACCCGGTCCCCGGCATGCAGTCGGAGCACGCCGCGATCCTGCGGATGACCGAGCGTCCGACGGCGGTCGTGGAGATCGCCGCCGAACTGCGGCTGCCCGTCGGCATCACCAAGATCCTGCTGACCGACCTCCTGGACACCGGACGCGTCAGCGCACGTCACCCCCGTCAGGAAGCCCTACCCGATCCCGAAATCCTGGAGCAGGTGCTCGTTGGACTCCGCAACCTCTAGAGCGAGCGCGCCGCTCGGCGCCTCCGCCGACAACGGCCTCAAGATCGTGATCGTGGGCGGCTTCGGCGTCGGCAAGACGACCCTGGTCCGCTCGGTCAGCGAGATCCGTCCCCTCAACACCGAGGAGACGATGACCCAGGCCGGCGCCTCCGTCGACGACCTGACCGGGGTGCACGGCAAGACGACCACCACGGTCGCCTTCGACTTCGGCCGCATCACGCTCGACGCGCGCAACGTCCTGTACTTGTTCGGCGCCCCGGGGCAGGAACGTTTCTGGTTCCTCTGGGACCGCCTCTTCTACGGCACGCTGGGCGCCGTCGTCCTGGTCGACACCCGGCGCATCGACGACTCCTGGTACGCCATCGACCGCCTGGAGCGCAGCGGCACGCCGTTCGTCGTCGCCCTGAACGACTTCGGCGGCCCCGACTTCGCCCCGGCCCAGATCCGCGAGGCCCTGGACCTGGACCCGCACGTCCCGCTGCTGCGCTGCGACGCGCGTTCCCGCGAGTCGGCCAAGGAAATCCTGATCACCCTGGTGGAACACGTCTACGCCCGCTACGCCAAGACCGCCGCCACCGCCCCCGCACAACCCGCACAACCCACACAGGAGCTGGTGTGAGCCCCCTCCCCCTTCGCGGACCCGGATCCCACGAGGAACCGGCCGAGCTGTACCGGGCGATGCGGCGCAAGCACGGTCCCGTGGCCCCGGTGATCCTGGACGGTGGCATCCCCGCCTGGCTGGTGATCGGCTACCGCGAGCTGCACCAGGTCACCGGCGACCCGGACCTGTTCAGCCGGGACTCCCAGCTGTGGAACCAGTGGGACAACGTCCCCGACGACTGGCCGCTGCGCCCGGTCATCAACCGCGGCCAGCCCTCCATCCTCTACACCGTCGGCGAACGCCACCGCCGCCGCTCGGCCATGCTGAGCGACGCGCTGGACGGCGTGGACCCGGCGGTCCTGCGCGCCGACTCCGAACGCTTCGCGGACGAGCTGATCGACGCCTTCTGCGCCCGCGGCACCGCCGATCTGATCAACGAGTACGCCATGCTGCTCCCGGTCCGCGTCCTGGCGCACCTCTACGGCTGGTCGGACCACGAGGGCCTGGCCCTGGTCACGTCGATGACCGACATGATCAACGCGGGCGACCGGGCGCTGGCGGGCCAGAAGCACCTGCACGACTCCTGCCAGGCCCTGGTCGCCGAACGCCTGGCGGACCCCGCCGACGACGTGGTCTCCCGCATGATCGCCGCCCGGTCCGACTTCACCGACGAGGAGATCGTCCAGGACCTGATGGTCCTGATGTCGGCGGGCCACCAGCCCACCGCCGACTGGATCGGCACCTCGCTGCACCTGATGCTGACCGACCACCGCTTCGCCGCGTCCATGTTCGGCGGACGCAGCAGCGTCTCCGAAGCGATGAACGAGGTCCTGTGGGAGCAGACCCCCACCCAGAACATGCCGGGCCGCTACGCCACCCGCGACACCAACCTGGGCGGACGCCGCATCAACGCCGGCGACCTGCTGATCCTCGGTCTTCAGGGGGCCAACTCCGACCCCCAGGTCCGTACCGACGCGGCATCCCTGACCGGCGGCAACAACGCGCACTTCTCCTTCAGCCACGGAGAGCACCGCTGCCCGTTCCCGGCGCAGGAGATCTCCGAGGTGATCGCCCGCACCGGCATCGAGGTGGTCCTGGACCGCCTCCCCGACATCGACCTGTCGGTCCCGGCCACGTCCCTGCACCGCCGCGAGTCCCCGTGGCTGCGCGGTCTGACGGAACTCCCGGTGAAGTTCTCCCCGACGCCCGCGCTGGGAGGCGCCCTCGGGTGACCGTCTCACCCGACGGACGACGTTTCGCCCAGGTTTCCCGCAACGGATACCCTCGGCCACGTGGCTGAGATCCGGATTCCTTCTGACATCAAGCCCGCGGACGGACGTTTCGGCGCGGGTCCCTCCAAGGTGCGGACGGAGGCGCTGGACGCCCTCGCCGCCACCGGCACCTCCCTCATGGGCACCTCCCACCGCCAGGCCCCGGTGAAGAACCTGGTCGGCAAGGTCCGCGAGGGCATCAGCGACCTGTTCAGCCTCCCCGAGGGCTACGAGGTCGTGCTCGGCAACGGCGGCTCCACCGCGTTCTGGGACATCGCGACCCACGGCCTGATCGAGAACAAGTCGCAGCACCTGACCTTCGGCGAGTTCAGCTCGAAGTTCGCCAAGGCGGCCAGGCTGGCCCCGTGGCTGGCCGAGCCGACCGTCGTCTCCGCCGACCCGGGCACGCACCCCGACCCGCGGGCCGAGTCCGGCGTCGACGTCTACGCGTACACCCACAACGAGACGTCGACCGGCGTGGCGATGCCCATCCAGCGCGTCCCCGGCGCCGACGACGGCTCCCTCGTCCTGGTCGACGCCACGTCCGGCGCCGGCGGCCTCCCGGTGGACATCTCCGAGACGGACGTCTACTACTTCGCCCCGCAGAAGTCCTTCGCCTCCGACGGCGGCCTGTGGATCGGCGTCTTCTCCCCCGCCGCGATCGAACGCGCCGAGCGTGTCCACGCGTCCGGCCGCCACATCCCGGAGTTCTTCAGCCTCCCCACGGCGATCGACAACTCCCGCAAGAACCAGACGTACAACACCCCGGCCCTCGCCACCCTGTTCCTCCTGAACGAGCAGCTGGAGTGGCTGAACGGCCAGGGCGGCCTGGCCTGGTCCACGTCCCGCACGAAGGACTCCTCGACCCGCCTCTACACCTGGGCCGACGAGTCGAAGTACGCGACCCCGTTCGTCTCGGACCCGGCCAAGCGCTCCCAGGTCATCGGCACGATCGACTTCTCCGACGACATCGACGCGGCGGCCGTCGCCAAGGCCCTGCGCGCCAATGGCGTCGTCGACACGGAGCCGTACCGCAAGCTGGGCCGCAACCAGCTGCGCGTCGCGATGTTCCCGGCGATCGACCCGGCGGACGTCGAGGCCCTGACGAAGTGCGTCGACTACGTCATCGAGAAGCTCTGACGTCTCGCGTACGGCACTGAAGGGGTGCCCGGCGGACCGCCGCCGGGCACCCCTCCGCCGTGAACGGCGTCACAGGACGAGTAGGCTTCCCGCGAGGAACCGCCGGCCGCGGGGGGCCGAGGGCGAGGGAGGGCAACGCATGCGTGGCAGGCCGGGACGCGGTGACCAGTGGCGCCGCCCGGGGCCGGAACCGGCCCACCCCCTCCGCCCGCGCCTCCAGGACACCCCCACACCGTCGCACCTCGCGGGCGTCCTGGCGCTCCAGCGTTCGGCCGGCAACGCGGCGGTGACGCACACCCTCGCCGTGCAGCGCGCGAGCGATTCCGACGACTCGGGTCTGGCCTACGGCTCCCTGCCGGGTCCTTCCCGGCGCGCGTCCAGCGACGACGGCTACGACTCGGACCTGGCCTACGAACCTCCGCGGGGCCGTGACGACACCTCGTTCCAGGGCAGCGTGGGCGGCGTGTCCTTCGCGACCCGCCACAACGGCCGCCTGATGCAGGAGCTGAGCAGCTACATCCGCGGCATGTACCGGCACTTCGCGACCGAGCTGGCGACAGCCGGCCGCATCACCGTGCGGTTCGGCCGGACGCAGGGCGGCGGCGTGGGCGAGTGGCGGTCGCAGGAGCGGACGGTCATGCTCGACCCGACCCACCAGGCGGTACGGCGGGCGGGTTCCAGCCGCCTGTTCGGAGCGGCCGTCTTCGAGATCCTCAACGCGTCGCAGGAGGCCCAGCGTGCCGCCCTGGACGCGGACGCCAGGAACGGCACGATCGAACGCCAGGCGGCCGCGCAGCGCATGGATCCCGCGTACTTCTACGCCGTCGAGCTGGAACGCATCGAGTGGCGCAACAGCGTCGTCCACCGCCGGATCATGGCCGACGCGGGCAGGAGCGGCACCAACGCCGACCTGTTCTCCGCCGACGCGGGCGACTTCGAGTCCTACTTGCGGCGCCAGTGGGAGAGCCACTCCCACAGCTACGTCTTCCGCTACAGCCTGCTACGAGCCGAGACGGCGTCCCAGCAGGGCTCGCACGGACACCAACGCTGACCCGTCCGTCCCCCGCCGGTTCAGCTTTCCCGCCCGAACTGCCGCAGGAAGGCGCCCCAGCTGTCACGGGAGAGGACGAGAAGGGGGCCGCCGCCCCCGGGCTGCTTGCTGTCGCGGACGGCTCGGCCGTGGTCAGCCGTGAGGGCCACCTCGACGCATTCGCCTTCCTGAGTGGAGTAGGAGGACTTTCGAAAGGGGCCTGTTATGTCGGTCATGAGGCGTCTTCCTTGATCTTTCGCAGCTTGCGCTGAATGAGTTCCGCGCTCTCCTCCGGTGACAGCGCCGCCGATTGCAGGAGGTCGAACGTCGTGGCGTGCACTGCCAGATCATCCGGGTCTTCCAGGATCGTCGTGCACATCAAGTCGTCCATCGTGACGACCTCGATTGCCGACTCTGATTCGAAACTGAAGGCGGCGAAGGCGGAGGTTCCGGCCGCCAGTGTGCCAGAACTGAACGGCAGGATCTGAAGGGTGACATTCGTTCTCCGTGCCACTTCGAGGAACGCCGACAACTGCTCGCGGTGAACAGCGGCGGTCAGCAGCGGGTACGTGATGACCGCTTCCCAGAGAACGACGGTGTACTTCACCCCGCCTTCAGCGATCCTCTCCTGCCTCCGGCTTCGTACCTTCACCAACTCAGCGATCTGCTCCGGAGACAGCTCACGGGGCCCTTCGGTGATGACCAGCTCGGCGTAGGCCGGCGTCTGCAGCAGCCCTGGAACCAACACGGGCTGCCACTGCCTGATGTGACTCGCGTCGTCCTCAAGTGCGATGTGGTCGAGGTAGTCCGGCCGCAGGCGGCCCGCGTACTCCTGCCACCAACCCCGCTTCTTCGAGTACTTGGCCAGGTCTTCCAGTCTGCCGCGCACTTCGGCGTCGGTCACGCCGTAGGCGTCGAGCAGCAGCCGGACCTCGATGACGCGGGGCGTGGCATGCCCGCTCTCCACACGACTGATCCTGGCCTGACTCGACGCGATCACCTCGGCGGCCTGCGGCTGGTCGAGCTTGGCGGCCTGCCGGTACTGCCTCAACGCCGTACCCAGGCGCCTGCTGCGCACCGTCGGCCGTCCACCTGCGGGCATGGCGCCCCCTCTCTCCGCACGCCACCTTGCCACGCACTCCACCAACCGTGGCCCTGCATCACACGATCGAGTGAGACCTCTGCATACATTTCCCAGTCGGGATTTAGCGGGTGTCGAATACCTCCCATGCCCACAACCGAAACCTTCCGCATCCCCAAACACACCCGACACGTGTCAACGGCCCGTCAGAGACTGCGCAAAGCCCTCTCGGACTGGGGAGTCGAAGACGAACGGGCGGAGTTGGCCACCCTCCTGGCCAACGAACTGGTCACCAACGCCGTGACCCACTGCCGCGTCCCCTACGCCCAGGTGCGCGTGATACTGACCCTGCACGGAACGGAGTTGCTCCTGGAGGTGTCCGACCCGGACCGCGACCGGCTCCCCCGGCTCCACGCCTCCGCCCCCGACGAGGAGGGCGGACGCGGACTCGCCCTCGTGGCGGCGCTGGCCGACTCCTGGGGATGCCGTCAGGAGCGGTACGCGAAGTGCGTCTGGGCGAGATGGGAGACCCTCGTTCCCGGCGCCGCCGACACTTGAGGCCAAAGTGTCATCCACGGAAGGAGGAGGACCCGGGCCGGGCGCGACGAGACATCGACCGGTGACACCTACCGGGTATCGGCCAAGTATTGGCCGGATCGGCCAGTCGGCACGACGATCACGGGGACACTCCCCTTAACATCGTTAAATGATGTCTCTTCGCCCTCTGGGCTCAACCACCCTCAAGGTCGCCCCGCTCTGCCTCGGCGGCAACGTCTTCGGCTGGACCGCCGACGAAGCCGCGTCCTTCGCCGTGCTGGACGCCTACACGGCCGCCGGCGGCAACTTCGTCGACAGCGCCGACGGCTACTCGGCTTTCGCCCCCGGTATGAAGGGCGGCGAGTCCGAAACCGTCCTCGGCGACTGGTTCACGGCGCGCGGCAACCGCTCCGACGTGGTCCTCGCGACCAAGGTCGGCCGGCACCCCGCATATCCGGGGCTGTCCGCCGACAACATCAGGGCGGCGGCCGACGCCTCGCTGCGGCGGCTCCGGACGGACTACATCGACCTGTACTACACGCACTACGACGACCCCGACGTGCCCGTCGAGGAGATCATCGGCGCGCTGGACGGGCTGGTGAAGGCGGGCAAGGTGCGGCACATCGCGGCCTCCAACATCTCGGCCGAGCGGCTGCGCGCCTCGCTGGAGTTCTCCGAGCGCGAGGGCCTGGCCCGCTACGTCGCCCTGCAGCCGCACTACAGCCTGGTCTCCCGGGACACCTACGAGGGCGCCCTCCAGGACGTCGCCGAGGAAGCCGGCCTGTCCGCGGTGCCGTACTTCGCGCTCGCGTCGGGTTTCCTGACGGGGAAGTACCGGCCGGGTGCGGCGGTGGACTCGGTGCGCGCGGGCCGCGTGGCGCAGCTCGTGGACTCCGAACGGGGCGCACGGGTGCTGAAGGTGCTCGACGAGATCGCCGGCGCGCGCGAGGTGGAGGTCGCCACGGTCGCCCTCGCCTGGCTCACCTCCCGCCCGACCGTCATCGCGCCCACCGCCTCCGCGCGGACGGTGGAGCAGCTCCCGGCGCTGCTGGCGCTCACCGAGGTCACACTGACGGAGGCGGAGACGGCGAGGCTGACGGAGGCGTCGGCGTAAGCGGCCTCTCTCGATAGGGTGGCCCGATGACGTCGATCAGGCAGATTCAGGTCACCTTCGACTGCGCCGACCCGGAGCGCGTCGCCCGCTTCTGGTGCGAGGTGCTGGGGTACGTCGTCCCGCCGCCCCCGCCGGGATTCGACAGCTGGGCCGACTTCGACCGCTCGCTGCCGCCCGAGCGCCAGGGCTCGGCGTTCGCCTGCGTGGACCCCGAAGGCGTGGGCCCGCGCCTGTTCTTCCAGCGCGTCCCGGAGGGGAAGGTCGTCAAGAACCGGGTCCACCTCGACGTACGGGTCGGCACCGGCCTCGTGGGCGAGGAGCGCGTCGCCGCCCTGGAGGCCGAGTGCGCCCGCCTGACCGCACTCGGCGCGACCCGCGTCGAACTGCTGCGCGCCGACGGCTTCAACGAGTCGTGCCTGGTGATGCGGGACGTGGAGGGCAACGAGTTCTGCCTCGACTGAGGGGCCCGTCTCAGACCTTGATACTCCGGCGCACCCGCGCGATCACCTGCTGAGCCTCGGCACCGAAGACGGCCGCCTCGGCGAAGGTGTCCCAGACCCGACGGTAGAGAGCGATCGTTTCGGCGTCGTCGAGCCAGAGTTCGGCGTGCCAGTCCTCGACGACGGCCAGGCGGTCGTCGAGGACGTTGAACGAGTTCCCCATCGCCAGCGGCAGCGTGCCGTCCAAGGGCAGGATCCCCAGGTTCACGGTGTCCATGCCCACCACGCCGCACAACCGGTCGAGTTGAGCGACCAGCACTTCCGGCGAGCAGATCCGTCCCCACAGGACACTCTCGGGCATGAGCAGGTTCAACCGTTTGCCCGGCCGGTACAGCCATTCCTGGCGCTTCAGGCGGGCCCGCACCGCGTTCTCCGTGTCTCTCGGTGTCTTGCGGAGCTGGGCATGCCGCTCGAAGAGGCATCGGGCGTAATCGGCCGTCTGCAGCATGCCGTTGACGGCGGCGTTGCTCAGCGCGTGCACGGTGGTGGTGTTGGACACGAGGGCGTTCCAGGTCTCCTGGACAGGGGCGTGTCCGGCTGTTAGCTGACGGCGCCAGGAACGGATGTGGCTTTCGAAGCCCCTCAGCCGCGCCTGCAGTTCCGGAAAAACGGCTGGCTGGCCCACGGCCTCGGACCATGCCCGCAGGTCGTCGGCCGTAGGTGTCTGTCGGCCGTTCTCCAGCTTGCTGACTTTCGACTGCCGCCATCCCAACCGCTGTGCGAGCTGAACACCGGTGAGCCGTCCCTCAGGGCGCTCGGTGCGCAACTCGCGCAGTCTGCGGCCGAGTTCCTCACGCGCCCTCTGGTAGTCCGTGCTCACCGGTTACCCGCTCCGTCGCCTACATTCCGGCCGTGAACTCCTCCCACGGCACGGCGTAATGCCAAGCAGCATCCCTGATCATCGAGCACCGCACCACCTCGGCGGGCTCCGTGATCAGGTCCACGTGCGTGAGCTGATCGTCGTAGTCGAAGCGCAGAAGCGCGATGAGACGGCTGTCGAACAGCCAGAAGTCCTCGTCGGGCAGCCGGAGCCGGTCGGCGTCGACACGCCACATGTTGCGGATGTCCTCGCCGGAGGCGATGTTCCACCTGGCACCGTCGAGGAGGTAACGCTGCCCGGTGGTCGGCGGCTGGTCCACGATACGAACCCGCTCGACTCGTTTGCCCAGTCCGGTCTGCTCGCGGATCGTGTCGCGGAAGGAACGCACCGGCGCTCCGGCGGGCCAGTCCTCGACAACGGACCCGGTTTCGATGAACCCCTTCCAGCGGTCTCCTGCCTCATCGCTCGCGTAACGCCGACGCGTCTCCAGGCGCCACGCGGTGTGCTCGAACTTGCGGAAGAGACCGCCGAACTCCTCAAGCCCGATCGTCCTCACCTTGCGCGTCCGCTCTTTCGGCGCCCAGTCCACCAGCAGCTCACGCGGCACCACCACCGCTACTTCGCCTTCTGAGAGGCACTGGAGCTGCGCCACGTCTTCCGCATCGGCCAGTGGGGCGCCCTGCACGATCACCTCCCCACTGTCCACATCCTCATGGACGGCCGGACATCCGTCACCGTCGCTCCCCGTCCCGTTGAACCGCAACCTGCGCGCCACGCGCAACCACCCCCTGGGTGTCGACGAAATCCGTGTGCGCACAGCATCCCGGGGACTCTGAGTGAAAGTCCATGCATCCAGAGTAACCACGTGAGAATAGTCGAGAATATTCGGCCCGATGCCGCGTCCCGCCCTCCTACGGTCGTCGCCAGACCATCCACCCAGGCCGTGACCAGGCCAGACGGGAAGGCACCTCATGCCCCGAACCCCCGACCTCTACGCCCTCGACATCGCCTCCGCCACCTTCGTCCAAGCCTGCGGAGGCCCGTGCAGCGAAGGCTGCGTGACCCTCGCCCGCATCGGCACCGACGCCTGGGCCCTCGGTGACAGCAAGCGACCCGACGTACCGCCCCTGCGGTTCACCACGGAGGAGTTGGCCGTCGCCGGCATCGACCCCGCCCGTTTCGGCCTCGCCCTCTGACCGTCCCGTCGCCGGCCGGCTCCCGTGGAGCCGGCCGGCCCGCACCCTGCGAACAGGACGACGCCCCGGTGCACCACCACGCCTACCTGTGGACCGGCCCGAAGGCCCGCTTCGACCAGGAGGCCCTCCGGCGCCCGCCCCACCCCGAACCACCTCCACCCGGCAGCCGGCCGGAGCTGATCCACCGTCACCGCGACGTGGCGACGGCCTTCCCCACGTCCGATCTCCCGCCCCTCGAAACGGCGTACTGGCTCCTCAAACCGCCCGCCCTGATCCGCGGCACCTGGGACAGAGCCGACGACGCGGCGGCCTGGCTGCACGACCGTCTGGCCGAGTACGCGCCCCGGTTCGCCGCCGCGGCCCAACGGGACGCCGGCCGCCTGGCGGGCCACGTCACCGCCGCCACCGAACGCCTCACCGCCGGCGGCGACGTGACACTCGGCTTCTACCTCGAACGCCCGGCGTACCTCTCCCTCACCCTGGTGACCTGCTCCCCGCACCGCGCGCGGCCGGAACTCACCTGCCCCCTGCCGTCATGACCGCCGGAACAGCCGCCGCAGCCCGAACACCGCCGCCAGCACCGCCAGGACCGCCGCCGCGCCGCCGATCTTCAGCGTCCTGCCGTCCGTCCCGGCACCGTCGTCGGAGGAGGAGGCCGCCGGACTCCCGCCCGTGGACGACGACTCGCCGCCCCCGCCGGGCGCGTCCTGCGCCTTCACCGCACTGTTGGCGCCCTCCATGCCGAGCAGCAGCTTCTTGCCGTCGACCGTGTAGGTGACGGACTCGCCCTGGCCGAGTGGCACGCTGATGCGGCCCTCGCGCTTGATCTTCCCGTCGTTCCAGTCGTAGTACAGCCCGCCCAGGTACCCGCGCACCGTGAGCTGCTCGCCGTCCGGCGAGAACGCCGCGTCCGTGGCCCACAGGTCGACGGCCGTGGAGCGGGTGAAGACGTTCGTCCCGGACGTGGACAGTTCGGCCGGGCCCTCGTACAGGTGCCCGCCGTCCTCGTTCTTGTCGATGATGTAGACGCGGCCGGTCTTCGGGTGGACCACCATCGACTCGGCGTCCCGCGCGCCGTCGTCGTACTCCACCACGTACTGCTTCGCCTCGACCGTCTGGTCCTTCAGTTCCGTCGGCTCGGGCAGTTCGTAGATCCACACGTGCGGCCAGGTGCCGCCGAGGTTGTCACCGATGTCGCCGACGTAGATCCGGTTGTCCGGGCCGATGGAGATCGCCTCGACGTCGCGGGGGGTGCCGATCCCGGAGAGGGAGACGCGGGCGACCGTCCTGCCCGTCGAACCGTCCACCGCGTAGAGGTACGGGCCGGTGTCCTGGTCGTTGTGGGTCCAGTAGACGCCGGGGTGGAGGCGGGAGGCGGCCAGGCCGCTGGACTCGGTGATCCGCGGGTCCGTGATGGTGAACCCCTCGTCCCCGTCGACGGCGAAGGCGGGCACGGCGCACGCGCCCGTGAGGAGGGTCGCGGCGAGGAGGGCGAGGGATCGGCGCATGGGCCCAAGCCTGCCATCCCGGACGGGTGTTCGTGACGGTGGCCGGGCTCACGTCGTCAGGGGTCCGGTGATCGTCCATGATGTACGGATGCTCAGGTTCATGCCCGTCGGCGACTCCCAGACCATCGGGAGCGCGGGCGACCACACCTGGCGCTACCGGCTGTGGCAGCACCTGTGCACGGCGTACGACGGTCCGTTCACCTTCGTCGGCCCGCGCGAGACGCTCTACGACAAGGCCGCCGACGCACCGGTCTCCCTCGCCTACGCCGACCCCGGCTTCCCCCGGGCCCACCTGGCCGGCTGGGGCGAGGGCTGGCTGCACATGGCCCCGCTGATCGGGGACGCGGTCCGGGCGCACCGCGCGGACGTGCTCCTCGTCGCCCTCGGCCTGATCGACCTCGGCTTCTACACCGACGCCGGGCAGACCGTGGAGAACGTCCGGCGTTTCGTGACCGAGGCACGGGCCGCCCGGCCCCGCGTCCGCATGGTGCTGCTGCCGGTCATCCCCAACATACGGGCCCGGCAGGACCCCGCCTTCGGCGCCCAGGTCGCCCTCTTCAACGACCTGCTCGCCAAGACCGCCGCCGACCTCGACGAACCCCGCTCCCCCCTGCTGCTGGCGTCGGTCCCGCCGACGTACGACATCCACAGCGACACGTACGACGGGACCCACCCCGGCGACAGCGGCGAACGGAAGATCGCGGGGGCGTTCGCGGAGGCACTGCACCAGGGGTGGGGGCTGGGCGGGCCGTACGCACGGTGACCCGTGCCCTGGTCGCCGTGCGTATCGTCGTACGGCCCCGACGACCACGGTCCGAAGAAGCTCGCGTACGCCGCCGCATCTTCACGTACCCCGAGGACGGCGACCGCACGACCGGGACCCGGGCCGCCCTCGGGCAGGACCTGGACCTCACCGGCACCGTCCTCGGCCTCACCGTCCCGACCGCCGGCTTCCGCCGCGACCGCGACTGACCGCCCGCCACCGCTTGCCTGGAGCGCACTCCAAGCCGTTGGCTTGGGGACCATGAAGTACACGCAGCTCGGACGCACCGGTCTCAAGGTCAGCCGCCTCGTTCTCGGGACCATGAACTTCGGTCCGCAGACCGACGAGGCCGACAGCCACACCATCATGGACGCCGCGCTCGACGCGGGCATCAACTTCTTCGACACCGCCAACGTCTACGGCTGGGGTGAGAACAAGGGCCGCACCGAGGAGATCATCGGCAACTGGTTCGCCCAGGGCGGCGACCGGCGCGACCGGACCGTCCTCGCCACCAAGGTGTACGGCAACATGGGCGCCGACGGCGAGGTGTGGCCCAACCACGACAAGCTGTCCGCCGTGAACATCCGGCGGGCCGTCGACGCCAGCCTCAAGCGGCTCAAGACCGACCGCATCGACCTGTACCAGTTCCATCACGTCGACCGGAACACCCCGTTCGAGGAGATCTGGCAGGCCATCGACGTCCTGGTCCAGCAGGGCAAGATCCTCTACGCCGGCTCCTCCAACTTCCCCGGCTACAAGATCGCCCAGGCCAACGAGCTGGCCGCCCGCCGCGGGGGCACCATCGGCCTGGTCAGCGAGCAGTGCCTGTACAACCTCGCCGAGCGCCGCGCCGAGATGGAGGTCATCCCGGCCGCCCAGGAGTACGGACTCGGCGTCATCCCCTGGTCGCCGCTGCACGGCGGTCTGCTGGGCGGCGTCCTCAAGAAGGAGGCCACGGGCGGACGCCGGGCGAGCGGCCGGGCCGCCGACACCCTCGCCGACCCCGCGGCCCGCGCCCGGATCCAGGCGTACGAGGACCTGCTCGACAAGCACGGGCTGGAACCCGGCGAGACCGCACTGGCCTGGCTGCTCACCCGGCCCGGCGTGACCGGCCCGATCGTCGGCCCGCGCACCGCCGGCCAGCTGGCGTCCGCGCTGCGCGCCGTCGAGCTGGAACTGTCCGGGGAGCTGCTGGCCGGGCTGGACGAGATCTTCCCCGGCCCCGGGCCCTCCCCGGAGGCCTTCGCCTGGTAGGACGGCGACGGCGGCGCACGGGCGCGCGCTAGTTACCGAGCGCCGCCGCCACCGCGACCACCACGAGCATCAGCACAAGCACACCGGCCATGATCCGGTTCCGGGTTTTCGGGTCCACGGCACCGAGCCTAATTCTTCGCCGGCACCGCGGTGACCCCGGGTGCCCGTCCAGGAAGGTCGCTTCCCGATGCACAGAAGCCGGGTGTACGCCGTCATCATCGACGCCCCCGAAGCCGAGGCCGCCCGGTCGGCGGACTTCTGGTCGGCGGCACTGAGCGCCGAGGCCCGGCCGTTCCCGCCGGCACCGCAGTTCACCAGCCTGCGCCACGCCCTGCCGGGGCTGGTCACCGCCGTACAGGCGGTCGACGACGCGCCGCGCATGCACCTGGACATCGAGACGGACGACGTCGAGGCGGAACTCGCGCGCCTGACCGCGCTGGGCGCGCGGCGCGTCGCGCGGTGGCAGGAGTGCCATGTGCTGCGGGCGCCCGGCGGGCACCTGCTCTGCGTGCTGCCGCGGGAGAGCGACGCCGAGACCTTCCGGGCGGGCGCCACCGTCTGGCCCTAACCCAGCGGCAGCCGGGCGAGCGCCTCGTACCGGGGCCGCTCCCCCGGCACCCCGGAGGCGGGCAGGTTGCTGCGGACCAGGGTCAGCTCGGTGACCTGCCAGGTACGGCCGGTGAAGCCGTCGAGCACCTCCAGGTACGGGCGTACGTCGTAGGCGTCCCGGCCGCGGGCGACGGTGAGGTGCGGGGTGTAGCGGCGGTGCTCGCCCATCTCCACGCCCGCCTTGCGGCCCGCCGCCTCGGCGCGGTCCGCCAGCAGGCGCAGGGTGCGCAGCTCGCCCTCCGCCCCCGCCCACAGGGCCCGGCCCCGCCCGAACTGTCCGCCGCCGCGCAGGGCCAGCGCGAACGGTTCGGTGCGGCGGGCGGCCCGCGCCAGCCGCTGCGACAGCTCCGGTACGAGGGTGTCGTCGACCTCCCCGTAGAAGGCGAGCGTGAAGTGCCAGCCGGGGCGGCCGGTCCAGCGCAGCCGCTCCGCGCCGGGCAGCCGCCGCAGCCGGTCCGCCTCGGCGGCCAGTTCCCGGACGGCGTCCTCGGGCGGCAGCACGGCGGCGAAGAGTCTCATGGGTCACAGTCTGCCCGGCGTGTCCTGGTCACCGTGCGTATCGTTGTACTGCGCGGCTGCCCCCTACCGAGCGGCAGCCGGGGAGGAGCGCCACGATGACCGTCCTCGCAGACAGGATCGAGATGGCCGAGGAGAGCGTCGAGCTGACGTTGGACGTCATGTTCGACTGGCTTGAGAAGTTGCCCGTCCCCGAGGGTTACAAGACCGAAATCGTCGGGGGTCACATCTTCATGACGCCGCAGCGGGACACCCACTGGGACATCATCGCGGACATCTACGACCAGTTGCGTACCAAGTACCCGCGCAAGCGCGTCAAGTCCGACGTCCGCATGGACTACCCGGGGTACCTCAACGGGTTCGCCTCCGACGTGGTGGCCCTCGCGGAGGGGGCGGAGAAGGACGACAAGGGGCACTGGCGTCATGAAGACGTCGAGTTCGTCGCCGAAGTCATCTCCAGGAAGACCGCCGCCAACGACTACGGCCCCAAAAAAGACACCTACGCCACCGCCGGCGTACCGGTCTACCTGATCGTCGACCCGTACACCGGCCAGTGGCACCTGCACACGCTGCCCAAGGACGGCACCTACCACGGCAGTGTCAGTTTCGGGTTCGGGGAGGACATCGACCTCACCGACTCCCCCGTCGGCCTGGTCCTGAAGACCGACGGGTTCCCCCGGGACTGAGGGGCGTCACGCCGCCGGCGCCAGCTCCTCCCGGCTGCCGCGCGGCACGAACCGCACCTGCGGATGGCCGTGGTGCCAGCCGACCGAGAGGCGCAGGTTGCCCAGGCGGGCCAAGATCACGCCGGTCACCGCCGCCGCCAGGAAGGCCACCGTGCCGCCGGCCGCGAAGCCGGCGCGCGCGCCGTAGGTGTCCGTGACCCAGCCGACGATCGGCGCGCCGACCGGCGATCCGCCCAGGAACACCATCATGTACAGGGACATCACCCGGCCCCGCATCGCCGGGTCGGTGGACATCTGGATGCTGGTGTTGGCGGTGACGTTCACCGTCATGCTGAACAGGCCGATGGGGACCATGAGCAGCGCGAACAGCCACAGTTCCGGAGCCGCGGCGGCCACGATCTCCAGCGCGCCGAAGCCCATCGCCGCCGCGATCAGCAGCCGCAGCCGGGCCGTGCCGCGCCGGGCGGCGAGCAGCGCGCCGGCCACCGAGCCGACCGCCATCAGGGTGTTGAAGAGGCTGTAGGTGCCCGCCCCGGAGTGGAAGACGTCGTCGGCGAAGGCGGACAGGAACACCGGGAAGTTGAAGCCGAAGGTGCCGATGAAGCCGACCAGGACGATGGTCCACAGCAGGTCCGGGCGCCCGGCGACATAGTGCAGGCCCTCCCGCAGCTGGCCCTTGCCGCGCGGGGTGCGCTCGACGGTGTGCAGCTCGCGGGCCCGCATCAGCAGCAGCCCGGTGAGCGGGGCGACGAACGAGACGCCGTTGAGGAAGAACGCCCAGCCGGTGCCGACGCCGGTGATCAGCAGGCCCGCGACGGCGGGGCCGACCAGGCGGGCGGACTGGAAGTTGGCCGAGTTCAGGCTGACCGCGTTCTGCAGCTGGTCGCGGCCGACCAGCTCGGAGACGAAGGACTGCCGGGCCGGGTTGTCGACCACGGTCGCCAGGCCCATGACGAAGGCGGCGACGTAGACGTGCCAGACCTGGACGTGCCCGGTCAGGGTGAGGGCGGCGAGGGCCAGCGCGGTCAGGGCCATGGACGACTGGGTGACCAGCAGCGTGGGGCGCTTGCGCAGGCGGTCGACCAGGACACCGCCGTAGAGGCCGAACAGGAGCATCGGCAGGAACTGGAGGGCGGTGGTGATGCCGACGGCGGCGGAGGAGCCGGTGAGGCTCAGCACCAGCCAGTCCTGGGCGATGCGCTGCATCCAGGTGCCGATGTTCGAGACGACCTGGCCCATGAAGAACAGGCGGTAGTTCCTGACCTTCAGGGAGGCGAACATCGAGGTCTTGCGGTCGGTGTCGGGGGTGGGCGGGTCGTCGTGGGGGTCAGGTGCGGGGGCGGAGTGTGCTCCGGGTCCCGTACTCAAAAGGGTTCGCCTCCTCGTCCATGCCGCTTACAGGTGTGCGAGCTTCTCCAGCACGGGGGCGGCGGCGCGCAGCTTCGCCCACTCGTCCTCGTCGAGGCCCTCGACCAGCGTGGCCAGGAACGCGTTCCGTTTGCGGCGGCTCTCGTCGAGCATCACCACGGCCTGCTCGGTCGGCGTCACGACCTTCTGGCGCCGGTCCTCGGGGTGCGGTTCCAGGCTGACCAGTCCCTTGGCCTCCAGCAGCGCCACGATGCGGGTCATCGAGGGCGGCTGGACGTGCTCCTTGCGGGCCAGTTCGCCCGGGGTGGCACGGCCGCAGGTGGACAGGGTGCCGAGCACCGACATCTCGGTGGGGCTGAGCGACTCGTCGACGCGCTGGTGCTTGAGCCGACGGGACAGCCGCATCACGGCGGATCGCAGGGAGTTCACGGCGGCGGCGTCGTCGCCGTGGGTGAGGTCCGGCATGTCCTTAGCTTAACTCATTAGACTGGCGAAGGACCACCGGGGGTGCGGAGGCGGGCCGTGACCCTGACCACTCGCCCTGGCCCCGTTCCACCCTCGCTTCACTCGTACGAGTGAGCAAGTGCGGAAAGCTGTACGCCACCCCGTGGCGCGGGGTGACCCTCGTCCCCATGGGGACCAGCGTGCTCAGCCTGCGGATGGACGGGGAGCTGCTCGAACGGCTCCGGGACCGTGCGGCCAGAAGAGGGATGAGCGTCCAGGACTATGTCGTCCGGACGCTCATCCGCGATGACTTCGACGAGCGGTTCCAGTCCGCCGTGGAAGAGACCGAGAGGTTCTACGGGGTCACGTGAGGGGTCACGGGACGGCTCACGTCAGACCCAGCGCCGGCATCAGGTAGTAGAAGGCGAACACCGCCGACACCACGTACATCGCCGCCGGCACCTCGCGGCCCCGCCCGGCCGCCAGGCGCAGCACCGCGAAGGTGATGAAGCCCATGCCGATGCCGTTGGTGATCGAGTAGGTGAACGGCATCATCAGCATCGTCACGAAGGCCGGGATGGCGATCGTGTGGTCCGCCCAGTCGATCTGCTTGATCGAACCCGCCAGGATCAGGAAGCCGACCGCGATCAGCGCGGGCGTGGCCGCCTGGGACGGCACCATCGTGGCGATCGGGGTGAGGAAGAGGCCGACGGCGAACAGCAGACCGGTGACGACGTTGGCGAAGCCGGTCCGGGCGCCCTCGCCGACGCCCGCCGTGGACTCCACGAACGCGGTGGTGGCCGACGAGGAGCTGGCACCACCGGCGGCGACCGCGATGCCGTCGATCATCAGGACCTTGTTGATGCCCGGCATCTGACCCTGGGCGTCGGTCAGCTTCGCCTCGTCGCTGACGCCCATGATCGTGCCCATCGCGTCGAAGAAGCACGACAGCAGCACGGTGAAGACGAACAGCACGCCGGTCAGCACGCCGACCTTCTCGAACCCGCCGAACAGGCTGACCTCGCCGACCAGCCCGAAGTCCGGGGTGGAGACGGGGTTGCCGGGCCACTCGGGGGTGGTCAGGCCCCAGGAGGGGATGTCGGCGACGAGGTTGACGATCACCGCGACGACCGTCATCACGACGATCGAGATCAGGATGGCGCCGGGCGTCCTGCGGACGATCAGCGCCAGCGTGAGCAGCACGCCGAGGGCGAAGATCAGGACCGGCCAGCCGTTCAGGTGGCCGCCGTCCCCGAGCTGGAGCGGCACGGTGGTCTGCGCGGCGTCCGGCATGCGGGTGACGAACCCGGAGTCGACCAGGCCGACGATCATCACGAAGAGGCCGATGCCGATCGAGATCGCCTTGCGCAGCCCGTGCGGCACGGCGGACATGACGCGCTCGCGCAGACCGGTGGCGACCAGCAGCATGACGACGAAACCGGCCAGCACGACCATGCCCATGGCGTCCGGCCAGGACATCCGCGGGGCGAGCTGGAGGGCGACGACCGAGTTCACGCCGAGACCGGCGGCGAGCGCGATCGGGACGTTGCCGATGACGCCCATGAGCAGGGTGGTGAACGCCGCCGTCAGCGCGGTCGCGGTGACCAGCTGGCCGTTGTCCAGCTGATGGCCGTACATGTCCTTCGCGCTGCCCAGGATGATCGGGTTCAGCACGACGATGTAGGCCATCGCGAAGAAGGTGGCGAATCCGCCCCGGACCTCGCGGGCGAGCGTGGAGCCGCGCTCGGAGATCTTGAAGTAGCGGTCGAGAGCCCCGTACGGGGGCTGGGCCGGGGTGGACATGCGAGACCTCATCACCAAGCGGTCCCCCACACGGCCTCTTGGTGTTTTCTACGAATGAAAGTGGTCAGGAACAAACGGTTTCAGTATGAACGTATGAGGGAAATAAAGCCATCTCCGCGCGTAGACCCGCGTGCCGGACGCGCCCCGGCCCCGCCTCGTAAGCTGTGCGCATGGCGAAGTGGACACCGAAGCACGAGGCGCCGGAGCCCCTGGAGGGCCCCGTGGTCGCCACCATCACCGGCGGCACGGTCATCTGGTTCGTCCTCTTCCTGGCCCAGCTCCCCTTCTACGGCTGGTTCGACGACCACGGGCACCTGTGGTGGGTGTGGACCTGCCTGGCCGGCGCCGGGCTCGGCCTGATCGGCATCTGGTACGTCCGCAGGCGCGACGCCGCCATCAAGCGGGCCCGCGCGGCCGACGGCACACCCGGGGCAGCGGACCGGAGCGCCCAGGGCGCCGCGTAGTACCACGGCAGCACTTTCCGCCCCGACCGTCCTCCCCAGGTCGGAACTTCCGCCCTTCCGCCGTGTGGGGCCCCGCGTCCGCACGTACCGTCGAACGCATGACGCACATCGACGCGGGCGCCGAACTCGATCCCGTGCACCCGGTGCCGCTCCCGGTGTCGGCCGCCGGACTGACCTCCGCGGAGGTCGCCGAACGGGTGGCCCGGGGCCAGGTCAACGACGTGCCGGTGCGCAGCAGCCGGTCGACGCTGGACATCGTCCGCGCCAACGTCTTCACCCGGTTCAACGCGATCATCGGCGTGCTCTGGGTGATCATGCTGATCGTGGCGCCGATCCAGGACAGCCTGTTCGGCTTCGTCATCCTCGCCAACACCGGCATCGGCATCGTCCAGGAGTGGCGGGCGAAGAAGACCCTGGACTCGCTCGCCCTGATCGGCGAGGCCCGGCCGGCCGTACGGCGCGACGGGCGGCCCACCGAGATCGGCACCTCCGAGATCGTGCTGGACGACGTGATCGAGTTCGGCCCCGGGGACAAGGTGGTCGTCGACGGCGTGTGCGTCGACACCGACGGGCTGGAGATCGACGAGTCGCTGCTCACCGGTGAGGCCGACCCGGTGGTCAAACGCCCCGGCGACCAGGTGATGTCCGGCAGCTTCGTGGTCGCGGGCGGCGGGGCGTACCGGGCGACGAAGGTGGGGCGGGAGGCGTACGCCGCGCAGCTCGCGGAGGAGGCGTCCCGGTTCACCCTCGTCCACTCCGAGCTGCGCTCCGGGATCTCCACGATCCTGAAGTACGTCACCTGGATGATGGTGCCGACCGCGATCGGCCTGATCATCAGCCAGCTGGTCCGCGAGGACAACGACCTCGCCGACTCCGTCGCCCGCACCGTCGGCGGCATCGTCCCCATGGTCCCCGAGGGCCTGGTGCTGCTCACCTCGGTCGCCTTCGCGATCGGCGTGATCCGGCTGGGCCGCAAGCAGTGCCTGGTCCAGGAACTGCCCGCGATCGAGGGCCTGGCCCGCGTCGACACGGTCTGCCTGGACAAGACGGGCACGCTGACCGAGGGCGGCATGGACGTCACCGCGATACGGCCGCTGGGCGGCGCCGAGGAGGGGTACGTACGGCGGGTGCTCGGCGCCCTCGGTGCCGCCGAGCCGCGTCCCAACGCCTCCCTCCAGGCGATCATCGACGCCTGCCCGGACGGCGCCGGCGACTGGCGCCCCACCGGGGCCCTGCCCTTCTCCTCCGCCCGCAAGTACAGCGGCGCCCGCGTCGAGGAGGCGGACGGCACCACCCGGACCTGGCTGCTGGGCGCCCCCGACGTGCTGCTGGCCGAGGACGACCCGGCGCTGGCGGAGACCGGGCGCCTCAACGAACAGGGCCTGCGGGTGCTGCTGCTGGTCCGGGCCGACGGGCGGAGCCTGGACGACCCGAGGGCGGCCGAGGGCGCCGAGCCGGTCGCCCTGGTCGTGCTGGAGCAGCGGCTGCGCTCCGACGCCGCCGACACCCTGCGCTACTTCGCCGAGCAGAACGTCCGGGCCAAGGTCATCTCCGGCGACAACGCGGTGTCGGTGGGCGCGGTGGCCGGCAAGCTCGGGCTCGGCGGCACGGCGGTCGACGCGCGCCGGCTGCCCGCCGAGCGGGACGAGATGGCCGGGGCGATCGACGAGAACACGGTGTTCGGGCGGGTCACCCCGCGGCAGAAGCGGGAGATGGTGGGCGCCCTGCAGTCCCGGGGGCACACCGTCGCGATGACCGGTGACGGCGTCAACGACGTCCTCGCCCTCAAGGACGCCGACATCGGCGTCGCGATGGGCGCGGGGTCGGAGGCGACGAAGGCGGTCGCGCAGATCGTGCTGCTGAACAACAGCTTCGCCACACTTCCGTCGGTGGTCGCCGAGGGCCGCCGGGTGATCGGCAACATCACCCGCGTCGCGACGCTCTTCCTGGTCAAGACGGTCTACTCGGTGCTGCTGGCGATCCTGGTGGTGTGCTCGCAGGTGGAGTACCCGTTCCTGCCCCGCCACCTCACCCTGCTGTCCACCCTCACCATCGGCGTCCCGGCCTTCTTCCTCGCCCTGGCCCCCAACAAGGAACGGGCGCGGCCCCACTTCGTGCGGCGGGTGATGCGGTACGCGATCCCCGGCGGGGTGCTGGCCGGGGCGGCGACCTTCGCGACGTACCTGGTGGCGCGGCACCACTACAGCGGGCCGGACGCGCTGGCGGCGGAGACCAGCTCGGCGACGCTGACGCTGTTCCTGATCTCGCTGTGGGTGCTGGCGATCATCGCCCGCCCCTACACCTGGTGGCGGATCGGGCTGGTGGCGGCGATGGGCGCCGGGTTCCTGGTGGTGCTGGCCGTGCCGTGGCTCCAGGACTTCTTCGCGCTGAGGCTGGTCGGCACGGTGATGCCGTGGACCGCGGTCGGCATCGCGGCGGTGGCGGCGGCCGCCCTGGAACTCACGTGGAGACTGGTCGACCGCCGCTTTCCCGTCCGGTGAGGCCGGGGACTACTTCACGTCGACGTAGTCACCGGTGGCGGTGGCCTTGCCGCCGGTCGGGGAGCCGTTGAAGACGAAGCGGTAGTAGCCGTCCGCCGACGCCTTGACGGTCGTCTTCAGGGCGCCGGTGGAGGTGGACTTGATGCCCTTGACGTTGGTGTAGGTGCTGGAGCTCTTCGCGCGGTACTGGAGGACCACGGACTGGCTGCCGTAGCCGACGTACTTGCTGGTGTCCCAGTCGGCGCGGGTGAGCTTGCCGGTGATGGTGAGGGTGGCACCCTTCTTGACCGGCTCCGGGGCGGCGTTGACGGTCACCTTGGAGGTGCGCAGGACCTTGCGGGTGCCCACGTTCTCCAGGAGCTTCTCGTCGTCCTCGGTGACCACGACGACGCCGACGCGCCAGGTGCCGGCGTCCGTGTTGATCAGCTCGTCCGGCAGGAAGGTGACGGTGGTCGAGCACTTCAGCGCGGTCGAGGAGACCTCGGTGCAGGCGGCCGCGTCGTCGGAGGCGAAGCCCCAGGTGGCGTCCTCGACCGAGGTGCCGTGGTAGATCATCGCCGCGGTGCCGTAGGCGCCCAGGTCGCCGGTGTGGTTCAGGGTGTACGTGAGCGGCACGGTGTAGCTGCCGGTCGTACCGACGACGACGTCCTTGTTGTTGTTGACCGTCACGCCGGAGACGGTGACGTCGAGCGCGGCGGCGGCCTTCACGGAGGCGCCGCTGCGGGCGGCGGGCGCGGACGCGTCGGCCTTCAGGCCGGCCTTGAGGTCGGCGGTGGTGTCGCCGACGGTCGCCCCGAAGGACGGCCGGGTGTCGTCGGCGGCCTGTGCGACGGCCGGCACGACGAGGGCGGAGAGAGCCAGGGCGCCGGTGACGGCGGCCACGGTGGCACGTATACGCATGTGTTGGATCCCCCACAGGGTGACAGTGGAGTCTGGCGACTCGCATGATCTGATCCGTGGCGGGAGTGACTGGTTGTACGCCCTGTGAAGCCTTGGTGGAGACGACACCGGCAGTTCACCCTGGCGTCCAGGAGGTGAACTGCCGGTGCCGGACGGCGCGTTACTTCACGTCGACGTAGTCACCCGTGGCGTTGACCGCCGGGGTGGTCGAGGTGCCCGCGAAGGCGAAGCGGTAGTAGCCGTCCGCCGACGCCTTGACGGTCGTCTTCAGGGTGCCCGTCGAGCTGGACTTGATGGTCTTGACGGTGGTGTAGGTGCTGCTGCTCTTCTTGCGGTACTGGAGCTTCACGGACTGGCCGCTGTACCCCGCGTACTTGAGCGTCTCCCAGTTGGCCCGGGACAGCTTGCCGGTGACGGTGAGGGTCTTGCCCTTCTTCACCGGCTCGGGCGTGGCGTTGGCCGTCAGCTGCGAGGCGCGCTGGAACTTGAAGGAACCGGCCTTCTCCTCCCAGACGTAGTCGCCGTCCTTGGCGTCGATCCACGCGTCCACGTACCAGGTACCGGCGCTGGCGTTGGAGAGGTAGTCGACCTTGGGGTCGATCTTCACCGTGGCCGAGCAGGTCGAGGCAGTGGCGCTGACCTTGGCGCAGGTCGGCTTCCCGGACAGGTAGAACCCGTAGTCGGGCCCCTCCAAGGTGAACGCGGAGGCGCCCGCGATGCCGGAGTTGTCCGAGGCGGTGACGCTGATCTTGACGGTCTTCAGCCCGGAGGTGCCGATGGCCACCTTGTTGTCGCCGTCGACGACCACCTTGGTGATCTTCGTGTCGCCGGCCCCGGCGGCCTGCGCGGCCGGGACGGCGAGGGCTGTCAGGGCCAGGGCGCCGACGACGGCCGCCCCGAGGGCGCGCTTGCTCATCCGCTGTGCCCTTCTCACTTCACGTCGACGTAGTCACCCGCGGCGACGGACGCCGCGGTGCTGGTGATGCCCTTGTAGTTGAAGCGGTGGTAACCGTCGGCCGCGGCCTTGACGGTCGTCTTCAGAGCGCCGCCGGAGGTGGTCTTGATGCCCTTGACGTTGCTGTAGGCGGAGCTGTTCGCCTTGCGGAACTGGAGCGCCACCGACTGGCCGCTGGGGATGCCGACGTACTTCTCGGCCTCCCAGTCGGCGCGGGTCAGCTTGCCGGTGACCGTGAGGGTGGCCCCCTTCTTCACCGGCTCCGGGGCGGCGTTGACCGTCAGCTTGGACAGCCGCTGGACCTTGACGGTCTTGTAGTCGGTGTCCTGGTAGACGCTGCCGTCGTTCGCCAGCACGGCCACGTTCACCTTCCAGGAACCGGCCAGGGCGTTGTCGTAGAGGTACCCGACCAGCTCATCGTCGTAGCCGGGACGGGCCGTGATGGTGAGCTTGCAGGTGGACTTCGTGGCGCTGGCGGCCGTGCAGGTGGCGTACTCCTGGTTCTGCACCAGGGCTCCGTCGACGTAGGTGTCGAAGTCGGTGCCGTGCCACAGCTCGACGAAGGCGTCGGTGATGCCGCTGGCGTGCGTGGCGGTCACCGACACGGTGAAGGTCTTGGCGGTGGTGGTGCCGACGACCACGTCCTTGCCGCCGTTCACCGACACGCTGGTGATGGTGGGCAGGGCGGCGGCCGAACGGGCGGTGGAGCGGTGGGCTTCGGCGCCGAAGACGTCGGCAGCGGTCGGCCGCTGCAGCAGCGAGTCGGCCGTCGAGTCGGCCTGGGCGGCCGGCACGGCGAGAGCGGACAGGGCCAGGGCGCCGGAGACGGCGGCCACGGTGGCGCGCATACGCATGCGATCCCCAAGTGGGAAAGGGGGCCCCGGCGGTCGTCGCCCCCCAACGGCTCGTGTCACGCCGGGGCCCAAGTGATCGTGGAGTCTGTTGACTCACGTGATCAGATCAACCAGGGAAACGAATGGTTGTACGGAGATGAAGAAAATGTGTCCCCGTACGCCCTGGGCCGGCCGTCGGCCGGTCAGTCGAACCAGCGGTCCCGGGCCAGTTCCTCCGTGCGGGACGGGTCCTCCAGGAGCGCGGCCACCTCGAAGCGGCGCGGCCACTGCCCCGCCGCCCAGGCGAGCCCGGCGGCGACCCCCTCCAGCGTGGCCGCGTGCAGCACGCCGTCGTCGGTGAGCCGCCAGTCGATCTCCACGCCGTCCACGACGAGTTCCTCGTGCTCGACGTAGGAGGCGGGGGTCCGGGCGCCGAGCAGCACCCGCACCGGCTCCGGTACGTCGTGCTCGGCGCCGTCGGAGTCGACGCGGCCGGTGACGGACTCGCTCAGCCGCCGTACCTGGAACAGCTCGGCCAGCTCGGCGGCGCGGACCGGCCGCACCGGCAGCAGCGGCACGCCGTCGGTGAACGGCAGCAGGTCGGGCGAGTCGACAACCACCGCGTCGGCGGCGTCCACCACCCGCACCTCGCCGTCGACGACCGCGCGCACCTCGTCCGGCAGGGTCACCTGGTCGGGGTCGAGGTCGGCCAGCGCACCGTAGAGGCCGTGCAGCTGGGCGGCGGTGACGGGCCGCTCCGGGTCGGCGAGGCGGTCCAGCAGCTCGGCCGCGCCGCCCGGCTCGTCGAGCAGCGCGGCGACGGACGTCCGTACGCCGAGCGCCCGCAGCACCTGCTCGTCGTCGAAGCCGGTGGCGTCGGCCTCGTCGTACAGGCCGCGCAGCAGCGGGTCACCGCCCGCCGCGCGCAGCCCGGCCGGGCGCCGCCCGCCGAGCACCGGGTGCCCGCGCAGCCACCACGCCGTGTACGGCCGTACGGTCTCGTGGGTGCCGTCGGGCAGCAGCATCCGCACCGGCTGGACCAGGGCGTCGCGCAGCGGCGGCCGGGAGAGGAGGGCGAGCGCCTCGGGCCACTTGTCGTCGTCGACCAGGTCCAGGTCGCGCACGGCGACGATCTCGGTGGCGACCGGCGGGACGGGCGTGTCGGGGAAGCGGTCGAGGATGTCCTCGCACCACACGTCGACGGCGTCCAGCAGACCGGCGTCGTCGGGTTCGGCGAAGTCGCCTTCCCTGGGCTCCAGTTCGTCCGGGTCGAGGACGACGTCGGTGGCGCGGACGAGGGCGAAGCCGACGAGCACCCCGCAGGCGGCCAGCGGCTCCGGGCCCCACCGGTCCGCGAGTTCCGCGTCCACCGCCGCGACCTCGTCCTCCCGCATGACGCGGGCGAACGGCCCGCCGGGGAAGACCAGTTCACCGGCCGGGGACAGCTCGCCGTCCTCGTCGGGCAGCGCGAGGGCGCCGAGCCACGGCTCGTCGCCGGGCTCCAGACCGGCGTCGCGGACCAGGCCCAGGACGGTGTCGGCCAGTTCCTCGGCGTCGAGGGCGTCCTCCTCCCAGTCGGCCGCGGAGTCGTCGTCCAGGGAGGCGGCGACGGCGGCCCGCACCTGCGGGGTGGTGAGCACCGCGCGCGGGGAGGCCGGGAGCGCGCCGAGCTTCTCCAGCAGGGGGTGGGCGGCGTCCGGGTGGGCGACCTTCAGCCCGAGCCGGGCGAGCACCTCCGGGTCGAGGGCGGCGGCGTCCGGCGTGGGCAGCAGCACCTGCCGCGGCCCGATGACCGTACGGCGGTCGGCGAGCGGCACCGGCAGCCCGGAGAGCCGGTCGGGATCGACCCCGGCCAGGCTGTCGTACAGCCGCCGCCACCAGCCGGGCTCCTTCTCAAGACCGGCCAGCCGGTCGATGGCGTCGGTCAGCGGCAGCCGGGCCACGCCCAGCGTGCGCAGCTCCACCCGCCGCTCAAGCCCTGCGGGCAGCAGGGTCGGCAGCACCTCCGCCAGCACCCGTACGGTGTCCGCGCCGGCCCCCTCGACCACCTCGGCGTCCCGGGGCCGCAGCGAGCGGGGCAGCTCGGGGTCGTCGTCCTCGCCGGGCACGGCGGCGGGCGGCAGGAAGGCGGTGCGGGGCAGCCGGTCGAGGACCGCCTGCCGCAGGGTGCCGTCCAGTTCGCCCTTGCCCAGCGCGCCGGGGACCAGGCCGATGATCCCGGCGGTGACCGGGGTCCAGTCGGCGAGCAGACCGGCGTAGGCGTCCGCCGCGCGCTGCACCAGGAAGTCGGTGAGCGGACCGGGCGCCGCGTGCCGGCGGGTGGAGTCCAGCGGGAACGACGCGATGAGCAGGGCGGGGACGCCGAGGGGCTCGTCGCTGGGGGTCGGGGCGTGCAGGACGGGGCTGGTGCGCGGCCGGACGGGGGCGCCCTCGTCGTCCACGGGCACGGCCCACGTCACCGACCAGTGCGGGCGCAGCCGCTCCTCGACCGGGCGGTCGGCGAGCAGGTCGGGGGTGAGGGGGCCGTGCGCGGTGGCGGTGCGCCAGCGGGTGACGCCCGTGGGGGTCCCCCCGCTCGAGCGAAGCCGAGAGTGGGGGAGCGAGTCCTCGACGACGGTCACGTCACCGTCGCGGCGGCGGCGCAGGGTGCGCACGACGTCCTGGTCCGCCCGCTCGACGACGACCTCCTCCAGGCCGGGCAGGGCCAGCAGCAGCGCGTCGTCCACGGCGTCCAGCAGCCGCTCGGCGAGATCGGCGGCGGCGGTGTCGCGCAGCGGCAGGATGACGACCGTGTCGTACGGGTCGGGGGCGGTGCCCTCGGCGGGGAACGGCAGCCGCAGCAGCGGTACGTGGCCGTCCCGGCGGCGGATCTCGTCGCCGAGGCCGGGGCTGTGCCGGGCGACGTCGGCGGCCAGCTCCCGGGACTCGGCCAGCGACCAGCGCACCCCGCCGTGCCGGCCGACCACGGCGGGCTCGTCGGTGACGGCCAGCACGGCCGCGAAGCCGACGCCGAAGCGGCCCACGGCGCCCTCGGCGGTGTCCCGCTTGGCCGAGGCGCGCAGGGTGGACAGCGACTCGACGCCGGCCGCGTCCAGCGGGGCGCCGGTGTTGGCGGCGACCAGCACGCCGTCCCGCAGGGTGAGCCGCAGCCGGCCCGGCACCCCGGCGCGGGCGGCGGCGTCGGCGGCGTTCTGCGCGAGCTCCACGACGAGGCGGTCCCGGTAGCCGCCGAGGACGAGGTCCTCCTCGGCGTTGGCGTCCTCCCGGAACCGGGCCGGGCTCGCCGCCCAGGCGTCCAGCACCCCGCGCCGCAGCCGTGCCGTACCGAACGGGTCCGCGCCCTCGGCGGCGGGCCGCACGAACTTGCTCACGTTCATCTCTCCTCATGGGGCCCTCAACGACGTGAGTCCGAAGGTACCGCGCTGCCAGACGCGGGCATGCATCACGCCGAACGACGTCCACCACTGCGCGGAGCGCGTCTCCGCGCCCACGGCAAAGAGAGGATTGCTCACTACAAGGCGTACTTGTCTGCTCACGGCCAAAAGCTCGAAGATGGGAAGTGAGCGTGAACTCACCTCCAGGGGATGGAGCCCATGACGACGACGCAATCGCGCCGCGACCTCAGCGCCCGTGTGGCGGACGCGTTGTCCTCCCAGGTCTTGAACGCGCTGGTAGGCAGGCGGGAATTTCGTTGCTCTTCGCGGCGACCTGGCGCTGGGCGATCACGGTCTGGCAGGCGTGGAGCGCGGCGGCGAGCAGGTGGACGGCTGCGCCGTCGGTGCGGGATCCGCGCACCGTTTTGCCGTCCACGGCCAGACCGACCAGCGTGCCATCGACCTCGTCGACCGGGTCGGCGGCATACCGGGCGAGCCAAGTGCCCACAGCGTCGTCGAACGCGTCGCCGTTCAGACGGGCTAGGAGTCGTCCCAGTGTGGGGGCGTTGGGTGTGCTGGAGGTCAGTCCGAGTTGTTCGCGCAGGTGGGAGTCGGTATCGGCGACGAAGCGGGCGATGGCAGCCAGGGACGTGGCTCCGCCGAGGACGGCGACCAGGCACAGCGCGAGCATGGAGCCCAGGCGGTAGCGGCGGCCCCGGATCCGGCGGGGATCGGGCAGCTGGCCCAACACGTCCGCCAGGCAGGCGAGCTGTGACGGTTCCGGTTTTGGGAAGGCGGAATCAGTGCCTGCGCAGTGGCGCTGCAGGACACGGATCAGGGGGGACGGCACGCGAATGCGACCTCTGTTCGTGATCAAAGGCTTCGGCAATGGCCTGCGCATCGGACGTGGCCGTCTTCGCAGGCCACGTGCTATCGGCCTTGTGGGGCGATGCGGTGACCAACAAGGAAGGCGGCGGTGCCGCTTGCTGTGGCGTCGAAAGGTCAGGCGTGGAGCAGGCTGGTCGAGACCGCCCAGAGGCGCTTGGCGGTGGCGGGATCGAGCGCCCATTCCTTGACACCGTGCGGGTGCTGCACGAGGTCGGCGTCGTTCGTCACGGTGTATGCCTCTTGTGAATCGTCGAGGTAGTGGCCTCCGGAGTGCGCGAACTCCGGGGCGACGGCCGCGACGATGCTGGTGGCAGCCCCCTGCTCGACCGTTTTGTATGTGAAGACTCCGGCGGCTTCGGCGGCGTCGAGCGACTCCTTCTGTTGCGTTGTGAAGTTCCGCTGCAGTCCCGTCGCGACACCACCGGGGTTCACCGCATTGGCAGTAATGCCGTCGGACGCCCAGCGGCGACTCGCCTCGACGGCGAAGAGAGAGTTCGCCGTCTTCGACTGGGCGTAGGCAATCTGCGGATCGTAACTGCGACGCTCGAAGTGGAGGTCGTCGAAGTCGATGCCGGCACGCATGTGCGCCGTCGAACTGACCGAGACGATCCGCGCGCCGTCGCGGTCGGCCGCTCCCAAGGCCAGGGCGCCATGAAGACCGGTGGCCAGGGCGAAGTGGCCAAGATGGTTCGTCGCGAATTGCAGCTCCCAGCCCTCACGTGTGCGTTCGAGGCCACCAGTGACGACGCCCGCGTTGTTGATCAGCAGGTGCAGCGGGCCGCCCCAGGCGTCAACGAATCGCGTGACGGTGGTCCTGTCGGCAAGGTCGAGCCGGACGACGCGGGGCCGTATCCCTCCGGTCGACTTCTCAATCGTCTCAGCGACGGCGTCCCCCGCCGTCATGTTCCGGACAGCGAGCGTCACCTCCGCCCCGGCAGCGGTCAACGCGCGAGCCGTCTCGATCCCGATTCCGGAGGAAGCTCCCGTCACGATCGCGCGGACGCCGGTGAGGTCGACGTCTCGCAGTACCTCGTCCGCGGTGCTGGAAGCGGTGAAGGGCGTGGAGATGGGTTCGCGAGCAGTCATGGCGCGACTATACACACTAGTCTTGAATTGTATAGTGCGATTCTTGCCCACGTATGCTCGGTCCTATGAACAGTCCCGATGCCAGCCACCCGCCGTCGACAGCCGCCGACACCAACCGTCGGACCATGGTTCTGGACTCCGCCATGGTCACGTTCGCGCGATTCGGTTACCGGAAGACCTCGATGGAGGAGGTGGCGCGGGCGGCGGACATCTCCCGGCCCGGGCTGTACTTCCTCTTCTCCTCAAAGGAGAGCCTGTTCCGCGCCGCCGTCACCCAGGCATTGGAGCGCGACATCACCGCGGTCGAACACGTCCTGGCCGACACCGGCCGCCCCCTTGCGGAGCGCCTCCTCGATGCGTTCGACCAGTGGGCGGGCCGCTATATCGGCCCCCTGACGCGCGATGTGGCGGTGGTCATCGAGGACAACCCTGGCCTCCTGGGGGAGATCATCGAGACCACGCCGCAACGTTTCGAGCAACTGATCACAGACGCGATTGCCGTCGAGGCAGGACAACCGGCGGCCCGCCAAGTCGCCCAGACGCTGATCAGCGCATCGACCGGCCTCAAGCACCAGGCCGCATCACGGGAGTTCTACCTCGAACGACTGGAGGTCGCCATCGATCTCCTGGCGCGCTGAAGACGCTTACCGAAGCCGCGGGAGAGAGCCCGGCCGAACAGCCAGGTCCGCACGCTCGGCCAGAAATGGCACCGATCCCCCGCCACCCGACGATCCTCCGGCATCCGGAACGTACGCCAACCCCCCAGGCGTCGCCCCCTGTTCGGCCCACTTCAACACGTCGACCCGACAGGGGAGATGGCGCAGGCGATCAGCTCATCTCGCCGACTGAGAACGCATCAACCCTGCGCCCTGAAGGACACCCTGCTGGCCGCGGAGACCTTGCTGCTGCTGCTTATGGTGGCCAATCACATGTGGTTACGCCGCATCTACATCCAACTGCGCCGGGCCAACGACCGGCACATGGCAGACGCCCGGTATTTCGCGCGGGTCCGTGAGCAATTGGAACGCGAGCTCATCGCCGGCTTCGGCGAGATCGCCGACGGACACCTGCAGGTGTACGCGTCCGAGGTGCCCCGGTTGTCCGTGTTGCTTTTCCAAGCGCTCATCGATTCCGGCACCGAACCCAAACGTGTTCTAGCAGCCGACCTCACCACTGATCCGAACCTGTTGACACAACGACGGGAGTACCTGGCCGTCAACCGGCGTTTGATCGAGGCCGGGGGAACCATCCAGCGACTGTTCATCTGCTGGCAGGACGATCTCGTCAGGCGAGAGTTCGCCCGCAACCTTCTCTCGTTTGTCGATCACCACCGTTCTCTGGGAGTTTACGGCAAATCCGGGCAACACGTTACTGCGGCCCTAGTTGACGACGCCAGCCTCGTAATTGAAAACTCTCTTTAGAGGTCATCTCACGTGG
>NZ_JAGGOO010000038.1 GCF_018614415.1 Streptomyces sp. ISL-12
TAGTGGCCTGCGATGCGCGAACACGCCGTGTTCCGGGCGGGTTCACCCCATGGCGTGGAAAGTCAGATGAACGCACCGGGGCGCGGCCGGAGACGCTCAGCCGCTGCCCGGGACTCCGACCGGCCGCCGCACGCCGGGCCTGAGCGCCGCGGGGCCGTCCGGGGTGGCCGTCGGGCCGCGGGCCGTATCAGGTGGTCGTCTCGGACGTGCTGCCGCGCAGGAGGTCGGGGCGTGCATCGGTGAGGGCGAAGGCCCGCTGGAGCGGTTCCAGCAGTTCGCGGTCGATGCGGTAGACGCGTGCTCGCCGGCGCCGAGGACGGCGCGCGCCTCTGGTGGCAGTGATGGGCAGGGCGGAGGCTGAGTCTCCGCCCTCACTGCTCTCGAGGCGGCGGCTGCTGGTAGTGCGGATACTGCGGGGCCGGTCCGGGAGGAGACGGAGGGTAGGGGTGGTACGGGGCCTGTCCGGGAGGCGGCGGGTAGGCGTGGTGCGTGCCCGGGGCCGGGTAGGGCTGGTAGTGGGCCGGCGGGTGTGGAGGGGAGACCGGGCTGGGGGCCGGTGGTGCGCCGGGGCCGCTGCGGTTGCGGCGGCGGACTGCCACCACGAGGATGACGGCCGCGACAACTGCGAGCACCGCTGCCGCGCCGCCGGCGAAGGCGAGTCTGATGCCGGAGACGGGCTGCTCCCCTGAGGCCGCTGCCGGTGGGCGCGTGCGCGTGGGCTGAATCTGGCCGAGGGGGTTCTTCTCCGGCCCTGCGGGGATGTCCATGGTGAGCGCGGAGTAGGGGCGGACGATGCCGTAGCCGTACTCCTCGTCGGGGGCCGTCAGCCCTTCGTGGTGGGCCAGGGTGGCCGACTTGATCAGTCGGTTGATCACCTGGCCGGCGGTCAGGTCGGGGTATTTGGCTCGGACCAGGGCTGCCGCGGCCGAGACGAAGGCCGTGGCATCGGAGGTGCCGCTGCCCGCACCATAGCCGTTGTCCATGGCGGGGTCCGCTCCGACGATGTCCACACCCGGAGCGGTGAGCACCAGCCCCTCGCCGGTGTTGGAATCCGTCCAGAGGTTGGCGTCCTCATCGACGGCGCCGACGGAGACCACGCCAGGCAGTGCGGCAGGTTCGCTGACAGCGGCGCTGCCCGCATTGCCCGAACCCGCTACCACGACGACGTCGTGGGCCTGGGCGTAGGCGATCGCGTCCCGTCCGTCCGAGATGGTTCGCGACCCTCCCTGGGCCGCGAACGACATGTTGATCACTTGCGCGCCGTGATCGACTGCGTACCGGACGGCGGCGGCCCACGTTTCGTCGAGGTTCCTGTCCTGCCGGGTCTGCAGGGTACGCAGCGGAAGTATCTTGGCTTTCGGGGCGAGCCCCATCACGCCGGAGGCGTTGCCTGTGCCGTGGCCGTGGGCGGCGATGATGCTGGCCATTTTCGTGCCGTGGCCTACGAGGTCCTCGTGTGCGTTGCCGCCGCCGGTGAAGTCCTTGCCGTCGAGTACCTGGCCAGTCATGTCCGGGTGGTCCGCATCGACGCCGGAGTCGATCACGGCGACGGTGACGCCCTCGCCCTGGGACTGGGCCCAGACGTCCTCTACCGCGAACGCGTCCAGGGCCCATTGCCGGTCTCTGATGTAGTCCGCCGACGCGGGCGTGGCCGTGGTGAACAGCAAGGCTCCCGCCATCGCCACAGCTCCCGCCGTGGACAGCATCCGCGTGGTCCTCACCGGAAAACACCACCGGCTATGTCAGGGCCCTTGCCGCGAAGCCGGGCCGCGCGACCGGCCGCAGTCCGCCGCTGTCGCGCACAAACGATGTCATGCGCCCGGAGAGCATCCGGGTATGTGCCTGTACGGCCGGTGGAGTTGGTCATGCGGGCCATCGTCGCAGGAGCGTCCCGGCCGTATCCAACCGGCTTGCGGCCGTCGCATCACACACAGTCAGCCAGGAACGCGGCCCGAGAGGACCATGGCGGCTCGCACCATGATCGAAACCGGTCCCAGGGACTGCGGCCGCACGGGCGCAGAGGTCAGACGGACGAGCGCGGCCGGCCGATGCGGGCCGGCATCAAAGACCGGGGGAGCGCGGTGAGGTCGTCCGGCTCGGCACGGTGACAGGGCAGCGCCGGCGCAGCGACTGGTGGAGACGGCAGAACGCGGCGGCCTCCTGCTCGGTCAGGGGCGGCCCGTCCACGGCCAGGGCCTACGAGGCACGGCCAGGGGCCCCGGTTTCCTCGCGCAGCAGGGTGTGGCCGCCGCGGCGGATGACGGTGACGGACGCGGTCCGCGGGTGCCACTCGGCGGCGGTGACGATATCGGCAAGCGCCCGGAGGCAGGTGCCGTGCCCGGCGCGCGTGGTGAACCGGCCGGTTCCGCCCGTCTGCAGGGCCCGGGCGTAGCGCAGGGCGATGGCTAGTCGATTGTCGGCCGAGCGGACGGCCAGGACGACGAAGGCCAATGACTGGCTCGTAGGTGTCCGTCTCGGTGTCGATCGTCAGCCGCATGCCTGCCCCTGGGTAATCACCGCCGGGGTCAACCTGCCGTACCGGCGTCCGGGCCGTCCGGTGACCGGACAGAACGCCGGTGGGCAGCGTCCGGCAGGCGAGAGCGGGCGGAAGCAGACCTGTCTGACCCGGGCCGGGGCCGCTGAGGTGGTGGTGCCGCCGGCCTGGATCTGGCGTCGGGGTGCCTTGGCCGGGTGGTCGGGCCTGTCCGCTTCCGCCCAGCGCGTGGACTGCTGGACGGAAGCGGGGCGGTCCCCTTCGGTCGTTCTTCAGCACAAGGGGGCCGCGCGGCCTTCCGAACCGGAAGGTGCGACGCCGGGGAGGCGCCTGTCTTCCATAGTGCGCCATCCTCCTGGCATTGCAATGAAAAGTACGGCTTCGACACTAAAAGCGTTCATTGTGCCTGTGTTTGCTGCTTCCTGTGGCTGTCATGGGGTAGGAAGCTCCGCTCGCCGCACGGCCATTGTTCCGTAAGTCCATGATCACGTTGAGTGGTGTGCGCCCGGCGCACCATGCTGTCGACCAGTTCCTCCACGGCGCGTCAGCACCGCTGTGGAGGAACGCTTCCGAACCCTTTTCTTCCTCTCAGGGAAGGTGCGATGAACAACAGGCAGGTGATGACCGTGGCCGTTGTGGTGGCGGTCCTCGCGTGGAGCACGGTGATGACCGTGCTGGGACAGCTCGCGGCCGTGGCCGCGCTGCTGCCCTCCCTCGGGCTCCTCATCCAGCAGATCGCCTCCGCGGGCAGCGGCGGGCGAGGGACACGGCCGGGCACGGCGCCGACGGCGGCCGCGCCGGCCGGGAGTGAGGAGCCGTGATGAAGAAGCCTCCCCCGGTCCCCGAGCAGCCCGACGGTGATCCTCCGAGCCGGCGCGGCCGCCCTCCGGAGCCGATCTGCGAGGAAGCCGGTGTGCTCCACCGGACCTGGCTGGAGCCGGTCCGTGACCGGTTAACCGCCAGCGGCCTGACCCTGGACGACCTCGTCAGCCGCTCCGGCTACTCCAAGACCAGGCTGTCCGAACTGCTGCGCGGCAAGGACTACTACCCGGGCTGGGAAATCACCTACAGCGTCGTACGGGCCCTGGACCTGCCCGTGGGCCCGGTGCGCCGGCTGTGGACGGCGGCCGCGGTGGAGGCCGAGAAGGACGCTGACTGGATCAGCAGCCGGATCCGCGACGTCCAGCCGTCCGGCCCGGACGAGCAGCCCGTCGCCCACCGCGGACTCACCCAGGCGATGTGGGACCCCTACACCGCCTACGCGCAGGCCTTCCTGCAGACCGAACACCGGGCCCGCCAGCTGGTCGCCCAGACCTTCGACATCCTCTGGCTTACCTGGCACGAGGCGACCCTCAGCCCCGCCACACCCCGCCACGCCTGGCAGTTGCTGCGCTCCCGGGTCAACGCCATCGCCGCCAAGCGGCCCGACGGCCGCCCCGACCTGAGGCCGGCGGCGTTCTCCACCGCCGTCCAGGCCGACATCATGGACCTCGCCGACCGCCTGGCCCGGATCGACACCCTCGCGCAGTTCTTCGACGCGATCACCCATCTGCCCGCCGACCAGATGGACATCACCGTCCTGCGCTACCTGTGCGGCCTTGCCAAGGACGCCGTGCCCGGCATCGTCGGCCTGTCCCCGGCCCTCACCCACAGCCTGGAGCGCCACGCCCGAGGGGCCCTGCGCCAGCTCCGCCCCGACACCGATCCCCAGGAGTGATTCCCCCGCCATGCCCACCATCGACGACCTCCTCGCCCAGTCGCTTCTCCTGCGCCGCCCCCACGTTCCCTGCGACGTCATCCCGTACGACGAACTGGCCTACGCCGGACTCCTCCCCGACGAGGACCTGCCGCAGTGGGGCGACGACGGGCCCGGCCCGGCCGACGAAGGTGCCGCCCAGTGCCTCACCGCCCTGTGCGAGGCGGTCGTCGCCCACTGCACCGCCGACCAGTTCGCAGACTTCCTCACCGACCAGCTGCCCCAGCCGCGGGCCGCCTGGATCCTCGGCTGCGTCCTGCAGCTCGCCGGCGCCGAGGACGGCGCCCGCTTCTGGTGGCAGTACGCGGCCGGCGCCGACGGCGCCCCCGCCTCCTACTGCCTCTACCTGCAGCACCTGTCCCGCGGCGACACCCACGCCGCCGCCTTGTGGCACGCCCAGGCCGATGTCCACGACGCCCAGGACGACCAGACGCACCCCGGCCAGGACGCCCCGGCCTACCGGATGGTGACCGCCGACACCAGCCTCTCCACGGTCCTGCGCATCCTGAGCCTGCTCAACCACACCGCCCCGCGCCGGCACACACCCGCCGCGCGGGCCGTCATCGAGTTCGTCGACGCCGCCGTCGCCATCGGCTACGACCGCCACCCCGACCTGGAAATCCCGCTCCCCGGTACGCACTTCGCCGAACAGCTGAACGTCATCCTCGCGGCAACATCCGGATCCGGGGAAAACCCGCCGCACCCCGCACCCAGCGGGGAGAGCACCGAGGCGCTGCCCAACCGGTCCCCGCAGGACAGCGCCTCCGAACCCGTCCCGGCCCGGGAACGGCCGCAGGGCCCCAAGCAGTTGCTGGTGGAAGTCACCTCCGAAGAGCATGAACCCGCCACCGTACGCGGCCTGTTCGAAGCCGCCGTCCCCGTGTGCTGGGAGACGGCCATCGCTGCCACAACCGTGGACGGACGGGGATCGCGCATGACCTACTACCTGAACCGCTTCCGCACCCGGGCCGCCCTGGCGCTGTCATCCGCCCCCGTCAGGCGCGGCACCAGGACACCGTCCGGCGTAGCCACATCAGGCATTCCCGGACTGTGAGCGAAACCATCCACGGCCGGATGAACTACCGCGCGGCACGCCTGCCGCGCTCCTCCCGCCGGTTGCGTACGGTCATCGGAGGCGGCCGAACGGCCAAAGCCCCGGCCCGTACGGCGGCGTGGCGGGGCAGTCGGCCGTGGCGGCGCTGAGGGCCGCGGTGGCACGGGCAGGTGCGCCGGAGGCGCGGGCTGGCGGGAACCGCATCCGGTGCGACCGGACCGGGCGGGGACGGGGGCGCGAACGCTTTCAGGACGCCCTGCAGGCTGCCCGCGACGCACTCGCGGCCATCCAGGGGTACTTCCGGCTGGTCCAACCTGCAGACGGGCATGGCCCCGGGCGGCCGGGTTCCTGTGCGCGGCGATACGCCGCGACCAGTTCCGGCGGCCTGCGTGGCTCATCAGTCTCTCGGGTGACGTCCCGGCGGAAGTCAGCATCTTCACTGGACATCCTCGCGGTCTCCTCGATTTTTCTCCCCGGGATGATCACTTTCGGTATGCTCCGGACGCTCTATTCGCACCACTGAGGGGGGATTCCTCATGCGTATTCATCGTGTTGTGACCGCCGCCGTGACCAGTGCCGCGGTCAGCGCGCTCGGCCTCGCCATGGCCGCTCCGGTCCAGGCTGCCGAGTACTCGTCGGCTCTGAAGGTCAAGGGCATCCAGTACGACGCTCCCGGCCGGGACTCCAACAAGTGCTCGGGCGGCAACACCAAGAACGAGTACCTGACGATCAAGAACTATTCGAAGAAGTCGAAGGTCAACCTCAAGGGCTACGTGGTCAAGGACGCTGCCGGCAACAAGTTCACGTTCAAGAACAGCCACACCCTGGAGCCCGGCGACTACGTGAACCTGCGCGGCGGCAAGGGCACCGACTCCGACGCCAAGAACGTCGTCTACCGCCAGAACTGCAACTTCATGTGGAACAACGACAAGGACACCATCTACCTGTACAAGCCTGGCGGCTCCCGCGCCGACGTCCACGCGTACACGAAGAAGGCCAACGACAAGGACGGCAACGGCTACATCACCTACCACGGCTGAGCAGCGATCACTCGGAGGAGGGCCGGCTGCCGGGCACACCCCGGCGGCCGGCCCTCCCTGCGCTGCAGACGGCTGCGGCGGATCCGGTCCACGCTCGCTGTACGCCGTCGCAGCCGGCCCGAAGCGGCGCAGGGACGCGCGGAGGGCCGTCCGCACGGCTTGTCTCGTGCAGCACCCCCTCTTCGTGGACGGCTCACGAGCGGGCACCGCCCAGCGGCTGCCGGCGGGCCCATAGGGCGTCACGGGAAAACTGCTGCCAGGCAGCCGATGTGCTCCGGTTCTACCAGCAGTAGAATCGTCGTATGGGCAAACCTACGAGCATCAAGACCAGCGAGGACGTCCGTGATCGGCTTCGTGTCCTCGCCGAGGAGCGCAACACCACGATCACCGAGCTCCTGGAGGAGCTGGCCTCCCGTGAACTTACGGGGGCCGAGCGGGAGCAGCGTGCCGTCGAGGCGGCCCGGGAGCTCGGCATCGAGTACACCGAGCAGGTCCAGCGTGCCGGCCAGGACGCCTGGGCGCGGATCCGGGCCCACCAGGGCGGCGCCGCCGCGTGAATGTGACGGCCGTCCTGGACCACACCGCTTTGGCCGCCCTGTACCGGGCGGACCCCTTTTTCACCGGCCTGTACATCGAGGCCTCGCGTGGCACCGGTCGCGTCCTGGTGCCATCGCTGTCCGTCCTGGCTGCCGAGCGGCAGCTGGCCGGCGCGGGCCGGCACGCCGCGGGCCTGCGGTTCGCTGAAAGTGTGCCGTTCACCGCGGCGCACGCGGTGGACGCGATGGACTGGAAGAACACGGACTGGCCGGTGGCGCATGCCGCAGCCATCGCCTGGCAGGCGCTGAAGACGGGGGAGCCGCTGACGCTGCTGTCGCTGGAGCCCGGCCTGTATGCGCACACCGGCATCACCCCGCTGGACCCCACCTGATCAGAGGACTGGCCTGCGGAGCGGGCGGGGGCGGTCGTGGGACATCCCCCGTCAGCAGCGCGCTGGCACCGTTATGGGTGTAGCGCGAAGCCAGTGTCCGGCGGAGGCGCCGCTCGTTGCAGCGACAGGAAGAGCCGGTGCCTTCCGGTCTGGTGCCCGTCCAGCCTTCGGGGAGATACCCATGAGCGGTACCGCGCGGGGAGCCGCCCGCTGCTGATCGATGTCAAGAACACGATCGGTATGAATGCCAGCCCGTCCGCAGTACTGGCGCGTCTGGAGGCCCTGCTGCAGCACACCGGTCCGCGGCACCAGGCGGTCGCCGCGTGTTCCGACACCGCATACGCCCTGATGTCGTCAAGGTATTGGATCGCAACGGTGTGCGATTACTGCTGTCCGACACCGACAAGAATGCCGCTGACCGTCTTCCGGGGAGGGCAAGGTTGTACATCCACGGGCGATGCCGAGCATGGTGTGGTGGACGCCGTCGCCTTTGAGGCGGCAGTCGCGGATGATCGTCCAGGTCTTCATACGGGCGAAGACGTGCTCGACGTGGGCTCGGACCTGCTTGTGAGACTGGTGGTGTTCCTCTTACCAGGCCGTCAGTGCCTGGTCGCGCTCGCGGCGGTGCGGGATGACAAGTCCGGTGCTCAGGTTGCCACCGTCGGCGATCGTGGGGGTTTCGCCAACGGCGGCCTTGGCGCCGGACTCATCCCATGCTTTGCAGTCGTTGCGGTTCCCGGCGAGCGGTCGGCCGACCACGACGACCAGGCGCGCGTCGGCGTCAAAGACGACCTGGTGGTTGGTGAAGTACCGATAGCTTTTCGACCGCTCGGCGATCGTGTGGTCGCGGGTGGGCACCAGGGTGCCGTCCATGATGAGCACAGTATCTTTGGCGAACCGTTTGCCGGGCTGGAGAGCGAGCATTGGCCCGAGGTGGTCGATGACCCGGTTCGCCGCCGGCTTCGACACCCGAACAGAGGGGCGAGCTGCCGCATGGTCAGGTTCGTGCGCCAATATGCCGCGACCAGCAAGACCCGGTCCTCCAGCGGAAGGTTCCACGGGCGGTTTTTTGCAGACCTCGTCCGCACCTTCGCACCGCAGCATGGTCACCAGCTTTCCGAAGACACGTGGGGTCAGCCCGGTGAGCGGGGTTGTCCAGGACGGCTCCGACGCCGTGATCACACCAGCCACATCAAGATCATCCCAAGCCGGTTAGGGTGCATTCTTCGAGCCAAGGGACTGGGGAACGAATGATGGAGCAGGACCAAGCCGTGCAGCTCGCAGGAGTGTTCCTCGTGCAGAGCCAGCGTGAAAACGAGCCGCCTCTCGCCATCGACGCAGAGCGGGTCCGGGAGAGCAACGGGCTCCTCATCGTGCCCTACAACTCTGTGCAGTACCTCGACTCACGTGATCCGAGAGAGCAACTGCTGGACTGTTGGTCCATCCTTGTCGACCTGGCACGCGGAGACGTGCGATTCGGGACCCTGGATGAGCGACATCTGTGGAAGAACCCGAGCACCTGACGAGGCCGCCGCTGCTCGCAACCGCCGTTACGTGACAGCCCTCAGCCGACCAACCGCTCCGGCCCTCGCACCGCTGCCCTAACTTCACCGAACGGCTCGTTCCGTAACAGGGGCACCGAATGAGATGGCCGCGGCCTTCGGGCGCTCCCGTTGCCTGCTCGTCGTCCTCGTGTCTTCTCCGCAGAGCGTCGTTGGAGGCGCTGCAGCGGAGGGAGATACGAAGTACGGCGAACCGACCCTCAGTGCGGCGTTAACTTCCTGTTCTCCGAAGAAATTACTTCCGTTCAACATTGCGCGAGCCTTTTGGGCATCTGAAAGCCTCACATCTCATTTAATGCAGGCATAAATTACTCCGATGTGACCTGGATCACTATGTATTTCGCGCGCTCCCCACCTTTATGATCGCGGCTGTCTTTGTGGTGCTTGTGTGATACATGGGGTGGGGTTGTGAAGCGGCACCGGCGAAAATTGCATTTTCCTGCGGAAAACCTATACCAGAACCAAGTTTTGGTAAAAATGCTAAGTCTGGTGCTTGTCGCCGGATGCCTGTCTCTGGCCGGGGCGCCCGTTGCAGTCGCCGATGCGGCGGCCGCGCAGACTCCTGCCGAGCAGGCCGCTGCTTCTGGCGAGCCGGTGGAGGTGGAGGCGGAGCGCACCGAGTACACGCAGACCTTCGCCAACCCGGACGGGACCTACACCCTGAAGCAGGCGACTTCCCCGCAGCGGGCCAAGGATGCCTCCGGAGCATGGCATGACATCGACACCACGCTGGTGCGCCGTGACGACGGCACGGTCGGGCCCCGTTACACCGCAGTGGAGGCATCCTTCTCCGGTGGCGGCACGAAGGACATGGTCCGGCTGGAGCAGGACGGGCAGGAGTTGTCCGTGGCGTGGCCCGGTGAGCTGCCGGAGCCTTCGCTGGAGGGTGCGACGGCCACCTACGCCGAGGTCCTACCGGGCGTCGACCTGCAGCTGACGGCGATGCCGGACGGGTACCGCGAGATCCTGGTGGTCAACTCCGCCGAGGCCGCGCAGAACCCGGCGCTGGAGCAGTTGCGGTTCGCGGTGGCCGGGAAGAGCGTCTCGGTCATCCCCGGCGCCGCCGGCGGGCTGCGCGCGGTCGACGCCGACGGCAACGCGGTGTTCACCGGTCCTGCAGGCCAGATGTGGGACTCCGCCGGCACCAGCGAGGAAGGTGCCGAGGCGCAGAGCCCGCGCACGGCAGCCGCCGAGACCCTCTCCACGGCGGCCGACGACACCGACGAGGGAAAGGCGGCAGCCGACGGCGACACTCCGCCGGGGCCCGGAGCCGGCGCGGCCACCGCCACCCTGCCGGTACAGGTCGAGGACGGCAGCATCGCCGTCGCCCCCGACCTGACCCTGCTGCGCGGCGACGACACCGTCTACCCGGTCTTCATCGACCCGTCGGTCGGCCTGTCCCGCTCCGAGCGCACCGTGCTGTCCTCCGACGGCGACGCGTTCTACCAGTTCTCTGGCGAGTACGGCGTGGGCCGCTGCTCGAACGCGGACGGCTACTACTGCGGCGAAAACTACGCCAACCGCATGTACTTCGAGTTCAGCCCCTCCGCCCTGGCCGGCAAACACGTCCTGCACGCCACATTCCGCGCGCACGAGACCTGGTCGTTCAACTGCGACCCCTACACAGTCACTCTGGAGCGCACCGGGAACATCTCCGAGGGCACGCGCTGGCCCGGCCCGGCCATCGGCGCGCTGATGGACTCCCGGAAGGTCTCCGCCGGCCGCGGGGACAACTGCAGCCCGGCCCAGCCGGACTCCTGGATCGAGTTCGACGGCAGTCTGACCAAGAACGTACAGAACTTCGCCGACGGCAAGTTCTCCCGTCTCACGCTGATGCTGCGCGCGCTGGACGAGAGCGAGCCGCGCGCGTGGAAGCGGTTCGACAGCAACGGTGAGATCACCGTCGACTACGTCCCCAACCCCGGTGTGCCGATCAACGTCGGGATCATTCCGGGCGTGGCCGGGGCGAACGCGCACGGCTACTGCCAGCCGGCCGACGACCCGCTGGCCGTCACTGTGGACCAGCCCACGGTGCGGGGCCGGGTGGAGACGCAGATATCGCCGGGCACCAATGACAGCAAGGGCCAGCTGAAGATCAACTACCGGATCGCGCGGCAGCTGGCGGACGGCACCTGGGAGGAGATCTGGGCCGAGGACGCCCCCGACTCCGGGTACGTCCCGGACGGCACCCTGCTGGATGAGCAGACCACGAAACGCACCGACGGCACCGTCTACCGCTACCGGGCCCGCACCCAGTCCCACTGGTCCTACAACGGCAGCACCGGTGAGCTGTACTCGTCGTTCTCGCCGTGGTGCTACTTCGTCATCGACTCCACGGCCCCCAAGGCTCCGCAGATCCACCCCGCCGACCCGGTCAACGGATCCCCGTACGTGGAGTGCGTCACCGACTCCTGCCCGCCCAAGGGCGGAGCGGGGACGGCCGGCAGTTTCGTGTTCGAACCGAACAGCGCCGATACGGACATCAGCAAGTACCAGTGGGTGCTGACCGGCCCGAGCGGGAAAGTCGGCCCCACCCATACGGTCACGGCCGAGGCCGACCACACGGCCGAGGTGACCGACGTCACCCCGAGCCTGGGCGGCACACACCACCTGACGGTATGGGCGATGGACGTCCGCGCCCGAACCGGTACCCCCGAGACCTTCGACTTCCAGGTGAGCCTGCCGCGGGGACCGGTGGGCCGGTGGCGCTTCGACGACGCCGTGCCCGGCTCGGGCGTGACCACCGCGAAGGACAGTTCGGCCGACGATCCGCAGCACGACCCGGACGCCGCCACCCATGACCTGACCCTGCGTGACGGCGCGGGCTTCTCCAGCATGGCCCGCCGCGGCGACGAGGACACCTCCCTGTGGCTGGACAGCAGCAACCCTGCCGCGCAGCAGGCCTACGCCGACACCACTCTGCCGGCAGTGAACACCGCCCGCTCGTTCACCGTCTCCGCCTGGGTCTACCTCACCGACGACTCAACCAGCCGCATGATCCTCACCGAGCCCGGCACCCAGGCACAGGCCTTCGCCCTGTACTACTCCTCCTCCACGAAGTCCTACGCCTTCCACTACACGGCCACCGACACCGCCACCCCCGTCTTCGCCAAAACCACCGCCACCACCACCGATCCGCCGCTGCGCGTATGGACCCACGTCGCCGGCGTCTACACGGCCGCCACCGACACCGCGGGCAACCGGGCGCCGAAGAACGACACCATCCAGCTCTACGTCAACGGCCGCGCCCAGGGCGACCCGGTGAACGTGTACGACTCCGCGCCCAGCTACGTGCCTTGGGAGGCGAGCCAAGGTCTGCAGGTCGGCAGGTCCGTCGTGCGGGGCACGGCCGGGCAGTACTTCCGCGGCCGTATCGACGAGGTCGCCGCCTGGCAGGATGCCCTGTCCGCAGAGCAGATCGCCACGGAAGCCCAGGCTGCCGAGGACAAGGTCCCCGCCATCGAACTGGTCGCCGACTGGAACGCCGAGAACTCCACGGGAACCTCGGTCAGCGAGTTCTCGCCCTACCCGCTCAGCAACATGACGTTGTCCTCCGGCGCACACCTGGACGCGGACACCAGCGCGATGGTTCTGGACGGCAAGGGCGGCTACGCCTCCGTCACAGGTCCCGTGGTCGACGAGACGGGTTCGTTCACCGTCTCCGCCCAGGCCCAGCTCGACCCTGCCGTCCTGAACACCCAGCCCGACGGCTACCAGGCCCAGATCGCCGGCCAGGCCGGCACCGGGGGAGCCTCCTGGGCACTGGCGGTGAAAAAACTCGCCGCGGACGCCTACGTATGGCAGTTCCAGCGCACCACCTCCACCGGCACCACCGTGACCAGCGCTGATGTCACCAACCTGACCGAACTCGCCGACACCAGCGCCCCGGTGACACTGACCGGCGTGTACGACGCCCAGGACCAGGGTGGCCGCCTGCACCTGTACATCGGCAGCACCCAGGCCGACGACGGCGACAACAACACCTTCACCACGCCCCGCCAGGCAACCGGAACCCTGTCCATGGGCGGCACCACCAGCAGCAGCTACTTCGCCGGACAACTGTCCCGGCTGCGGATCTGGACCGGGGCCATGACCTACGACGAGGTCCGCGACCGCGTCATCGCCACCGACTGACCCCGACTCCCGGTGGGGGAAGCGGCACTCCCCGCTTCCCCCACCGGCCCGGCAGCCCCTCCGGCCGCGCCCTTCGCCACCCTGCCGCCGCACATCCGCGCGGCCTCCCACGTCATGCCCCGGGAACGGGGTTCTGGATGGAGCCTGGACATGAGACCCATGCCGTTGTTCCGCCGCCGCCCTTCGGCCTTGCACAGAGGCCGCTGGCCCGGCCGCATCGCCACCGCCGCCGCCTTCGCCCTGCTGCCCGGCCTCCTCAGCCCCGTCACCGCGCTCGCCCAGGACGCCCAGCCCCTGGGCCGCCCGGATGCCCCGAAGCAGGTGTCGGCCAAGACGGTCCCGTTGAAGCCGAAGAAGACAGCGACCTCCTTGAAGATCGCCCGGCAGGAGGCGGCCGACCAGAAGGCCGCCGCCCGCGCCGTACGGGACCAGGACACCGCCGTCACCTGGCCGGCCGCAGCTTCCACCACGCTGACCCTGCCCGCCACCGGCGAGGCCACCGCCAAGGCGGGCACCCTGCCGCTCTCCCTGGCCGCGCCCACCGGCGCCGCTGCGCGGACGGAGAAGCAGCCGGCGCGGTCGGTCAAGGTCAAGGTGCTCGGCCGCAAGGAGACCAAGAACCTCGGCGTCAAGGGCCTGGTCCTCGCCGTCACCGGCCCGCGCGGCGGCGGGGCCGCCGAACTGGGCATCGACTACTCCGCCGTCGCCCAGGCCTACGGTGGCGACTGGGCCGGCCGTCTGACCGCGCTCCGGCTGCCCGACTGCGCCCTCACCGACCCCGGCACAGCCGCCTGCCGCACCACAACCCCGGTAGCCACGGTCAACGACCGCGGCACCCGCACCCTCCGCGCCCAGCTCGCCTTCACCCCGGCCCCCGCCACGAAGACGACGACGGCGGCGGCAGCGACAGCCGAGGGCCAGACCGTGCTGCTCGCACTGGCGGCCACCGCCCAGTCCGGCGGCGGCGACTACAAGGCCACGGCGCTGTCCGCCTCCTCCACCTGGCAGGCCGGCGGCTCCTCGGGCACCTTCACCTGGAACTACCCCCTCAAGACCCCGCCGGCCGCGGCGGGCCCCGCCCCGGACCTGGCCATCTCCTACGACTCCGGCAGCGTGGACGGCCGCACCGCCAACACCAACAACCAGGGCAGCCAGGTCGGTGAGGGCTTCGACCTGACCTCGTCCTACATCGAGCGCAAGTACGGCTCCTGTGACGACGACGGCCAGGACGACAAGTACGACCTGTGCTGGAAGTACGACAACGCCTCCCTCGTCCTGAACGGCAAGGCCACCGAACTCGTCAAGGACGACACCACCGGTATCTGGCACCTCAAGGACGACGACGCCTCCGTCGTCACCCACTCCACCGGTGCCGACAACGGCGACGAGGGCGACACGGGCAGCGACGGCAAGGGCGAGTACTGGACCGTCGTCACCGGCAACGGCACCAAGTACGTCTTCGGCCTGAACAAACTCGACGGCGCCGGCAGCGAACGCACCAACAGCGTGTGGAGCGTGCCCGTCTACGGCGACGACAGCGGCGAACCCGGCTACAGCAGCGGCAGCACCCTCGACGACCGCGCCAAGACCCAGGCCTGGCGCTGGAACCTCGACTACGTCGAGGACACCAACGACAACGCCATGAGCTACTGGTACACCGCCGAGACCAACAACTACGACACCCTCGGCGACGACTCCACCGGCACCGCCTACACCCGCGGCGGCTACCTCACCAAGATCCTCTACGGCCAGCGGGCCGGCTCCCTGTTCACCGCCACCCCCGCCGCCTCCGACAAGGTCACCTTCAGCTACGCCGAACGCTGCACCCGCGAGGGCACCGACTGCGACGAGCTGACCGAGTCCACCAGCCCGCGCTGGCCCGACGTGCCCTTCGACGCCATCTGCAAGGACGGCGACAAGTGCACCGGCAACGCTGGCCCCACCTTCTTCACCCGCAAGCGCCTGACCGGCATCACCACCTACGCCTGGAACGCCGCCCTGAGCACCGGCGCGGACTTCGAGGCCGTCGACTCCTGGGATCTCACCCAGACCTACGCCGACCCCGGTGAGAGCGGCGACTCCGCCGACCAGTCACTGGAACTGCAGTCCATCCAGCACACCGGCGAACACGGCACCGCCCTGTCGATGGAACCGGTCACCTTCACCTACGAGTTCCTCACCAACCGCGTCGACGGCGCCACCGACGACATCCTGCCTCTGGCCAAACCACGTCTGACCGGTATCACCAGCGAGACCGGCGGCAAGACCGCCGTCACTTACGCCGCCGCGCAGTGCGTCGCCGGGCAGACCATGCCCCGGCCCGACCAGAACACCACCACCTGCTACCCCGTGTACTGGCGGCCCAACGGCGGCGACGTCGACCCCACCCTGGACTGGTTCCAGAAGTACCCCGTCACGGCCGTCAACACCACCGACGAAACCGGCGCCTCGGGCACCATCACCGACACCTACCAATACGCCGGCGGCGGCGCCTGGCACTACAACGACGACCCCATGACGCCGGAGAAGGAGCGCACCTGGTCCCTCTGGCGCGGATTCGAGAAGGTCACCCACCTCACCGGCCCCGCCGACGGCACCCAGAGCAAAACCGTCACCGTTTACATGCGCGGCATGAACGGCGACCGCCTCCTCAAGGACGACGGCAAGACCCTCGACCCCGACGCCCGCAGAACCGCCCAGAGTACCGGCGTCAAGGCTGCCGCCCTCACCGACTCCGATCAGTACGCCGGCTTCACCCGCGAAACCGTCACCTACAACGGCACCGACGAAGTCACCGGAACCATCAACGACCCCTGGTCACGCAAGACCGCCACCCAGCACAAGTCCTACGCTGACACCGAGGCCTACTACGTCCGCAGCAACGCCGCCCACACCCGCACCCGCGTCACCAGCGGATCCACCGCCACCGACCGCACCCGCTCCACCGCCACCACCTACGACGACTACGGCATGCCGGAAACCGTCCAGGACAGCGGCGACGACGCGGTCAGCGGCGACGAGACCTGCACCCGCACCTGGTACGCCCGCAACCCCGAGACCGGCCTGACCTCCCTGGTCTCCCGCACCCGCACCACCGCCAAGCCCTGCGCCACCGCCGACAGCTCCCTGGACCTGCCGGCCGACTCCACCACCGCCGGTGATGTCATCTCCGACGCCGCCACCACCTACGACGCTGCCACCGCCTGGACCGCCGACCAGACCCCGACCCACGGCCTGCCCCGCTGGTCCGGCCGCGCCACCGGCTACACCAGCACGGGCCAGCCGACCTGGCAGAAGGCCAGCACCACCACCTACGACACGCTCGGCCGCCCCCTCGTCGTCGCCGACACCAACGACACCCAGGTCAGCGCGACCGTCTACACCCCTGCGGACACCGGCCCGCTGACCGCCACCGCGGTCGCCGACGCCAAGAGCTACACCACCAAGAGCGTCATCGACTTCGCCACCGGGGCCGCCCTGAAGGTCACCGACCCCAACAACAAGATCACCGAGTCCACGTACGACAGCCTCGGCCGCGTCACCCAGACCTGGCTCGCCAACCGGCTCCGCATCGCCGGCGCCGCACCGAACTACAAGTACGAGTACCACCTGTCCAAGGACGCCGCGTCCTGGGTCGCCACCAGCACCCTCACCCCCACCGCCTCCGGCTACAACACCACCTACACCATCTACGACTCCCTCCTGCGCGCCCGCGAAACCCAAGTCCCCTCCCCGTCCGGCGGCCGCATCGTCACCCTGACCCAGTACGACACCCGCGGCCTGGCCGACAGCGTCCTGAGCGACATCTGGGACGCCGCCAACGCCCCTTCCGGCACCCCGGCCACCGTCGAGGGCGGTCAGGCCCCGATGCAGGTCGACACCACCTACGACGGCGCGGCCCGGGCCACCACCGTCGAAACCAAGATCAAGGGCGTCCACCACTCCACCACGACCACTACCTATCAGGGCGACCGCGTCCTGCAGAGCGCTCCTGACGGCGGCCAGGCCACCGCCACCCTCACCAACACCCTCGGTCAGACCACCGAGACCCGCGAATACGCCTCACCCGAGCCGACCGGCTCCTACAACCACACCCGCTACACCTACGCCCCGGCCGGCCAGCAGAAAACCATCACCGCCCACGACAACAGCACCTGGTCCTACACCTACGACCTCTACGGTCGCCAGACCAGCACCACCGACCCCGACAAGGGCACCGTCCAGACCCACTACAACACCCTCGACCAGGTCGACTGGACCCAGGACGCGGAAAACCGCAAACTCCTGTACGCCTACGACACCCTCGGCCGCAAGACCGACCTGTGGCAGAGCAACAACACCGACGCCAACAAGCTCGCCCACTGGGACTACGACCAGGTCGCCAAGGGCCAGCAGGACACCGCCACCCGCTACGTCGGCGGCGCCACGGGCCAGACCTACGTCCAGAAGACCACCAAATTCGACGGCCTCTACAACGCCACCGCCAGCCAGCTCACCCTCCCCGCCGACGACCCGCTCGTCACAGCAGGCGTTCCCCAGACGCTGAAGTTCGAAGCGAACTACAACGCGGCCAACCTGTTGTCCGGCATCGGTGACCCAGCTGTCGCGGGCCTGCCCCTCGAAGGCATCACCCCCGCTTACGACAATCTCGGCAACCCCAAGACCGTCACCGGTACCTCCGGCTATCTCCTGGGCACGGCCTATAGCGAACTGGGCGATCCGACCACGCTCACCGTGGGCATGGACTCCACCAGCTCCGCCCGCAAGGCCTACCTCAACTACGCCTACGAGACCGGCACTCGCCGCCTGACCAGGTCCTACGTCACCGACGACACCCACGGCTACATGCCGCAGGACCTCCACATCACCCAGGACCTCGCCGGCAACGTCACCTCCCTCAGCGACGTCGCCACCCTCGGCGGCACCGGCCAGGCTGACAACCAGTGCTTCACCTACGACGGCTACGGCCGCATGACCCAGGCCTGGACCCCCAAGACCGCCGACTGCTCCACCACCGGCCGCACCACCGCCAACCTCGGCGGCGCCGCCCCTTACTGGACGACCTACACCTATACCGACGCCGGACAACGCGACACCGAGACGCAGAACACCACCACCGGCACCCAGACCACCGATTACACCTACGGCACCGCCACCGGCCAGCCCCACCCCCTGACCAGCACCACCGGCCCCGAAGCCGCCACCTACACCTACGACAAAACCGGCAACACCACCCACCGCCCCGGCACCAGCACCACCCAGACCCTCACCTGGAACACCGAAGACCGACTCGTCGGCCTCACCGAAGGCACCAAACAGACCAACTACCTCTACGACGCCGACGGCAACCTCCTGATCCGCCGCGCCACCGGCGACGGCGACACCATCCTCTACCTCGGCGACACCGAAGTCCGCCTCACCGTCAAGGGCACCACCAAAACCCTCACCGGCACCCGCTACTACACCGCCGGCGCCCAGACCATCGCCGTCCGCACCGCCACAGCAGGCACAACGGGCACCAAACTCAGCTTCCTGGCCTCTGACCCCCACGGCACCGCAAGCCTCGCCCTGGACGCCACGACCTGGGCCATCACCAAGCGCTACACCACCCCCTTCGGCGCAGCGAGAGGAGCGACAACCGGCGTCTGGCCCGACGACAAACGCTTCCTCGGCAAAACCGAAGACACCACTACCGGCCTCACCCACCTCGGCGCCCGCGAATACGACCCCGCCACCGCCCAATTCATCAGCGTAGACCCCGTCCTCGCGGTTGACGCACCTCAATCCCTCAACGGCTACTCCTACGCCGGCAACGCCCCGGCCACTACGTCGGACCCGACCGGCCTGTGCGCGGACCTCGACTGTCCCACCCGTAATTGCGCGTACTGCCTCAACTCCACCCCCACCGACCCCAACCCCAAAGCAATCAATGACCGTCCTGGATCCGGAAGCACCCCCAACAACTACTTCCCCGGTCAATCGCCCTACAGCGGCGCAAGCACCGTCGGCACTGCCAACGGCAATCAGGCAACCACTGGAGGCGGTGACGGCGGCGGATTCACCGGCTGGCTCAAGGGCGCTGCGGACACCTTCGTCAACTACGGGTCGGCCATGCTGCAACCCGACATCGTCGTGGGCGCCGGCGAGACAGCATTTGGCATCTTCATGGCCAACTTCGGCCTGCTCGAAGGTGTGGCAGGCGGAGCCGTCTGCGTAACTGGTATCGGATGCGTCGCCGGAGCACCAGCTGTAGCGATGGGAACCGGCCTTGTTGTCGGCGGCGGGTACGCTGCAGCAGACGGTATTGGCCGTATAAGTAAGGGCCTCGGCACAGCGCTGCGGGAAGCCGAGGGAACTGCAACCGGGAGCACGGGATCTTCTTCACAGGTTGCTTACGGGGGAACCGACCTCAGTCAATCCGTACAATTGCAACGCCTGATCGACGCAAACAAAAAAAACAACTACGCAGCTGGCCGTCTGGAGGACGGTACGATTCTAGTTGGAAGATCAAGCAAGGCAGAACATGCAGAAGAGTCTGTGATACGACAGGCCGACGGGCAGAAGATCGTCGACCTATATAGTGAACTAGAGCCATGCGCCAACAAGTGTGCAGGAAAGACAGAAAATATGAATGTTACGTACAGTTGGCGCTGGAATGGTGTCGATCGGGCACAGTCAAAGGACGCAATGAAGAAGGCGATCAACGAACTATTCAGTTCTCCGTGATGTGTAGGCGTCCGGATACTACGGTTCTAGGATGACGGGTGGGTGATTAGTGTACGCTAGTCACCCACCCCCTCCCGAGAGATGAGTTCGTCATGTCAAGCAATGACTTCGAATTGCATGCAATGACCTTGCAAGATAAATCACTTCGCAAAATATACTCCATTTCAACTGAGTCGGTTGGTGAGATTTTTCGGCCACTACAGGCACTGGAGTACACGCGAATTAATGGGCGTTCGTTTATTCATTTTGGTTTCACAGGGGCCTCGGGTAGACTGCTAGTCGACGCCGAGAATGGGAAAGTAATGGAGACGCATGGAGAATCCGGCATTTCGTTCGTCAATTCCTCCCTCGCCGAGTATGCGGATTGCCTCTCCTTCTTCTCCTCCCTGTTGTCCGAGTTTGAATCCGAGGAAGGTGTCGAGTCCGACGAAAATGAGGATGAAGATGAACGGCTGGCCCGGAAACTGGAAGAAGAGATTCGGAGAATTGACGCGCAGGCCTACCAGGAGAATACTTACTGGTATGAGATTAGGTGGGGGGTTTCACTTGGGGATTTCACGTAGGTTATCATCTGAGTAGTGCGAGCTCGATGGCGGCGCTTAGCGAGGCGCACCCTATGCGGCGGCGGCCATTGTGGCCATATCTGGCGCACGAGCCCTCTTCCTGTTTCGCAGAACGTACGCACGCCCGAGTATCACTCAGAGAGAGCAGAATTCCAACTGCTGAGCAATTGCTACAGCACGCTGCCGGGGTGGGGCGTAATATTTTGGGCAACCATATCGGATGACATTTGCAGTTTCATTGAGTCTGCCCAAGCGTCACCCAGCTCTTCGACCTCATCGCCAGCAACTGGACCCGGATCATGACCGAGCAACGCCCCTCCGCCTGGGCCTGGAACGCGCACACCCGGGCCGTCGCCCGCCGCGCTGGCCGCACTCCAGCCCGGCCGAGGACACCGCACTCCTCCATGACGACCTCTGCCTGAGCATCGACCGCATCGCCACCATCACCGGCACCGACCCCGCCCGGGTCACCGCGCTCCTGGCCGCCGCCCGCCGCAGCCCCGAGCCAGCCCGCCCGCCCGCATCCTGCGCCGCCTGACCGACCGCAGACCGAATCGCCTGCTGCGCAGGCTCCGGCCGGTGCGGGCCGGTGCGATCAGGAGGCAGCAGCGGCAGTCGTACGGGCTACGTTCGCTCACCTTCCAGGTGCTCCCCGTGCCGGAGCCGCCAGTCGCTTGCCGATCCTTCCCTACAGCCGGCTGGACCGCAGGCAGGCGGACACAACCGATGCTCCCCTCCGGCGCGGCCGATCCAACACGGCTCACTTCGAGGATCCGCTCCCGCCGGACAGTGACAGGCGCGTAGGGTCGAGGTGTGATCTTTCGGACACGGTGAGTGCCCATCGGCCCCGTGGCCGGGCTGTATCTGTCCCCTTCGCAGAGAGAAGATCCATGACTCCCGAGACTCCTGACGCTACCGGGCTCGATGCTGTTTCCAGCCTCCAGGTGACCGGGGCCGGCCCGGCCCGCGGCTCGCTGCGGGTGCCCGGCGACAAGAGCATCTCCCACCGGGCGGCTCTCCTGGCAGCGATCGCGCACGGCCCGACCGCGATCTCCGGCCTGTCCCGGGGGCAGGACGTGACGCACACGCTGCGGGCCATCGAGCGGTTCGGAGTGACCGTCACCGACGCCGGTGAGGGCCGGGCGCAGGTGGAGGGGCCGATTCGGCATGAGCCGGACGAGGTCCTGGACCACGGCAACGCGGGCACCGGTATCCGGCTCACCGCCGGAGTCTGTGCCGGGATCGACGGCATCTCAGTCCTCACCGGGGACCGCTACCTGCGCCGGCGGCCGATGGACCGGATCGCCGAGCCACTGCGCGCCATGGGCGCGACGGTCGACGGACGCGAAGGCGGCCGGCTGGCCCCGCTCGTGATCCGCGGCGGTGGCCTGACCGGCATCACCTACGCTCCGCCGGTGGCGTCGGCTCAGGTCAAGAGCGCTGTGCTGCTGGCCGGCCTGTCCGCCACGGGGCCGACGACGGTGGAGGAGATCCATCCGACGCGGCGGCACACCGAGGAGATGCTGCTGGAGTTCGGGGGCCGGGTGCGGGTCGACGGGAACCGGGTGACCCTCGAGCCGGGCGAGCTGACGGGCACGGACATCGCTGTGCCCGGAGACCCGTCGCAGGCGGCGTTCTGGGCGGTGGCCGCGCTGCTCGCCGACCAGGGCGAGGTGACCGTGGACAACCTCTACCCCGGCTTCGGGCGCAGCGACTTCGTGGGCGTGCTGGAGCGGATGGGCGCCGACATCGACTTCGACCTGGCCACGGGAACGCTGGTGGTGCGCGCGTCGCGGCTGCGGGCGGTCGAGCTCACCGCCGAGGACATTCCGGGGATCGTGGACGAGGTGCCGGTGCTGGCGATGGCGGCCGCCGTCGCCGACGGCATGACCGTGATCTCCGGAGCGCAGGACCTGCGGGCGAAGGAGTCGGACCGGATCGCCTCCACCGCGGCGATGCTGCGGGCGTTCGGAGTGCGGGTGACCGAGACCGAGGACGGCATGGTCATCGAGGGCACCGCCCGGCTGCGCGCGGGCCGCGTCGACAGCCACGGTGACCACCGGATCGCGATGACGGCCGCCGTCGCCGGGGCGTGCGCGGCCGAGGGGATCACCGTCATCGACGGCTGGGAGTCGGTGGCGACCAGCTACCCGGGCTTCGCCGCCGACCTGGTGCGCCTGACCGGGACGGCCGCCGCCCCAGCCGCGTGAGACACACCGCCGGAAGTCCCGCCACCTCCAGGAGGGGCGGGACTTCCGGCGCGGGCGGGGCTACCAGCTGTAGCCGTGGTGGGTGAACTCCGGGGCGTAGGCCTCCTCGACGGCCCGGCGCGCGGCGGGGCTGAGGAGGTGGCGGTAGTGGCTTCCGGGCGGCCGGAACTGGGTCTTAGCGCGGGGCAGTGTGAGCGGGGGAAGGCCCACCCGGGAGCACAGCGCGTCCAGGCCCGCCTGGAGGTGTTCGTGGCGGATGACGACGTCGACCAGGACCGAGCCCGCCGCGTCGGTGTAGAGGGGCCAGTTGAGCGCGTCGCGGAACTCGCCGGAGCCGATGAACGCCTCCAGGCCGATACGGGGCGCGCTGCGGTGGCGGTGGAAGTAGAGGGAGACGACCTTCTCGTAGGGGCTGCGTTCCAGGCACACGGTCACGTACCGGTCCCAGGTGCCGGCCCCGAGCGTGGTGCGGATCTCGTGGGCGGGCATGTGGTTGTAGTAGCGCACGCCCGGCCCTCGCCCGGGCGGTACCGGCTCGGGGCCGGGGGTATGGCCGGGGAGCAGGTGGTGCTGCGGGGGCCGGCCGCCTTCGGCCGCCCTGAGGGCTTCGTCGCGCGGTGACATCGAGGTGATGACGTCCCGCTCGCCGGCGTGGCGGGACAGGGCGATCTCCACCGAAGTGCCCGCGGTCTTCCGGGTGCGGACGAAGATCAGTCCGGCGTCGTGCAGGACAGCATGAGCGGTATCTCCCTCTTGCCGTTGGTCACAGTTCCGGGGGCAGGTGGCCGTCGCCCGGCACGGCGGCCGTGGCCAGGGCCCGCTGGTAGGGGGCGGGGGCGAGGCCGGGAGCGCTGCGGGCGGGGAGCATCGGGTCGATCAGCAACTGGCGTCCCATCAGGACCAGGTCGCAGGAGCCGTCGTCCAGCAGGCCGCGGGCCTGTTCCAGGGTGGTGATCTTGCCGACAGCCGCGGTGGGCACGCCCGTGCGGCGGCGGACCACGGCCGCGTAGGGGGCCTGCCAGCAGGGTCCGGTGGGGCGGGTCTCGGGGCGGGCGATCCCGCCGGAGGTGCAGTCGATCAGGTCGGCGCCGTCCGCGGCGAGCAGCGGCACGAGCCGCAGCGTGTCCTCAAGACGCCAGCCGCCGGGCTGGAAGTCCCGGCACGACAGACGCACGAGGAGGGGGAGGGCGTCGGGCAGGGCGGTGCGCACCGCGCGTACGGTCTGGCGCAGCATGCGGGCCCGGCCCGTGAAGTCGCCGCCGTAGGTGTCCTCGCGCCGGTTGGCGATGGGGGAGAGGAAGGAGTGCAGGAGCCGGCCGTGCCCGGCGTGGAGTTCCACGGCGCGGAATCCGGCGGCAACTGCCCGGGCGGCGGCCTGGGCGAACTGGCGGATGGTCTCCTAGATCTGCTGCGGTGTCATCGGGGCGGGGGTGCGGTAGCCGGCGGCGAAGGCGAGCGGGGAGGGAGCATGGCAGGTCCAGCCGCCGTCGGTCTCGGTGAGCGGGACGTCGGCCCGCGCGCCCCAGGGCCGGGTGCGCGAGGCCTTGCGGCCGGCGTGGGAGAGCTGGAGTGCGGGCACGGCGCCTTGGGCGGCGATCACTTCTGCGAGCCCGGCGAGCGCCGTGGCCTGGTCGTCGTTCCACAGCCCCAGATCGTCCGGGGTGGCCAGCCCTTCGGGGGCGACGGCGGTGGCCTCGACGACGACCAGGCCCATGCCGATGGAGCGGGTCTGGTAGTGCGGCAGGTGCCAGCGCGGATCGGGCAGGCTGCCCGGAGCGGCCTGGTAGGTGCTCATCGCCGGCAGGCCGAGCCGGTTGCGCAGCTCGACGTCGCGCAGCCTCAGCGGCGTGAACGGCCAGTCCATGACGGTGTCCCCTCTGTCGTCGGTGTGTCAGGTTCCGGCCGCGCGGCCAGATGTTCGGCGGCCACGGCCAGCGCATGGTCGTAGGGGTCCGGGTCGCCGTCGGGCAGCGGCTCGTAGGCGTCCCGGGTATCGAGCTCCACCAGGCGGTCCAGGAGCCGGGCCGTGCCGGGGAAGGAGCCGGCCTCCGGGAGCGGGATGCGCCAGCCCATCGCGGCGGCGATACGGGGGTCGGTGAACAGCGGTGTCTCGTGCAGGGGCCGGGACGGCAGCCCCGCGCGGACACCGGCGCCGCGCAGCGCCGCCATCACCGCCTCGGGGGAGTGGGTGGCGGGCGTACGCCAGTGCCACTTGTACAGAGCGCCCGCCGTGCGGCCGGCGGGCTGCGGCAGCGGTGCCAGCGCGGGCAGGTGCCGGGCGAGCAGCTCCTCGACGGCCGTCTGCCGTTCGTTCTTGGTCGCCAGGGTGTGCGGCAGTCGCCGCAGGTGGTCCGCGACGAGGACGGCCGCAGCCGGGCTGGCCCGCCGGGTGTGCCCGGCGCCCGTCCGGGCCAGGGCCCGCAGCCGTTCGTCGCGCACCCGGGCCAGGGCCCGGTGCTTGGGCTGGGACAGGACCAGCGCCCGCTCCCAGACGTCGCGGTGCCCGGTCGCCAGCAGCCCGGCCTTCCCGCCGGAGGCCATCTTCCAGGTGCCGCACGACCAGACCGTCACATCTCCCGCACAGCCCACCGGCCGGTCCCGCCAGGCCAGTCCATGGGCGTGGGAGCAGTCCGCCACCAGGGCCAGCTGATGCCGAGCGCAGAAACGGCGCACCGCGTCCAACGGCACGGGACGGCCCCAGGTGTGCGTGATGGTCAGCGCCGCCGTGCGCGGCGTCAGGCGGGCGGCGGCGTCGGCGAGCGATCCCGCCGGTCACGGGGTCGCTGTCGCACAGCACCGGCACCAGGCCGTGGGGAGCATCGCCGTCACCGTCGACCGGAAGGAGTGCGACGCGACGAGGACGTCGCTGCCCGCATCCAGCCCCAGCGCGGCGTACGCCGTCTCCAGCGCGGCGGTGCCCGAGTCGCACAGCATCACCAGCCGTCCCGGCGCCAGGACGTCCGCGGCCAGCTCCTCACAGGCGTCGATCAGCGGGTGACCGGGTCCGGCCGCCGCCATGTCGCCCTCCTCCAGCAGCAGCCGGACCGTCTCCGCGGCCTGCTGCGACCACCACGGCCACAGCAGCGCCTCGTCCTCCGCGAGCGCGGTCATCCTGGGGGTGCCGGGTGATGCCGGTGCCGTCGTCATCGCCATGGGCTTCTCGTCTCCTGCTCGGGCCATGCCGCCGGCCCCGGCGTGGCCCGCAGCAGCGGCCAGCTCCGCGACGCCGCGACCACCGCCCGCCACCGCTCGCCGACCGGACCCTCCACCACCTCCCGCACCGACGGCGCACGAGCGGGGCCCTGCTGCGGGGGCCTGTCCGGGGCCACAGCTATGTGCGCTGCCGAGCAGCAGTACGCGGAGCGGACGGTGCTGCCGTCAGGGGGATCCGGGGAACAAGCGCGCCCTCCGGTTCGTGACCAGGGTGCGCCACCGGTCTCGTACGGCGTCCTCGCCGTCGATCCAGCGGGCCGTCGGCGGTTCGGTGAGGGGGCGGTCGGCCATGTAGTGGGCGTAGTCGCCGCCCGCGGTGAGGGCGTTGAGGCGGGTGATGCAGGCGGTGAGCTGGTCGTCGTCGCCGGTGACGGCGTGGTAGAAGGCCAGGGCGAGTTCGAGGACGGGTTCGGCGGCGGTGACGCCGGCGAGACGGATGTCGGTGCGGAGGCGTTCGGCGCGGTCGGTGACGTCGCGGGCGGTGCCGGCATCGCGCAGGAGTTCGGCGGTTCGCACGGTGGCGGTGGTGACGCGGAGTACGAGGCCGGTCAGGTACTGGTGGGCGAGGTCGATGTCGGCGGCCGCGGCGGTGGGGTCGGTGAAGGCGAGGGTGAAGGCGCGCTGGGCCTGGCTGGTGGCGCGTTCACCGGTGATGCCGTGGTCTTCGGCTTCGGTGCGGGCGGCGGTGTAGGCGGTGGCGGCGCGGTGCATGTCGCCGTGGGGCCACCACAGGTCGCCTTCGACACGGTGGTGGCGGCCTGCCCAGCCGAGGGTCCGGGCGGCGGCGAGGGCGGTGGGGAAGTCGCCGGCGAGGCGGGCGAGGTGGGCCAGGCCGCGGCGGGCGGCGGGGGCGAGCCGGCCGCCGCGGTCGGCGACGTACTGCATCCCTCGGCGTGAGTGGTCCGGTCGGCCGAGGTCGCGTTCGGCCTTGGCCCGGTAGTAGACGGCCATCTCGGTCAGCTCGGGCGGCAGCAGGCGGGTGTCGAGGACGGCGGTGAGCCGGTCGACGGTGCGGGCGCGGTGTTCGTGCTGGCGGCGGGCGAGGGTGTGCAGGAGTTCGGTGAGCGCGTTGGCCGGGGTGGCCAGGCCTGGCAGGTCGGTGCCGGCGTCGGGCGGGGCGATGGGTTCCCACACGGAGTCGCCGACGTAGGCCCAGGCCGCCTCGGTGAGCCAGTCCAGGTCCAGGTGATGGTCGCGGGCCAGGCGCAGGCCCTGGCGCAGGCAGGCGACGAGCAGCAGCCGGCCCGGGGCCGTGGTGTTGCGCCACTGGTCGCCGAGGGCGGTGTGGGCGCGGTGGGCGGCCTGCTGCCAGTCGGCCTCGCTCCAGCGGTCGTCGGTGGTGTCGTCGGCGTTGCGGACGGCGGAGCGGAGAGCGTGCAGGTGGTAGGGCCACAGCCCGAAGGGGTTCTCGCGGACGAGGGGGCGTTCGGCGAGCCGCTGGGCGGGGGCCTGGTGAGTGAGGCCGGCGGTACGCGTGGCCAGCGCGATGTCGAAGGCGTCCAGCAGGCTCACCGAGCGCAGGACGTAGCGTTCGTCGGCGGTCAGGTCGGTGAGGGTGCGGGCGACCAGAGCGGGGAAGTCGTGGTCGAAGTCGGCCGGCTCGGGCGTGCGGCCGGTGCGGCGCAGTTTGAGGAAGCGGGCCACGGACAGGTCGAGGTAGAGGTGCAGTCCGTACGCAGCCGCCGCGGTAGTGCAGGACGGCCTGGAAGAGATCGGCCACCCGCGTCTTGCCCGCGCCGGGCTGCCCGGCCACGAACAGCACGACCGGCCTCTTCTGCGGGACGGAGTTCTTCGTCGCCTCCGGGATGATCACCTGGTGCAGCGCGGCGAGGCGTTCCTGCGCGGACAGCACGGAGCCACCGGTGTTGCCTTCTGCCACCGTTACTTGCCCTTGGCGATCTGGTCGACACGGCCGACGGACAGCCCGAGCAACTCGGCGACCTTGGCCAGAGTGAGGCTCTGGCGTAACTCCAGCACGGCCTGCTGCCGGACGGCCTTGGTCCGGGTGAGCGGCTCGGCAATCGCCTCGGTCAAAGCAGCCTGCAGAGCGCGGGCGGTTCTGTCACGGGCCACTGGGTCCTCGAGGGCCAAGATGTCGGCGAGGGCCTTCTCGAACGCCGGCTGGAGCTGCCCGCGGATCTGTTCGCGGATGGGTGCGCGGGACTCTCCCACGCCGTTATGCGGTCTGTCAGCCTGCCGCTCCGCTCCAGCTTGTTCACCTCCGCCCAGCAGGCTCTCCAGACCCGGCCCGTACGCTGCCCGAATCTCGTTGCGGTGCTGCTGAATACCGAGCCCAGCCGGCGCCGCTCGGTCCGGTGCTCTGGAGGCCGAGCGCTTTCTGGAGCCGGTGGCAGGCCTGGGTGATGCGCTGCGGGGTGTCGTGGGGTGCGTCTGGTTCGGGCAGGGTGCGCAGGACGGTGAGGTGGTGTCCGGTGCGGGTGAGGTCGGCACGGGCGGTGAGCCGGTCGTCGGTGAGGAGTGGGCAGACGTAGTAGCCGTAGATGCGGCGGTGGGCGGGTTTGTAGGCCTCCAGGATGTGGGTGAATCCGAACAGGCGGCGGGTGCGGGGGCGGTTCCAGATCAGGTTGTCGAAGGGGCCCAGAAGGAGTGCCTGCCCGGGGGCGGGGTGGGGCGGGTGGAGGGCGTCGGGGTGGACCCAGGTGGGTTCGGTCCAGCCGGGGACCGTTGCGGGCAGCAGCAGGGTCTGGGGCAGGAGCCGGGCTGCGTGCCGGGCGGGGATGCGGAGGTAGTCGGCGAGGTCTGTGGCTGTGGCGGCGCCCAGGGCGCGTCCGGCGTGGCCGAGGAGATCGGTCAGGCATGCGTCGTCGGTGAGGGCGTCGGTGTGCAGGTGGGCGGGCAGGTGGCGTTCAGGGAGGTCGAAGAGGCGCTGCCAGCCGGTCGTACGGCGCACGCAGATGAGGTCTCCTGCCCACAGCATGAACTCCACGGCCTGTTTGACCGGTCCCCAGGTCCAGCCGGCGGATGCCGGGGCATTGGGCGGGCGCAGGCCGCGGAGGGGCAGTGGACCGTGTTCGCCGAGGAGGGCGAGGATCCTGCGGCGTTCGGCGGGCGGCGGGTATTCGGGGCGCCGGCGGGCGGCGCGTCGGCGGAACGCCCACAGGGGCCAGTCGCCGAGGGGGACCAGAGCGTGGGCGTGGGCGGGGTATTCGAAGGTGAGGGGCTGGGGGCCGTCCTGCAGGAGGGTGTCCACCTGCGGGGCCGTGAGGTGGGGGAGGCGGGCGGTGAGGGTGAGTTGGTGGGCCCGGGCCAGGGTGGTGATCGAGTCGAGCTGGATGATCCGCAGCCGTTCCAGCAGGCTGTCCAGGCTGTCCGCGCCGGGGTCGAGGAGCGTCGCGGCGATGGCGATACGCCGTGCTTCGCCGGGGGAGAGGCACACCGGCGCTGTCATGAGCCGGCTGGTACTTCACGGCCGGGGCCGGGCTGAGGGGTGTCGTTGGGGGCTTTCTCAGGGGGTGGTGGGGGTGAGGGCAGGAGGAGGGCGGTCAGGATGCCGCAGGCGGCGCATGCCGACAGGACGGTGAGGGCGGTGTGGAAGTGCTGGCCGGCGGTGAGGGCGCCGATGGCGATGGCGGTGATGCCGTTGGAGATGTCGGTGCTGGCACCGACCCAGGTGTTGGCCTCGGTGCGTACGTCGTCGGTGGCGGTGGCGTCCAGGAGGAGGAAGGCGGTGATGAACAGCGGGGTGACGAACAGGCCGGACAGCAGGAGCAGTGCGGCCAGCAGCAGGGGCGGGCGGGCGAACAGCAGGAAGCAGCCGGGCAGGGCGAAGCCCGCGGTCAGCAGCCGGTAGAGGGTCCAGGGCGGAAGGCGGCGGGTGGGCAGGGCCGCGTAGAGGAGGCCGCCGAGCACGCCGCCGGCTGAGATTGCGGCGAGCAGGGGGCCGATCTGTGCGGTGGCGTGGTGGGCCTGGCTGTAGGCGGGCACGTAGATGCCTGTGCCGCCGAACAGGCAGCCCATGACGAGCAGCGGCAGCATGATCATAAGGATGCGGGGCTGGGCCAGAGGGCCGAGCCACCGGTGCGCGCGCCGTGCCGCCCGGCTGCGTTCGGCAGGTGCGGGAGGCCGGGTGTGGGCCAGGCCCCAGTGCCGGGCTGCGGCGAGGTACAGGGCCATGGTCAGCAGGTAGCAGGCGGCGGCCGTCTGGTAGGCGGTGACCTCGTCGAGGAGGGTCACGGCGGTGCCCGCGGCCAGCGGGGCGGCGACGAAGCCGGCTTCCTCCAGCACACTGTCGGCCGTGTGCACTGCTTTGAGGTGCGTCGGGGCGACGAGACGGCGCCAGGAGGAGCGCAGGGCCGCGTTGAGGGGCGGCCCGCTCATGCTCGCGGTGATGACCAGGAGCAAGGTGGTCCACCAGGGCCACCGGGCGGTGACGCTGACGGCGGCCACCGTTGTCAGCGTCATGGCCACGACGGCCATGACGGGCAGGGCGTTCCGGTGCCCGTAGCGGTCCAGGAGCCGGCCCCGCAGCGGGACCAGGAAGGCCAGTACGAGGGTGTGGCTGCCGCCGACGAGTGCGGCTCGGGCGTAGCCGTAGCGGTCGGCGAGCGCGAGCAGCAGCGTGATCGGCAGGACGGCGGCGACGGTGCGGGCCGCGAACGCCAGAGCCAGCAGAGGAGCGGCCGGCGGCCGCAGGAGGAGGGCCGGTGTGCCGCCGGGCCGGAGCCGAGGCGCGCTCATGACGCCGGGCAGGGGGTGGTGGCGGCGTTGGCGCGCAGGGTGTCGGGATGCAGCAGGACGAGCCGGGCGACCGGCTGACCGCGGCGCACCTCAAGGGGCCGGGTGGGCCGGACGGCGATGCTGATACCTCCGCCGGCGGTCATGGCGTTGACGGTTTTCGCGCCCAGGATGCCGACCGGGACGTCCAGCCCTTCCAGCGGGGGGTCCAGCGGCAGCACCATCAGGAAGTAGGGTTCGGCGCACGTCACGGCGATGCCGAGGCGCCACTCGGCGCTGCCCTGCCCGTTGGGCAGGAACATCGCCTCCCACGTGCCGTCGGCGTTGCGGAAGTCGTACAGCCGCAGCCAGTGGCCGTCGGCCACCGAGATCCAGTCGGTCCCGCGGCGCCACATCTGGCCGCCTCCGGCCCGCAGGCTCACCGCCCGCGCATCCTCCCCGTCCGGAACGCCGACGTCGGTGTCGGTGAGCGGAGTCATGGTGCAGCTGACCGGGGAACGCACCGTCCATCCCAGCGTGCGGCCCAAGGCCCAGGGCGGGCAGTCCTCAGGCAGACGGGTGATGCGGACATGCCGGAACTCCGCTGTGTACAGGTCGCGTTCGGCCCGGGCTGCTGCCCGGTCGACGCGTGGCTTGTCGGGCAGCAGCGACCACGGATACAGCGCGGTGAACTCGATCTCGGCCAAAACGGCAGTGTGCTTCCTGTGCGTCGGACCAGCGGTCGGTGAGAACGGCGCGTTCCCGCGCGGGCACCGCGCGGGAACGCGCTCATGGGGGGGGTCAGGCGCGGATGCGGTCCGCGCGGCGCGTGCGTTCGTCTTCCGGCAGCGTGTCCAGGTCGAACATGGTCACCGAGCAGGGTCCGTAGCCGACGACGATGGGCTCGCAGTCGAAGACGTCCTCGTCGCGGTCCAGTGGTGCCGAGGACAGGTCGATCACGGTGAGGGTGTTGGGCTCGTAGTCCAGTTCCGGCGCGAGGCCCAGGACCGTGGCCCGGGAGAAGTTGGTGACGTAGGCGGTCTCGTCACTGGCGTCGACGACCAGACCGCGCGGCCCGGCGCCCACCGGGATGTGCCGGGTGACCTCCAGCGTCTGCACATCGATGACGTAGACGCGGCTGACGGTCTCCACCGTCAGCAGCGCGTGCCGTCCGTCGGGGCTGAACTGGACCGCACGGCCGCCGATGAACCCGATGTCGACGTTGGTGACCTCGTCGGTGGCGGTGTCGATCACGGTCACGTACGGCGCCTGGGTGTTGGCGACGAACACGCGCCGGCCTGACGGGTCGATGGCCAGGCTGTAGGGGTGGGCGTACCGGTCCACCGGGATCTGCGCGACCTCGGTGACCCCGGCGGGGTCCTCGTCGTCCACCAGAGACGACAGGTCGAGCTTGCTGACGTACCCCGCACCCCACACGCACACGTACGCCGTACGGCCGTCGGCGGTGATCCCCATGTGCCGCGGGTCCCGGCCCACCGGCACCTGACGCAGTTCGGTGTTCAGCTCCAGGTCCACGATGCTGACGGTGTCGCTGCCCGAGTTCGACACCAGCAGGTAGCGGTCCCCGGGCAGCAGCCCCTGGCCCCGCGGCCCGTGTCCGACCTCGATCCGCCGCACCTCCTCCAACGCCACCGCGTCGATCTCCGACACGGTGTTCTGCGAGGTGTTGCACACGAACCCGCGCCCGTCCGCGGTGAACTTCACCCCGCCCCGCGGGGCGTTGCCGACCCGGATCTGCTCGATCCGCCGGTGCTCGCCCGGCCCGGTCTTCGCCACCACCGAGATCGTCCCGTCGTCGGTGTCGGTGGTGAAGAACTGCACGTTACGCGCCATGACTGGCTCCCTTTTTCGATTCCTCGGGTTACTCGCTGTCCTTGTTCTCCGGCCGCCAGGCGGGTTGTTCAGCCGGACCGTGCCATGTAGTTCAGATTCCAGGAGAGGGAGATACGCACCCCGTCGTCCTGGAATGCGGGTACCGCATGCCGCAGCCAGCCAGGAATCAGCACCAGGTCGCCCGGCGTACACGTCAGACGGACCCTCTGGTCTTCCCCGGCCAGCGAAATACCCGCGTCGAAGTAGTCGACAAAGGGCCGCGGATCCAGCAGATCGAGCTCGCAGGGCCCCGGCGCGGCCACGTAGTAGATCGCCGACCAGGCCGTATTGGGGTGGAAGTGCGGCTCGTGCCGGTCCCCGCTGTGGTACACGCTCGCCCAGCTCCGGCTCGCCACGACGCCCACCACCGGCGCCTTCCCGCTGCCGCTCTCACCCTCTCGGGACCGCAGGTACGCCTCCGCCAGCGGCACCCCGGCCAGCTTCTCGACCAGCTGGGCGGCCATCCGGCCCACCCACCGGGTCAGTTCCACCAGCCCCGGATCACCCCACGACGCCAGATCCCCCGCCGACTCCCTCTTGTACCCGAAATCCTTTCCCCCGGATTTCACCCGGGACATGACCAGATCCTTCAGCCGCCCGTTGAGTTCACCGGCCTTCGGATAAGAAAGACACGCCACGGGGGTAGGAAAAGCCTGAATCATGCGCGCTTTCACGGGAGCACTGGAGTGTTCAGTGAGAGAAATCCCTGAAGAATCCGGCATGAACCGTCCTGACGATTTCCGGAGACACTGGTTGGACTGTGCAAGAAGTCTCCGGCCCGGCGATGTCTCTACGCAAGGAGTAACTGCCGGAAGATGAAGCGGCGCACAGAGGGCGCACTTCGGAAAAACCATTCTCCTTGCCCTAAAGAATTACCCGCAGCGAGAAAACCGTCTCTGTGTTCGCCCGTGCATGACATGCAGCGCCAGGCGTCCGCGTTCACCCGCATCACCCGTCCCAGCTCCCCGCACCCACCCCACAATGGAGTGAAAACGGCGCACGGCCACGGTGCGCCCGATACCTCCCCGGCAGCCGGACAGCACTGCTCACACCACCCGCCCCCTCAGCACTTCCCGAGCAGGGCCGGTAGAGCCCGGTCCTTCGCCTGCCAGCGCGCCGGTACAGTTCCCTGCCAGCCTTCACCCGCGAATGAGGAACCCCCATCCATGCCCCCTACCTCGCCCACAGCCGCCGACGGGCCGGCAGGAGCCCCTCACGGTGGCCTGCACCACGTCGAGATCTGGGTCCCCGACCTCCAGCGGGCCATCGAAGACTGGGCCTGGCTCCTCGAAGCCCTCGGCTACACCCTCCACCAGAGCTGGGCCGCAGGCCGAAGCTGGCGCCACGCGACCACCTACCTCGTCTTCGAACAGTCCCCCGCCCTCACCCACCCCCGCCACGACCGCTGCGCACCCGGACTGAACCACCTCGCCTTCCACGTCGCCACCCGCACCGACGTGGACGCCCTTACCGACAAGGCGACCTCCGGCGCAGGCTGGACCCTGCTGTTCCCCGAACGACACCCCCACGCCGGCGGCCCCCAGCAGTACGCCGCCTACCTCGAGAACCGCGACGGCTTTGAAATCGAACTCATCGCCACAGCACCGTAAGCGGGGATGGACGGCCACGGCCGCGGCGGCGCCAGCACCATTCGCACGGAAACCCAAGCGGTCCGACCTGTCGCCGGTCGCACGTGATTGCGAGTGGTGACTGCATGAGGTCATCCTGTGTCTTGGTGCTGGTTAGGGTAGAGGCATTCCCAGTGCGTAGGGCTCTGGCCTCTGCCGGACCCCGTCGAAGGCGGAGGATCAGGATGCGGGCGCACCTTCGGCTCGGGGAGCTCGATGATGCGGTCGGCGGCCGACTTCGACGTCCCTAACAGCGGTGCCAGTTGGCGCAGCGTCAGGTTGGTCCGCCAGTAGACGGCGACCAGCAGCGCACGGTCTTCCAGCGGCAGGCTCCACGGCCAGCCCTTGCGAACCGGGTCCGCACCCTCGCGCCGCAGCACGGTGATCAGCTTCCCGAGCTGACGCTAGCTCAGCCCGGCGAACGGGGCTATCCAGGACGGCTCCGACGCTGTGATCACACCAGCCACAGGGAGAACATTTCAGTTGCCGTCGCCCTTCCCTCAGGCCGACCCTGTGGGCTCGGTCAACGAGGAGGACACGTGGGGCTCGTTCTGTTCCCAGGAGACGGCGACACCAGCAGCCCGGACGTGTCCTGGTCCTACACACGCTTTGGAGTGTTCCGGCGGTGGCTGGCGCAGGCCGAGGGCTTCGAACTAAACGAGATGGACGGCTTCGGCGGACAGCGCTCCTGGAGAGACGTCTCCACCACCCTGGCACCACTCCTCAATCATCCCGACGACGACGGCCCGGACCTCACGCCGGTCCAGTGCGCGGCGATCCTGCCCCGCCTGCAGGAGATCGCCGACCAACCTCAAGAGGGAAGCATCGACCCGCTCCTCCAGCGGCACCTCGACGACGCCCGCCAGTTCGTGGTCGTCCTGCAACTCTGCATCGAGAAGGACGTCGACCTCCTCTTCGGCTAACGTCGACCGGCGCCAACGGCCCACTTTGACCAGCAGTTACGGGACAACTCTTTGGGACGGACCGGACACAGCGGTGTGGCGGCAGTCTGGAGAGAAGCGGGACCGCGACCAGAGGCCGGTCAAGCCCCAGGCCAGTCCCGCCTCAGCAACTGGCTGCCCACGACTCCGCCCCTTCCGCCGGATACGGTGAAGGGCGGTGTCGTCGACCGGAAGCCCGTGTCTCAGGCCGGGTCGGTCTGAAGAGTGACGAGCGGGGACCGCCGACCTTCTTCCACCGGGCACGGCTGCGCCCAGTCGGCTTCGGTGTCGGCGGGGATGACCACGCCGACGGGTGCTGTGGTGTAGAGCGCGACATCGGGGGTTCCGGTCCAGATGGTACCGAAGGGGACCTCGATCGACTTTCTGTTTAGAGGAAGGAATTCTCTTGGACGTAGAACCATGGACGTTGGTCCACCAGGCGGTCGAAAATTGCGACTATGAGGAACTGTCCGTGCTCCTTGACGCTGGAGCGGATCCAAACGAGAAATGTTTTGAGATTACTCTACTGGGTCACGCGATCGAAGTTGAAGGGGATTCGGTGTTGCAGTCTGGATGCCGGTTGCATGGTGCGCTGACTGCAATCGTTCTGGCTTATGGAGCCGACCCAAACCTAGAGTCATATGGCGGTCAAACGCCCATA